>CAZZGG010000029.1:24548-25857 GCA_964654125.1 uncultured Oscillospiraceae bacterium
TTTTGTGAAATTGGCAATTGCCTGGGCTGTCTTTAAAGTGCGCCGAAAAGGCGACGCATAGATGACACCTTGAAAACCCAGCTCCACCAGACGCCGGCCCGTTAGGGCTGCCTGGCTCTCTCCCAACCGGGTTAAAGGCGGGTCTGCCTTGGGCAGATCCGGATCATCAGCAAAGGTTTCTTGCGGGTTGACCTGGCCGTGCCTGGTTAAATAAATTCGCACAGTAAGACTCCTTACAGTTTTTTTAAATTTTACCATATATCCACCCAGCTCGACATCCACAGGTCTTATCCTGCAAAATAGCTCCAGGATAGATTTGATTTATAAGCTTATTTAGCGAATGTATCTGACTTTGCTTTGACTCAGCTTTCTTTTTCTGGTACACTAAATATGTAGGAACGATCATAATTTCAGGCATATTTGGATATTGACTAGATTTTAAAAGTGGTAATTTTTTACGCACCTCGCTGATTTGAAAGTTGATTTATAAAAGTGCAGTAAGCCGAGGAAGATAACTATAGTGCAGTGCTAGCTTATGACTATATTCTGCTGGAAAGTAGGTGCAAAAAATGAAAAAATACTTGTTAACTATCTTTTTGATTCTGTTGCTTGCTCTAAGTGGCTGCGCGTTAGCTGCTGCTGATAGAACCAGCCTATCAAACCCTACCGACGGTTTACCAACTCTTGATCTTACTTTATTATTAGCCCCAGATCGCAATGAACTGGTGGATATTCCTTGGTTTTCTGCTCCGTCTGCTGTGGTTAATTCACTGAAGATCGAGCGGGAGCGTATCGTCGTCCTCAGCTATGATGATCAGGCATTCGAGTTTGCTGTCCCTGTTTTTGTCATGCCATTCGAGCAGCAGGCTAATATGGTGTTGCGTTTTGTCTTTGACACTGACCTAAACGACGGCGCAGGAGCATTACACGAGGTTTTCTTCGATTTTTTTGCCGAAGACGAGGCTGCATATCGCAGCCTGCTGGAGCAATTTGCTAGCTTGGCTGATCGGCCGGAACTGCCTTTCTCGCTGAAAGACGCTGAGATTGAGCAAGCTGTCAGCGCACACCGACCCATCAGCAGTGTTTGCAGCATAACCTTGATGGATGATGATCTCGGCCGGCAGATCAGCCATAATTTCCATGTCACTGCAGGTGATTTCGCCCGTAACGATGATATAGCCCAAGCCTTTGGCAATCCCATCGCTGTGCGCATCTCATTATGGATATCTGTTTATTGAGTAATCCTGCTGCTAGTTCTTTGCAAGTTAACTGCTACTAAAACACTAGCGCTTACTTTTACACTTAACGG
>CAZZGG010000030.1:0-24640 GCA_964654125.1 uncultured Oscillospiraceae bacterium
CGGCAATAGATCAACTAAAGAATTAGCGGGTTAACCAGCCTAAAATTGGCTATTTCCACAGTCAATCTGCCTGATCTGCTTCATCTTCACCAAACAAAGCTTCGGAAACAGCCAAAACAGCAGCGTCAGCCATATCCTTGACTTCCAGCGGCATTTTGTCCTGCTCCAGCTCTGGTTCGGCCTGGTAGACCTGGCTGAGCTGGTCGATCGTCATCTGGCGGCTTTCTTTGCCGGCAGCCTGATCCAGTGATGTTTCAAAATCGCGCAAAGTGCCGTACATGAGCATCTCAAGCGGGGGTAGCTCTTGGACAGAGCTGAGCCCGAAAGAGAGTAAAAACTGCTCTGTTGTCACATATAAGAAGGGCCGGCCTGGCGAATCGAGCTGGCCGGCTTCAGCCAGCAAGCCTCTTTCAACCAGACGCGCCATGATAGAGTCGCTGTTGACCCCGCGCACTGCCTCAACCTGGGCCCTGGTCACAGGCTGATTATAGGCCACCACAGCCAGTGTTTCATAAGCGGCCTGGGACAGGGGCGGCCGGTTGCGCGGCAAAAAAAGCCGCTCCAGCACTTCTTTTTGATTGGGCTTGGTGCTGAAAAAATAACCTTCTTCCACCCGGCGTAAAAGCAGGCCACGTCTGGGGTCCCGGGCCAGCTGGTCAGCCAGACCGGCCAGCACATTTTCCAGCAGCTGACGCGGCTGGCCTGTGATGGCCACCAGTTTATCCAGGGGTAAAGGATCGCCTGCCGCAAAAAGCAGCGCCTCCAGAGCGGCCGGCAACTCAGCCGAGCTCAACGCAAAAGCAGTACCGGCCTGTTCTTGAACTTTATCAGTCATATTCTTTCTCCTGGACAGCTGCCACAAGGTCCTGTTCAGACAAGGCGGGATCTGCCCCGGATTTTTTATTTTCCTCCAGCATGATCACAGCAAAAGGTTTTTCCTGATGCACTATAATCCTGTCCAGGCGCATCAGCTCCAGCACTGCCAAAAAGCCCGTCAGGCGTTCCAGTTTGCTGGTCCGGGTCAAGGGGAAAATCTCATTAAAGAAGATCCGGCTGCTCATTTGCACATACTGCCAGACCTGGCGCATCTTGGCCTGTAAAGAAACCTTCTCGCGTTGGAGCAGATGAGCTATCTTTTCCTTCTGGTCATGAAACCTGGCCTTATTTTGCTGGACCAGACGCAAGCTGGCCTGGCGGAAAAGCTCCCAGTCCAGTACCAGGCTGTCCTTATGTAAGGCCAAGCCGAGCCGAGCTGGTGGTTCGGCCAGCTTGAGCATGGTCTGGCTGTATTCGGCATGACGCTCCTCTAGATCAGCGGCAATGGTGCGGCAGCGGCGGTATTCCAATAGCCGCAGCACCAGCTCCTCGCGCGGATCTGCTTCCGCAGCCAGCTCGGTCGGCCGGTTAGGCAATAACAGGCGGGATTTAATATGGAGTAAAGTCGCTGCCATCAGTAAAAAATCACTGGCCAGATCCAGGTCAATCTCATCCAGCCCCTGCAGGTAAGCCAGGTACTGGTCAGTCACCTCAGCTATGGGGATATCGTAAATATCCAGTTTATTCTTTTCAATCAGATGAAAAAGCAGATCCAGCGGGCCTTCAAACTGACTGATTTTAAGCTCCGGGACTGACGCTTTCATTACAGGTCCAGATGCATGGCCTTGCGGACTTTCTGTAAAGTCCGGGCAGCCTGGCTGCGCGCCCTGGCTGAGCCCTGGTCCAGGATCTCTAAAAGCCCAGCCTTATCTTGTAAGAGGGCTGTTCTTTTTTCATGGATAGGCTCGTGGAAGGCCAGCAGGCGCTTTTGCAGCATTTTTTTACAGTCAACACAGCCCAGGGTGCCGGTACGGCAGCCCTTGTCAATAAAGGCCACTTCATCCGGCGGGCTGAAGATCTTGTGGAAGGCAAAGACTGTGCAGACCTCCGGATTACCCGGATCTGTCTTATGGATGCGGGCCGGGTCTGTCTTCATGCTCATGACCTTCTTTTTCACCACTGCCGGCGGATCGGCAAAGCTGATGGTGTTGCCATAGCTTTTGGACATCTTGCGTCCATCAGTGCCGGGCAGGACCTTGGCCACTGTCAAGAGCGGCTGGGGTTCTGGGAAGATAGGCTTATAGATATGGTTGAAACGGCGGGCGATCTCCCGGCTCAGTTCCAGATGAGGCAGCTGGTCTTCACCCACAGGTACAAAATCCGCCAGATAGGCCAGGATATCGGCTGCCTGCAGGCAGGGATAACCCAAAAAGCCCAGAGTCTGGATATTTTTTTCCTTGAGCTGGACCAGCTGTTCCTTATAGGTGGGACTGCGCTCCAGCCAGGACTGGGGTGTGATCATGGCCAGGAGCAAAAAGAGCTCAGCATGCTCCATGACTCGTGATTGTAAAAAGATGGTGCTGCGCTCAGGGTCCAGGCCACAGGCGATAAAATCAGCCAGCAGGCTGAGGATATTATCCGGCAGGCCTTTTGTCTCAGCATAGCCTGTGGTCAGGGCATGCCAGTCAGCTATAAAATAATGGCAGTCATACTCATCCTGCAGACGCACCCAGTTTTCCAGGGCACCGAAATAGTTACCCAGGTGGATATCACCGGTGGGACGGGCGCCACTTAAAATAATCTTTTTCTTGATCTTATCTTCCTGCATATTTTCCTCCATCAAATTTGTTAAGCCAGGCCGACCAGCTGCCAGAGCCAGTAGAAAAAGTTTTCCACGGGCCGGTAGATCAACCAGTTAAAGGGCCAGGCCACATAACTGAGCACAGTTGACAAAACACCCCTGCCCAGGATGACCAGGGCTAAAAATACCAACCCGATATAGCGCTCATAGGACATGAGCCGGAAGTAGAGCTGGTCGGGCAAGATTGAGCCGAAAACCTTAAAGCCGTCCAGGGGTGGCACAGGCAAAAGATTAAAGACAGCCAGGATGATGTTGGCACCGTATAGGCGCTGGAAAAGAGCTGCCAGTATTTGCCAGACCTGACCGGTCTGACCAGCCAGCAGGGAGATTGTCACCAGCGAAAAAAGCAGCAGCACACTAGCTGAGGCTAAAAGCAGATTGGCAGCCGGGCCGGCCAGGCTGGTCAGCATCATGCCCTTTTTGATACTGATCTCTTTTTTAAAGCGGGCCGGATTGATCGGCACCGGCCTGGCCCAGCCGATACCACCGATCAAAAAGACAATTGAGCCAACCGGATCGAGGTGGGCCAGGGGGTTCATGGTCAGCCGGCCCTGCAAGGCGGCCGTGTCATCGCCCAGGCGCCAGGCAGCCCAGGCATGAGCCAGCTCATGAAAGGACAGCGAAACACACAGGACCAGGATCAGGATCAAAAATCCCGTCAGATCAAAATCCCCGCTGAACATGCCCAAAAGGGCGGCTTTTCCGATATATGTCATTCACAACTTTCCTTTAAAACAGTTTCCTGTTCCTGATTATACCATGAAGCAGGTCTGCTTTTTTAATCGGCTGCAGCAATCCTTTCCACTGACAGGGTGCACTGCTCGCCGTTTAAGTCCCACAGGCGGCCACCCGGACCCTCGCCTGCCTCAATCCGGCTGGCCAGGACCTCTTCAGCGATCCTGCTGCTGTGGCGTAAGATCAGGCCGGCTATTTTAGCGTTACCGCTATGGCGCAAGATGATACGGTCGGTCACTTCAAAGTCACTGTCCTTGCGCATGGTCTGGACTTTGCTGATCACCTCCCGCACAAAGCCTTCCTCAATCAACTCATCGGTCAGCCTGGTGTCCAGGGCCACTGTCATATCACGGTCCTGGTAGGAGACCAGGTCCTGGGGCTGGACAGTCTCAATCAGGAGGTCCTCTTCAGCCAGTTCAATCGGCTGGCCTGCCAGCTCCAGTTCCAGTTTACCCTGATCTTTCAGCTGCTGCACTGCCTGCTGGCCGTCCAGACCCGCCAGCAGGGCTGAGAGTTGCGGCATCAGCTTACCAAAACGGCGGCCCAGGGTGCGCAACTGGGGCTTGATCTTATAGTCGACCAGGTCCTGGCTGTCAGCCAGATACTCGATCCGGCGTACATTCAGCTCATCCTTGACCAGTTCCTGATAGGCTTCGGGCAGGACTCGCGGTGCCACGCAATAAAGAGTGGCCAGGGGCTGGCGGTTCTTGATCGCCGCCGTATTGCGGGCCGCCCGGCCCAGCCAGACCATGCTGAGCACATCTGCCATCTGTTTTTCCAGCTCCGGATCGACCAAATCCAAGTCTGCCTGGGGGAAATCACACAGGTGGACACTGGCTGGAGCGGCTGGATCATGACTCAGGACCAGGTTCTGGTAGATGGCCTCTGTCATGAAGGGGGTGAAAGGAGCACTCAGGCGGGTCAGCTGCTCCAGCACTGTGTAAAGTGTCATATAGGCATTGACCTTATCCTGCTCCATGCCGGGCTGCCAGTAACGTTCCCGGCCGCGCCTGACATACCAGTTGGATAAATCGTCCACAAAGGCCTGGATGGCCCGGGCAGCAGTCGTGATATCGTATTTTTGCAACAGCTTATCAACCTGGCTGATCAGGCTGTTGCAGCGGCTCAGCACCCAGCGGTCCAGCTCACCCAGCAGCTCCGGCTCAAGATGATGTTCTTGCGGGTTAAAACCGTCAATCTGAGCGTACATTATATAAAAAGCATAGGTGTTCCAGAAGGTGCCCATAAACTTGCGCTGGGCTTCATTGACTGCCTCCTCGGAAAAGCGCGAAGGCAGCCAGGGTGAACTGGCAGAATAAAAATACCAGCGCACGGCATCGGCACCCTGCTTATCCAGGATCAGCCAGGGATCGATCACATTGCCCTTATGCTTGCTCATCTTCTGGCCATGCTTGTCCTGGACCAGGCCCATGACAATTACATTGCGGTAGGGCGAGACATCAAAAAGGACTGTGCCTAAAGCCATTAAAGTGTAGAACCAGCCCCTGGTCTGGTCCAGGGCTTCCGAGATGAAGTCAGCCGGGAAGTTCTTGTCAAAGAGCTCCTTGTTTTCAAAAGGATAGTGCCACTGGGCAAAGGGCATGGCACCGGAATCAAACCAGCAGTCCAGCACTTCGCTGGTCCGGGTCATCTGGCAGCTGCACTGCGGGCACTTGATCTGGACCTTATCGATATAGGGCTTATGCAGTTCAATATCATCCGGGCAGTTGTCAGACATGGACTTCAACTCCGCAATGGAGCCAATCACATGGCGGTGGCCGCAGTCACATTCCCAGATGGGCAGGGGGGCTCCCCAGTATCTTTCCCGGGAGATGCTCCAGTCAATAATATTTTCCAAAAACTTGCCAAAACGGCCGTCGCGGATATTTTCCGGAATCCAGTTAACTGTGGCATTATTGGCTAAAAGGTTATCCCGCACAGCTGTCATGCGCACAAACCAGGAACTGCGGGCATAGTAGATCAGGGCAGTGTCGCAGCGCCAGCAGAAAGGATAGCTGTGCTCATAGGGCATTTTTTTCAGCAGCAGGCCGTCCGCTGCCAGCTTCTTGATCAGGCCCGGGTCGGCGTCTTTACAAAACTGGCCGGCAAAGTCAGTCACTTCCGCTGGCATGGTGCCGTCTTCCTGGACCAGCTGGACAAAGGGCAGGTCATATTTTTGACCAACCCGGGAGTCATCTTCACCAAAGGCCGGGGCGATGTGAACGATACCGGTACCGTCGGTTAAGGTGACATATTCATCAGCAGTGACATAAAAGGCTTTCTTGCCGCTGGCTTCCACTGTGCTTTGGGCATAGGGAAACAAGGGCTCATAGGCCAGGCCTTCCAGTTCCTTGCCCTTATAGCGCTCGATGATGCGGCCTTCTTCCCCAAAGACCTGGGGCACCAGGCTCTCGGCCAGATAGTAACGCACCGGCTTTACCGTGCCATCAATGTCTTCAGGAAACTCAACCAGGACATACTCTTTATCCGGATGGACACACAGAGCCACATTGGAGGGCAAGGTCCAGGGCGTGGTGGTCCAGGCTGCCAGATAGCTGTCAATTTGACCAGCCACTTTAAAGCGCACGTAGATGGATGTCTCCTTGACATCCTGATAGCCCTGGGCCACTTCATGGCTGGATAAGGTGGTGCCGCAGCGCGGGCAATAAGGCAGGATCTTGTGCCCCTTATAAAGCAGGCCCTTGTCCCAGATGGTTTTAAGGGCCCACCATTCGGATTCGATATAGTCGTTTTCATAGGTGATATAGGGGTTTTCCATGTCAGCCCAAAAGCCAACCCGCTCAGACATGTCTTCCCACTCAGCCTTATATTTCCAGACACTTTCACGGCATTTATCGATGAAGTTCTCCACTCCATAGGCTTCGATCTGCTCTTTGCCATCGATACCAAGGGCTTTTTCCACTTCCAGCTCGACCGGCAGGCCATGGGTGTCCCAGCCCGCCTTACGCAGGACATTTTTGCCTTTCATGGTTTGGAAACGCGGGATGATGTCCTTGATGGAACGGGTCAGGATATGACCGATATGCGGTTTGCCGTTGGCAGTCGGCGGTCCGTCGTAGAATGTGAATTCCGGACAACCAGCCCGGTGGCTCAGTGATTTTTTAAAGATTTCCTCTTTTTGCCAAAACTGCAGTACTTCTTGCTCCCTTTGGGCAAAACTCATATCTGTTGCTACCTTCTTATACATACCCTACCTCCAATAAAAAAAGACGCCCACCAACGGGGCGCCAATCCAAGCGCGGTACCACCCGTACACGGCAAACAACCTAACTGCTTGCCATCTCGTCTTTCTGTTAACGGTGACGCTGCCACAAAGGCAGTCTGCCGGCCCTTCCTACTCCCTCTCAAGAGGTTTTGTCGGGCTGCTCGCGGATGATCTTCGCCAGAGGACTTAATTATGCAGCTCCCACCAGCCTGCACTCGCTGTAAAAAATTCAACTGGTTACTTTTTCCGGTCAATGCATTTGTATTATCATTTTTTAAGATTATACTAGATTCCAACCAGTCTGACAACAGCCAGGATTTTTGCAGGATTTTTTGACAAATAGCGACAAAAAACATTGACGAGCCTATATTAAACAAGATCAGGGAAAGCGCCCTAAACATATTTGCAGAGCGTGGGTTGCCCAAGATACTAGCGTTAAAGCATGATCAAGGTCCCTCCAGCTAATGGCGGCTCTAATCAACAGCTTTAGGCAGTCAGCAGCAGCCTTGTGCGCAAAGAGTTTTTCTTTGCATCTTGCACCCTTTTTGGCAGGGCTGTGTTTTGGGCACCAAGCTATTTGCTTCTTTTTTGTTGGTGGAGCTCCGTTAGTAGTCATTAAAAAGTACATTGAAAAACAATAAGGTGCTAACCCCCTCCTAAACCTTACGGCTTAGAAAGGGAATGCGCACGATTGAAGTGTTCAAAACCCCATTAAATACAGTGTTTTTACCCCTTGTCATTATTATGACATCCTCCCCTCCAGACGGGTCTGCGAAAAACTCGGTGCACGTTTTTTGTGCCTGGCCCGCCTGCCGGAATGGACAGATCTTCACAAAGATGGGCAGCGTTTCTTGAACATTTTTGAATGGAGCGTGGAGTGATATCTCCTGCCCTGCCCTTGGCCTCAGCCCTGCTTTTGTGTAAGATACAAAATACAGCTAGTGCTGAAAATAAAAAAGGCAGGCCAAATGAGAAAGCAAAACACACAGCCCATCATGCTGGGCAGCAGCCAGCTGGAACAGCCCCAGGCTGCACCAGCTGCCCGAAGGAGGCGTAAAAGAGCCGTGCTCCTTTTTTTCCTGACATTTCTGATCATATTACCCAGCCTGGCCGCAGGCTGGGCCTACTTCATAGAGCCCAAGCTGCTGACAACTAAAAGCTATACTTTAAGGTCAAGCAATCTGCCCCAGGCCTGGGCGGGAAAAACAATCGCTTTTTTTAGTGACACTCACCTGGGCGTACACTATACGCCGGCCATGTTGCAAAAGGCGGCAGATGCCATCATGTTAAAAAAACCGGACATCATCTTATTTGGCGGCGACCTGATCGACCATAAAACCCCGGTCAATGACGAATTTGCCCAGGCGGCTGCAGCGGTTCTAGACAGTCTCAGCGCTCCTTTGGGTAAATTTGCCGTAGCCGGCAACCATGACAACAGGCTGCGGGCCGAATACCTCTACATGGCCCGCATCCTCGAAGCAGGCGGTTTCACCATCCTAAACAACGAATCAGTCCTGATTGACAATCTCTGGCTGGCTGGCCTGGCCGAATCTTATTTCGGCAACCCCGATCTGGAGCAGGCCTATAGCCAGGCCGGCCTTATAGCCTCCAACCAGCTGCCCGACCATTCCTTCCGCCTCCTGCTCATGCACCAGCCTGATTATGCTGCCGGCCTGGAACAGGATTCATTCGATCTGGCCTTATCCGGCCATTCCCATAATGGTCAGGTGACTTTTTTTGGTAAAGCCATCTACACGGTCCACGAAGGGCGCCAATATCCTTACGGTCATTACAAATTAAAAGACGGACGCCAACTGGTTGTCTCACGCGGCCTGGGCACAGTCGGCTTGCCACTCAGGCTTTTTGCCCCGCCGGAGCTGGTCTTTATCACTCTAGAGCTTGATTAAACCAGCTGGCCTTAGCTGCAGCCAGTTCTGGCACCCGCTCCAGGTAGGTCTTCAGGTCGCGCGGACTGGTCTGACGCTCTATTTTGCCCTGAGTGATCTTTTTCGAAACAGCAAAACTGCCCAGGCCCAGCACAGGCACCTGGTCACTCATCATGGCCACATTATAAAAGCACTCACGGCCGGGCTGGGCAAAGCCCGTGTTCTCCAGGCCGCCTAAGGCGTACTTTTGCTTGTAAAGATAATAAGGCCAAAAATCATGTTCAGCCAGCAGCTGCTCGGCTGTGGCTGTCATAGCCTGCCAAGCAGGCTGGGGTAAAAGAGGGCTCTTATCGGCCGATTCCTTCAACCTTGCCCCACGCTTTAGGGCCAGGCTGTGCAAGCTTATGCCTGCCGCATCCAGCTGCAGGGCCTTATTTAAAGAAAAGGCCAGATCAGAGGGTGTTTCGCCAGGCAGACCGGCAATCAGGTCGAGGTTGAGATTGGTAAAGCCATACGCCAGGGCCAGCTGCCAGGCCTCATACAGCTGTTTGACTGTATGCTGGCGGCCGATCCTTTTTAAAGTGTCATCGTGGAAAGTCTGCGGATTAATACAGAGGCGGGTGACAGGGTAAGCTGCCAGAACTGCCAGGCTTTCCCGCCCCAGGGTGTCCGGCCGGCCCGCCTCAACTGTAAATTCCATTTTGCTATTTTTAGGCAAAAGTGCAAACAAGCCCTCTAGCAGCTGATCTAAAAGACCAGGCGGCAGGCAAGTTGGTGTACCGCCACCCAGATAGAGAGCCTGCAGCGGTTTTTGCAACTGACTTTCAAGGATCCTTGCTTCCTGGAGCAGGGCCTGGACATAAGGCTGATAAAGGTCTTGCCTGGCGCTGCCGGCTTGGCTGGTGAAACTGCAATAACTGCAGCGGCTGGGACAAAAAGGCACACTGACATATAAAAGCTGACCAGCTGGCAGGGCCTGCTCTAAAATCTTCATTTCCGCCTGAGCTGTCTTAACAGCCAGGCTGGCCTTGGCAGGATCCAGCTGGTAGAGCAAGATCAGCTGCTGCTTGACCCAGTCCGGCTGAGGATTGAGCTGCAAAAGCTCTGCCGCAATAAAAGTCGGCCGGACTCCGGTCAAAGAACCCCAGGGGAATTTGTGACCGGTCTGGTCTGCCAGCAGCTGGTAAAGCTGGCGCTTGATCTCCCGTTTGGCAAAATGCGAATCAACCTGCCGCTCTATGACCCGGCCAGCCAGCTCAGTCCTGACCCGGCTTTGGCCTGGTTCTTGCACCAGGCTGCTCCGGATGGGCCAGGGACTGGTGGCCGTGCCTAAAAACAGGCGCAATAGCTCTTCCAGGCCATGCCTTTCCCTGTGTCCGGCTAAAAGCAGCTGCGTCATACCACTTTAGCTAGACTGGCTGGCATACCAGGCCAGAACCAGATCCACCATCCGGCCATAACTATGCACACCATCGGCCTGCAGGTTGGCCTGCAAATAGGCATCATTAACCTTGGTTGCTGTTTCCTGGACCGGACCGGCAAACTGCTGCCAGTAGGCAGAGCCGGCTGCCAGATCGCGCCAGACAGCCTCACTGACAAGGCCAGCCACTTCCTGCCAGGCTGCCTGGTCAACTGCAGCCAGGGCATTCAGGCTATGCAGGCTGGCACCCAGGGCAGCTGAATAGGCAAAGTCTTTTTCTTTACTGTTGATACCGGTCAAAAAGGCTAGAAAGCTGGCCTCATCTTCCCTGGCAAAACCCTTGGTGTGGGCCAGTTCATGCAAGATGGCTTCAGGGATGCCGTAAGCAGGTGCATCTGTGTTGACATTGGCTTCAACAAAAAAGGGCATATACATGCCTGTGATACCGGTATAGGACCAGTAACGGGATAAAAAGACGCTTTTGGGAGTCACAGTCGGACCAGCCAGCAAGGGATAGGCTCCGGCAGCCTCCTCGTAAACCTCAGGCGCTTTGGCCAGGGTTTCTTGCATGCTGTCTTTTAGGACAAACACACCAGATGCATCTTGATTGACCTCAAGGCGCAGGTCATTGGTTTTTTCGACCAGCCAGCTGGTCATGGCTTTTAGCTCAGTGACCGAGCGCTCCTGGACCGGCAGATCGAGGCTGGTGGCAAGGGGCTGGCGGGCATAGTTGAGACCATGCAGAAGCATGAAAAGCAATGCTGCCACACTGACAAGCCAGACAAGGCTGCGCAACAGGCGCATGATCCGGACCAGGCGGCCGGAACTGAAAATAAGCTGGAGGCTGAATCTGACAATAAAACCGGCCAAAACCAAAACAGCCAGGACCAGGGCTGCTTCAGTCAAGGAAAAAGGCAGCCAAGAAACCAGTTTGCCCAGGGGTACAGACAGCCAGACAAAAAGCTTACGGGCATGGTATTGCTCGACCAGGTCCGGCCTGTCCTGGGCAGCCAGACGTAAAATAAGAGCCAGGCCGAGGGGTAATAACCACAGATACCAGGCCGGCCGATAGAGGCGTAAACGGTCTTTTTCTTTAAAGCCCATGGCTGATCACTCTTTCCGGGTTAGGAGATAGGCTGTCAAGTCAGACGCCTGGCTAAAAAGGCTGGCAGCTCCGGCTGCGACCAATTCCTGCTTTTGCCGAAAGCCCCAGAGCACACCCAGGGGCAGAACTCCGGCCCGGACAGCTGCCTGCATATCATAGGCAGAGTCACCAACTAGAGCAACTTCATCTACCGCCCGGCCCAGCTTTTGGCAGATCAGCTTAAGAGCTGCCGGATCAGGCTTAAGCGGCACGCCTTCCAGTTGACCCTGGACTAGAAAAAAGGGCTGGTCTGGAAAAAAATGTTCAATCACCAGCTGGGTGAAAGCATCTGGCTTATTAGAAAAGACTGCCAGCTGCAACTGGTTTTGGCGCAGTTCGTTCAGCATCTGCCTGATCCCAGGATAGGGCCTGGTCTTAGCATGCCAGTTCAAGGCATAGGCGGCATTATACTTGGCCAGCAGCTCATCCAACTGCTGCTCATCCGCTGCCGGCAGGCCTGCTGCCTCTAGCATACGGCTGATCAGCTTACGTGCACCGGCCCCAACCAGATAGCGGTAATCCTCAGTTGGCAAGGCGGCCTGGCCCAGCTCTTCTAAAACACTGTTAGCGGCATCAGCCAGGTCCTCCAGGGTATTTAGCAAGGTGCCGTCCAAATCAAATATGATCGTTTTAAGGGGCAAAGTCCCACCTCTTTCAAATTATAGCTAAAAAGCGTAAGGCAAAAAGGATAATCAGAATAATTGGCTGATGCAGGGCATAGATTAGTAATGAATGCCGGCCTGCCACAGCCAGGGGCCTGGCCAGGCTTTCTAGCCAGGCTGGTAGGTCTGGCAGGGCGGTTTGCCGGCTGGCATAAACATGGCGGCCAAACAGGGCTCCAAGCAGGAAAAAGCCCAGCCAGGGCACCAGGGGCAGGTAGTCTGCCATGGTGCCGGCCGCCTCAGGCGGCAGGCCAAAGGGCAGCAGCAGCCAGCTGGCCCGCTCCGTAAAGACAGGCAGGACACTGGCTGCCCATAAAAAGACAGCTCCCCAAAGTAGAAGCCAGATATCGACCCGTGCGCTGGTCTGGCCCGTGCGGACTTCCCCGCGGGTCAGGAAAGCATAAAGCAAAATGCCACAGGCCAAAAGATGCAGGATATTAAAATATATGTAGACTTCAGAATCAGTAAAATAGGAGATGAGCCAGCTAATCAGGGTCATCGCTAAGGCAAGACCCAGCAGGCGGCTGCCTCTTTTGAGATTGCTGCGGGAAAATGTGCAGCTGATCCCGGAAACAACAATAAAAATATTCAAAAAAACCGGCCGGAGCAGATAAATAAACCAATTGTGCTCCTGGAAGGCCAGGATATCCAGTCCGAAGATAAAGCGCAGGTCGGAGATCAGGTGGTGCAGGACCATCAAAAGCAAGGCTAGGCCACGCAGGGCGTCCAGTTCAAGCACCCGCCCCGGCTTAAGGCTCACGCGCTCCATAGGGCAGCTCCAATAGCTGTGGCAAATTCAGCAATTTCCGGCACCACGATCTTGACATTATACAAGTCGGAGAAGGTGGCCAGAACACGTTTGCCGGCTGGCATCAGGGTCAGGTTGCCGGTAAAGACAATCTGATCCAGCTGGCTGTAACGGGCAGCCAGCACAGCTGCTGTCCCGACAGACTGGAAAACCAGGTTGACAATACCCAGGGCAATATCCTCATGGGTGGCACTGTCACTGATCCGGCCAAAGTTGGAGGCAGTGGTCTCCTGGGGCAGGCCGGCAAAGCCCTCGCGCATGATATCCCCGATGGTCAGGTCTATATGGGTTAGATCACCATTTTCAGCCAGCTGGTTGAAGGTGGCGAAATCACGCACATTAATCATGCGGTTGGAAAGACCCAGCATGGTGCCGCCGCCGACTCCAGAGCCGATCAGGTGCTCCACACCACGTCCATTGGCCCGCACAATGGCAGTGCCTGTACCCACACTGACCACCACAGCTTCGTCCAGGCCAGAGACATAAAGTCCACCCAGGCCGATCGCCATGAACTCATCTGTTTTAAAAGTGGGAATACCCAGCAGGTTGCCGCGCAGATAAGAAGCACCGACACCGGTCACCATGACCCTTTCCACAGCGTCCAGTTCCAGGTTGTTCTGGCTGATAAACTTACCCAGGGCACCAAAAGCTGAAGCCAGCGGGTCACTGGCCTTGACCAGTTCCTTGCTGATCAGCTGGCCGCTGGCCAGCCCGATGATCTTGGTCGTACTGCCACCTATGTCTAGTCCGACTGTAATACTCATGCCTGCCTCCGCCAATAAATTTCACCTATGCCCGGTCGGCTGCGTCCTGGATCTTAAGTGTCGCCCGGCTGGCGGCTAAAATAGAAGCTGTGCCGCGGCCCTGGTCCTGTCCGGCAATATCGGCCAGGAAATCAGCCAGGCAGTCACCAACCGGCTGGTCTGCCACTGCGACAGGCAAAAGGCTGCTTGAACCGTTCAAAGAGAGCCAGATCTCTTTGGTGCCAACAGATAATTCCACCATACCGGCTGTGCCCCAGATGGTGAAGCGCCAGTACTGGGGCAGGGAGAAACCGCTGGTATTGGGAGCGGCATAGGAGACATCAGCCAACAGGCCGGCACCGTTGCTCAGCCTGGCCATGAACTGGGCACTGTCTTTAAAGTCCGGCTCCTGGTCTGCAAAAGCATTCCAGCAGCGTGCGGCCAGCACTTCATCTAAACTGAGGCCAATCATGTCGCTAATTAGATCAACACCATGGATGGCGATATCATTGATGGTGCCGCCGTGTTTGCCGGCTTCAAAATACCACTGGGGCCTGGTGCCATAATTTAAAGGATGCTGGCCGCCAAAAAAGACAGCCTGGATCTGGCCTAATTTGCCGGCCTGGATCATTTCCCTGACCGGTTGGACAGCTTCATGGTAGCGCAGATCCAGCATTAAGCCCACCTTTAGATTTTTGGTCCGGGCCAGCTGCTCGATCTCATCCAGTTCAGCCAAGGATGTGCACAAGGGTTTATCACTTATAACATGCTTGCCGGCTTTCAGGGCGGCAATGACCCTCTGGCCGCGGATACCATAATAATCGCCGATGGCGACTAAATCGATCTGGGGGTCTTCTAGCATCTTGGTATAATCATCATGGGTGAAGTCAACCGCCGCCTTGGCCACCGCCTCAGCCCGGGCAGCTGCATTTTCCTCAAAAGCTGCCTTGATTGTCACTTCCGGATGCTGCTGGGCCAGGTCATAAAGCGAATAGATGTGTCCGTGGCGAAATCCAGCAAATGCTATATTATACATAAAGTTGCCTCCTCTAGCTAATCTGCCAGTCAACTGGCAGTTGTCTTCTACCAATCTTACCAAGTGAACTGTTTGAGTGCAAACTCTCAGACAAAAAATAGCGGTAATTTTGCTCTGGCCAGTTGCCAGCAGACTCAGTTATACTGAAACAAAAAGTAAAAAGAGGCATAGCTATGGACAGATTTGCCCCAAATCAGATCAAGGAGCTGCTGCTGGAGGAGGATTTTTGCCCGGCGTCGGCCCGGCACTGGATCGTCGAAACAGACGCTGCAGCTGGCCAAACCCTGGTCAGTTTTGACCAGGGCAGGCTGGATGCCCAATCAACAGCCGGCTATACCGTGTGGTTAAAGCAGGAGTTTTCAGGTAATTATGGCATTGAATATACAGTTGATTTCATTCTGGACGGCGCGGCCCACGAACGCCTGTCTGACTTAAACTGCTTCTGGTCCGCCAGTGATCCGCAGCAGCCGGACGATTTTTTTCATAGCAGCGCCAAAAGAGGCACTTTTGCCAGCTATAATCCCCTTCAGCTCTACTATCTGGGCTATGGTGGTAATGATAATACCACCACCAGGTTTCGCAAATACTGTGGCCGGCATAAGGATGTTATCACTGAATATACAGATAAAAAGCACTTGTTGACACCAGGGTGCAGCTATCAGATGCGGCTTGAAATGTCAGGCGATTCTGTGCGCTTTTTCGTCAACGGGGAACAGATCGTGCACTATCAGGACCAGCAAAGATACCCCAAGGGCTACTTTGCTTTTCGTTCCATCAGGAGCCATGTCCAGATCAGCCAGCTGCGGGTTGTACAATTTTTCTAGTCTGACACTAACCGGCCAGGCAAAAAAGCCGGCAGCGTCAGCTGCAGGCTTTTGGAAGATCTTTAGGTTAATTAGATCAGTTAGTGCCGGTTTTTCGCACATACTCCATGCTCTCGTCAATGATATTACCTTCAAGCAGGGCTGTCTGGCGCGGTGCCACGACAAATATCACAGATGAGACAGGCATCACTTTGCCGTCCAGGGCATAAGCTGCGCCTGTGATGAAGTCAATCACCCGCTGGGCCACCTTGGGGTCGACCTTTTCGATATTGCAGATGACAGTCTTGCCGGACCTGATATGGTCACAGGCTTCCTGGGCTGAATCAATATCAGCCGGCTGCATGATGACAACCTGCTGCTGGCCGCCTGAACGCAGATCAACCACTTTGCCGGTTGGCTGGCGCCGGAAAGGACCATGCTTGGGTGCTTCTGGCACTTCCTCTTCTTCTGCGCTTTCCTCATAGTATTCCTGATCGTAATCATCATAGTCTATATCACGAAAATTACCCAGACGATCAAATATCTTACTGAAAAAATCCGTCATGCCTATCCCTCCTGACGAGCCGGCGGTAGCTTGGTTACTCTATTGTTTGATTATAAAAAGAGAGTAAAGAGGATGCAAGGCGAATCAGCAAAGCGTAAAGTTGCTGTAACACTAGTGCAACATAAGAGGGCTAATATCACAAATAGATTACAATTTTGAAATTTTAGAGCCCGGCAAAGATGGCCTGACCGATCCGCACATGGGTGGCGCCACACTCAATCGCCTGGCGATAATCCTGGCTCATGCCCATGGACAGGACTTTAAAGTCAGCCGGATCAGCTAACAAGCCCTGAATTTCCTTAAAGCAGGCCTGGGTTTTCTGGAAGACCGGCCTGGTTGTTTCCGGATCATCCGTCAGCAGAGTCGAATGCCAGGCAATGCCTGGGCTGCCAGGGCCGCCGTTTTTATTTCCCCAGCACTAAAACCATGTTTACTGGCTTCCTCAGATGCATTAATCTGCAGCAGGATGGCAGTTTCTTGTCCAGCAGCACTGCTGCGCTTGCTGATCTCTTCTAAAAGAGCCTTCGTGTCAACTGAATGGATCAGCTGGCTGTGGCCGATCAGCTGCCTCACCTTGCGCCTTTGCAAGGTACCGATCATGTGCCAGTTGGGCTGGGCTTTTTGCTCTTTAAAATATTGCTCTTTTTTCAGCAGTTCATCCACCCTGTTTTCACCCAGGTCAGCCAGGCCAGCCTGCCAGGCCGCCAGGGCAACTTCAGCTGAGACCTGTTTACTGACCCCAACCAGAGTGATTTCGGCCGGATCGCGTCCGGCCTTATGGGCAGCAGCAGCAATATCCGCTCTGATCTGGTCTAATCTTTTTTTCAATATGTCGACATTAATCGCCAATAAATTCACCTTCTTCGATCGACTGGGGATTTACAACCAGGACTGTCGAGACCTCCGGCTGAAATTCCTGGTCAGGAATAGCAGCAATAATAGCTGCATCTGCATCATAATCAATCACTTCAACCTGACAGCTGCGCGCCACACCGCGTACCACGATGAGGAGACGGGCCCGGGCTTTTTCCTTGTCATGGTCGAGCAGGCTGGCCAGGGGCACCTTCATACCTTTAGTTGTCGCTAAAGTGAGCTCTAATTTTGCAACACGCCGGTCAGCCAGCCATTCCAGACGCCGGTCGGTCTGCAGGACCAAAAGAGTGTCTGATCCGGTTTTTTCCGCCCTGATTACCCGGCAGTTGTCAATGGCCAGGCCACTGTCAGCAATAGTGGGTACATGGTAGGAATCGACTGGGAAAACAGCTGTCTGATTCCCGGGTACGACCATGACAAGGCTTTGGTAAAGGCTGGCAAATATGCGCAGGACCGGCTCGCCCTGCACAGCCGAGCTGGCTGAATCAAGCACAGGCTGGCTGCTTTCGATCAGGCCGGCCAGCTGCCCAGCTGCCGCCTGGCGGGCAAATTCAGAAGTCAGTTCGCTCTCCAGGCCATCCAGCTTATATGAGACTGTACCTGGTTTTTGGCAGACCAGGGTCGCTGAACTAAGGCCCAAGGACTCCTGCAGACTGCTGCGGGTCTGCTTTAAGGCGGTCAGGCGGGCATCGTGGAAGTCAATCTCCATCAGGCGGGCCGACCTTTGTTCCATGATGATCCCGAGCGATGTCTGGTAGGAGCTGAGCCCGCCCAGTTCCTGGCGCACCAGATCACGGCGCAAGAGGCTGATCAAGGAATCCAGTGCAGCACTTGTCTCAGCATAAATAGCTGTGGCTCCGGCGCCCTTACCCTGCTGGATCAACTCAATCTGCAGATCAACTATATCTCTTTCACATTTTTGCAGTTGCTTTAATTCCTGCTCCTTGCCGGGAGCTATGATCAGGGCCAGGTTCTGGCCCCGCGCCGCCCGGCTGCCCTCTGTGACCAGAGGCTTGAGCAGACCGCTGCTGGGCGCTGTAAAAACCTGCTCATCACGGATGATCAGGCTGGGGACAGTGACCTTTTGCTCAAGTGAGCCATTCTGGATAAACATAAAACGGGGCCGCGGCTTGGCCTCACGCATAACTGCTGTGATCAGAAAAACTGTACCCAGCATGATGGCCAGGACAACTATTGTCAAAGAAAGTGCCTTTTTCCTGGCCTTGCGCTTTTCGATCCGGGCCAGGCGCTGGGCTGGTGTTAAATCCTGGGGCAAGGGTGGCAGCTGTTTTTCCGGCCGGGCAGCCGGCTCTTTCACCCTGCGCCCTTTCATCTGACAACTCCCATTTTTTCCGCCGCCAGCATACAGGCCAGACGGGTGTTTTCAAAAACCAAACCACCCTGCAGGTAAACCTGATAAGGCTGGCGCAAGGGGCCATCGGCTGAGAGCTCAATCGAGGCACCCTGGGTGAAAGCCCCAGCTGCCATGATGACAGGATCTTTATAGCCCGGTAAAAGCGAAGGCAGGGGCAGGGCAAAGCTGTCCACCGGCGATGCGGCCTGGATAGCCTGGCAAAAGCTGAGCAAAAGCTCTTCTGTGCCCAGCTCAATACTTTGCACTATATCGCCCCGCAGGGCCAGATGATCGGGAAAGGCGCTAAAGCCGGCCAGCTGAAAAAAGGCAGCTGCAAAAACAGCACCCTGTAAGCTTTCGGCAACAATATGCGGGGCCAGGTAAAAGCCCTGGGCGATCAAACGGGAAAAGCCTAAGGTCGGTCCCACCTCACCACCCAGGCCAGGTGCGTAAAGACGCCCGGCCACCAGGTCGACCAGATCGGACCTGCCGGCAATATAACCTCCGGAAGGACAGATGCCACCACCGGGGTTCTTGATCAGGGAGCCGGCACAAAGATCCGCCCCGACTGAGCAGGGTTCTATTGTTTCAACAAATTCGCCATAACAGTTGTCGACAAAGATAATTGTCTTTGGATTGGCAGCCCGCACAGTCTGGCAGATCAGTTTAATATCGTCTGCCCGAAGGCTGCGCCGTTTGGCATAGCCGCGTGATTTTTGGACCAGGATAAGCTTAGTCTTGGCTGAAATAGCTTTTGTAATAGCCGCCAGATCCGGCCTGCCATCCGGCAGCAGGTCGACTTCCTTGTAGCTGATGCCAAAATCGCGCAAGGTACCGTTATCGGCCTGGCCACCTGTCCGGGGTGGCTTGCTGCCGATCACAGTCTGCAAGGTGTCATAGGGCCGGCCTGTCACAGACAAGAGTTCATCGCCAGGCCGCAGGAGGGCATTCAGGCAAAGCGTGATTGCCTGGGTGCCGGTGCTGATCTGGATTCTGACCAGGGCTGATTCGGCCCCCAAACAGGCCGCATAAACTGATTCGATCTGTTCCCGGCTCAGGTCACCATAGCCATAACCGGTTGAACCGCCAAAATAGCTTTCTGATAAACCGGCCTGCTGCATGGCAGCCAGTACCTTCAGCTGGTTGATCTCCCTGTTTCGGGCAATATCAAGAAAAGGCCCGGCCACTGCAGCCATAGCCTGCTCAGAAAGTTGCCAGACTGCAGGTGAAATACCAAATGCCTGGTAGGCTGACTGACTCAAGTTCCGTAGACCTCCTTACAGTCCAGGACCCGCACACCGGCTTCTTCTAGTTTGGTCAGGGCCAGCTGGGGATCCTCGACCCGGATGATCACGATGGCGTCATTAGACGAACGGCCCACAAAAGCATATAGGTAATCGACTGAAATGGAACCTGAGCTGAGCGTTTCCAAAGCATCGTCCAGGGTTCCGGGCTGGTCGGCGATGGCGATAGCGATAACACTGGTTGAGCTGACAGTAAAACCGGCTTTGCTGAGGATTTCCTGGGCTCTTTGCGGCTGATCAACAATCATGCGCAAAATACCATATTCTGTGGTATCGGCAATGTAGAGGGCCCTGATATCAATTTCCTGCTCCTTGAGCGAGCGGGTGACCTCGGCCAGACGGCCGGATTTATTCTCTAAAAACACTGAGATCTGCTTAACAAGCATAGTAGCACCTCCTGGATGTTGGCTGTCTTATTTCATTATAGCAGATCCAAGCCGGTAGGCCTCATGATTTACGGCACAGAGTTTTTTGGCAAAAACAAAGTCAATCGCTTCAGTAAAGTACTGGTCGGGCAGGCCAAAAAAAGCAGCCATAGCCCCCAACATAACAGTATTGACCGCCCTGCTGCTGCCGGCCTGGACAGCCAGCTGGGCAGCATTGACACTCTTGATAGTGGCAGAACTGCCCAGAGCAGCTGTTAGCTGCCCCACGATATCCTGGGGATACTTGGCCTGGCCCAGCCCGACGGGCAGGGGCATGATTTTTTCCCTGTTAACTAGGAGCAGGCCGTCCCGGGCCAGGACATGGGCCCAGCGCAGGGCTTCCAGTTCTTCAAAAGCCAGGATCGCCTGGACACTGCCTGCTTCCGCCACCGGAGCAAAGACCTCCGGCGCCATCCTGACATAGGTGACCACACTGCCGCCTCTTTGGGCCATGCCGTGCACTTCGCTGACTCTAACATCCAGGCCCATTTTTGCAGCAACCTGGCCCAGCAATTTACCGGCAACCAGGGTGCCCTGGCCGCCCACACCGGCCAGGACAATATCAAGACGATCAAGCATTATTTCCACCTCCGGGTATAAGGGCAGCAAAGCGGCAAACCTCGACACATAGATTACAGCCATTGCAGCTGTCCGGATCAATCACAGGGTAGCCGTCCGGTCCGGCCACTAGGGCAGGACACATGATACGCATACAGGCCCGGCAGCGGGTGCATTTTTCCTGGTCCAACACCACTACATCCTCGGCCCGGCCCCGTCCGGTCGGGATCAGGGCGCAGGGCCGCCGGGCAATAATCACAGAAACGCCTGGTTTAGCCAGTTCAGCAAAAACTGTCTTTTCCGCCGCCCAGGTGTCAGCTGGATCAACTTCAACCACAGAAGCTGCCCCCAGCACCTGGCAAAGGGCTGCCAGGTCAACTGCCGGTGCGCTGGCCAGGCGGATGTCCCGGCCAGTGGCCGGGTTTTGCTGGTGACCTGTCATACCCGTGATTGAGTTATCCAAAATTATGATGGTGCTGTCGCTGCCATTATAAACACTGTTCAAAAGCCCGGTCATACCAGAGTGTAAAAAGGTCGAATCACCGATCACGGCTACAGTGCGGCCGGACATCTCCCCGTCAGTTGCCTTGGCGATCCCGTGGGCCATCCCGATCGAGGCACCCATGCACAAGCAGCTGTCCATGGCATTGGTGGGACTGAGCGCACCTAATGTGTAGCAGCCGATATCACCGGTCACGACCAGCTTTAAACGGCGCAGGGCCAGGAAGAGGCCGCGGTGGGGACAACCGGCGCACATGACAGGCGGCCGGCTCACAGCTTCAGGCAGGTCAGTGCCGGCAGCGGCAGCAACTGGCGCCGGCCTGTCGGATAAAACCCGGCGCAAGAGGCTGGTTGAATATTCACCTTCCAGAGGCAGCAGATTTTTGCCTTCACAGGCAATACCGGCCGCCCGCAACTCTTTTTCGATAAATCCGTCCAGCTCTTCGACCACAACAAGGCGGTCGACTGTGGCGGCAAATTCCCTGATTTCCTGCACAGGCAGGGGCCAGACTAGACCCAGTCTGAAAACTGCCGCTTCCGGCAGGGCCTCGTAGACATACTGGCTGGCATTGCCTGCTGTTACGATGCCCAGCTTGCCTTGGCCGGGCCGGATCTGGTGGCGGCCATTCTGGCCACTTTGTTTTTCCAGCTCAGCCATTCTTTTTTCCACCAGGGTATGGCGCAGTTTGGCCATGGCCGGCATCATGACATTTTTTTGCATATCCTTGACATAAGGCTTGACCACTTGATCCTCTAACTGGGCCGGGCTGACCGGCGAGCGGGAATGGGAGATGCGGGTGGTCAGGCGGATCAGGACAGGTGTGTCGTATGTTTCGGACAGCTCATAAGCTGCCAGGACCATATCCTGGCACTCCTGGCTGTTGGCCGGTTCAAACATGGGTATTTTGGCAGCCCGGGCATAATGGCGGCTGTCCTGTTCGTTTTGCGAACTGAACATGCCCGGGTCATCTGCGACAACTATGACCAGACCGCCATTGACGCCGACATAAGATGCGGTGAAAAGCGGATCCGCTGCCACATTAAGTCCGACATGTTTCATGCAGCTCATAGCCCGGGCCCCGGCCAGACTGGCACCGGCCGCCACTTCCAGACCGACCTTTTCATTGGGTGCCCATTCGCACCAGATTCTTTCATAACGGGCAGCCGCTTCAGTTATTTCTGTGCTGGGTGTGCCCGGGTAAGATGAGATCAGCTTGACTCCTGCCGCATAAGCGCCGGCAGCGATTGCTTCATTTCCCAGTAATATCTCTTTCAATTCTTTTCCCCACTTTACTCTCTAGCCGGGTGGCTTTAAAATTTCCGGTTCTGGCGCAGGTCAACGACCCTTTTGGATTTGCCGGCGGTTCTTTCCAGGGTCTGGGGATTGAGCAAGGTGACCTTGACATCAATCTGCAGGGCTATCCTGATCTTTTGCCGGATTTCATCGGTTAAGGACTGGAGGCGGGCATAACTTTCCAGCCAGTCGCCGTCAGTTAATTCAACCTGGACTTCCAGTTTATCCATGAATGCTTTTTCTGTTACCAGAATCTGGTAATGCGGACCAATCCCATCCACCTGCAAGAGCACCTCTTCAATCTGGGAGGGAAAGACATTGACACCGCGGATGACCATCATATCATCGCTGCGGCCACGCACCAGCTCCATGCGCACATTGGTGCGGCCACAGGAACAGGACTCATAGTTTAGGCGGGTGATATCCCTGGTCCTGTAACGCAGCATGGGGATGCCTTCTTTGGTCAGGGTGGTAAAGACCAGTTCCCCTTCTGCTCCCCGGGGCAGGACAGCGCCTGTCTCCGGATCAATAATTTCAGGGTAGAAGTGATCTTCATTGATATGCATACCACAGTTTGCCAGGCATTCATAAGAAACACCCGGACCACAGATTTCAGTCAGGCCATAGTTTTGTGTGTCAACTATATCTAGACGATCTTCGATCAGCTGGCGCATCTGGGCCGTATGCCCTTCTCCGCCAAAAAGTCCCACCCGCAGCTTTAAATCTGTTTTGTCCAGACCAGCTTGACGCATGACCTCAGTCAGGTGCAGGACATAAGATGGCGTGGCGATCAGCACTGTTGTACCAAAATCCTGCATGAACATCAGCTGGCGCTCTGAATTACCACTGGAGATAGGCACCACAGCGGCTCCGATTTTTTCCACTCCGGCATGCATGCCAAAGCCGCCCGTGAACATACCATAGCCAAAAGCAACCTGGCAGATATCATCAGCTGTCACACCGGCAGCAGAAGCCACCCGGGCGCAGCATTCCGACCAGATGTCCATATCCTGGCGCGTGTAGCCAACCACAATCGGCTTGCCGGTGGTGCCGGATGAGGAGTGGAAACGGACAATATTTTTAAGGGGCTCAGCAAAAAGGCCAAAAGGATAATACTGACGCAGGTCATCTTTTTCAGTCAAGGGCAGTCTGGCCAGGTCAGCTAAGGATTCCACCTGCCCGGGCTTTAGGCCCGCTTCAGCAAGCCTGGCCCGGTAAAAGGGTACATTCTCATAAGCCCGGCTGATTGTCTGGCGCAGCCTTTCCAGCTGCAGCTGCTCCATGGCAGCACGTTCCATTGTTTCTGCAGATGACCAGATCATCTTGTAACCTCCCAAAAAGTCACTCAACGGCAAAATAAATACCGTTCCCCAAAGAGAGCGGCAGCAATTTTAATCAGTTATTGATAAACCGGTGCCAACCAGCTTGTTGGTTCTCCACTGCTACCGTCCTGCATCGCCGCTGGCGCGGCACTTCGTTCTTTATAATAACACATGAAGCCGCCAATGCAAGCTTGCCATTGGCCCGCAAAGCGGCAATTTTTGTTGACAAAATAAGCAGGCGGTGCTTATAATGGCTATTGCCTGATATAAAGGCCTTGCGGCCATGGCGAAACTGGCAGACGCGCACGTTTGAGGGGCGTGTGGGCAACCATATGGGTTCAAGTCCCATTGGCCGCACCAAATCCAAACAATCAGCCCGGGACAAAAGTCCCGGGCTGATTGTTTTTACCCTGAGCAGACCAGAAGAATCCTTGAACTAGCAAACCTGACCCTAAATGCAGCGTCTGGTTTTGGCTGAGGTAACTTTAGGTCTTACACTTTTTGTACCGGCCTGATACATTTCCAAAACCGCTCTGGGTCATGGAAAAAGTATGCTATCCTGCCTGGAGACGGGTCAGGGCGATAGTTTGTCCCAGCAAAAGTAAAGCTCGCGATTGCTGCAGCAAGCTTTTCTTCCACACTAGGGTTTTCTTGTTCATAGTCGAACGGACCATGCTCGAAAACAATATATTCAGCTTCGGGGACATCCAGCAAGAGCATTTGCCTTGGTACTGCGCCTGCGTAATCCGCAGGCAGGCGGACGCCATAGCATTCAGCGCGTGGGGTCCCATAGCAAAAGGGCTTACCATTTGGGTCGTTGATATAAGCCATGATCTGGCCACTGCCAGCGTTTGCTTCCTTACTGCCTTCATCGTCTAGCTTGTCTTCGATGCTGTCAAGCAAGCCGCAAATAGTATCACAGTCCTGCCCTGGAACATCTTTTTGCTTTTGCCAGAAGTCCCAATAACCATTACTGGCATAATTTCGGATGTGCAAGAACTTATGGGCCGGGATGGTTACAAAATAAATTTTGATTTCCTCTGTGGATTTCGCCATACCAATCTCTCCTAATCCTAAAAAGTAGCGGTCAAAGGGATTAATTTTAGTACGAAGCACAACAGGCCTAGGTTTTTTGCGGTATTCGCTTGGCGCAAGACCGTAAGTAGCCTTAAAAGCCCGCGTAAAAGCTGCATGTGATGAAAATCCATGCTCAACAGCAATATCCAAAAGCCTGCTTGCACTGTCTCGCACCGTTACTGAAAACTTATAAAAAGCTATAAACTTTTATGTTTCATTCCTTCTTC
>CAZZGG010000031.1:0-16053 GCA_964654125.1 uncultured Oscillospiraceae bacterium
GGCTTTTTTCGAATACATAAGTGACTTGATGCTATAAGAGCTGTATAATGTAGGTATGATGAATGAAAAAGATAAAAGGCGCATAGCGCTTGAGATTTACCAAGGAATTATCGACAATCTCTCGGACGTGGAAGACAAGGTCGCCATCATTGATCTAGTGAACCAGATTATCAAGGAAAATGGTCTGGCTCCAGAGGCAGGAACCAAAGAGGAGACTGCTATGCTGGAAAACAGAGATAGATCAGAAGATGAAGAGATCAACTGTCCCCACTGTGGAGAGCATGAACACGTCCGTCCCAATGGTTCGTCATATGGCAAGAAGAGGTATGTCTGTGACGAATGTAAAAAATCATTTGGAACTAGCAGCGGTCGTTTACAACATGGCACAAAATCATCAGACGCCAGCTGGGACCGTTTCCTGGAAGGCAGTGTTTGCGGCGATACCTTAGAGCAACTGGCAGAAAAATGTGGTATCAGTCTGGCTACAGCCCACAGCTGGCGCTTAAAAGTTTACCAGCAAGTGGCCAATAGTGAGGCTGGCAAGGCCTTACAAGGCATAATACAAGCAGATGAATTTTATCTGTCAGCCAGTTTTAAAGGTAACAAAAGCTGTGCAAAAAACCTTGGTAATCCAGTCCCTGAAGACATTGTGCCAGATTACGAGAAGTATGGTTATAGAGACTATGCTCATGCCAGAGGCAGATCAGGTAATAAGCGAGGTCTCAGCAAAGATCAGATATGCTATGCCACCGCTCTTGACGAGAGCCGATCCGTTATTGGCATGCCGGTCTGCGCAGGAGCTGTCAGTGCGGCAGGCTTGGATCTAGCTTTTAATGGAAGATTTGATCCAGCAGCAGTACTGGTGACGGATGCCAGCACAGGTGGAGCAAAGTTTGCAGCTGACAATGAACTGGCCCATATTGCCCTTAACAGCAAGAAGGGAGCCAGCCGAACAGGCCAGTATAACTTGCAGCTTGTTAATGCACTGCATTCAGTTATTGCAGAAGTAACACAGTCCAGGCGCTGTTTTTCCACCAAACACAGCGAACTCTACATCACCTGGCAGGGCTGGCTGTTAATGAATAGTAAAATGAAGATAGCTGAAAAGGTGGATATCTTGAAAGAGCTTGCAACTGCTGGAAAGATGCCGGCCACAGTAACAGATATTCGAACTCGTGAATTACCTGAGCAATTGCACCGAGTCACTAATTAATGCGAAAATAGCCTTATTCTTGGTAGATCAATTGGGTAAGCAGCCTGCCAGCAGGCGCTCAGATCCACCTGCTAACTTAAGTTCAATTTTTGGAAAACTGCACTTCAGGATGTAGGTAACGATCTTTTTGGCTGGTTCTTTTGCCATATTGCAGAGCATTTTCTGGGCAGTGGTGCAGGCAAGCCAGGCAGTGAGTGCAGCTGCTTTTTTGCCAAACAGGTCCATTTGCCTTATCCAGGCTGATAATTTCTTCAGGACAGATACTAACGCAAAGGCCGCAGCCTGTGCAGGACTGGTCTGCATAAAATGCTTTGGTGGGACGGCCATTTTTATAAAGCGGTGCAGCGAAGGTGCTGAGAAGAGGAGCAAAAAAGCTCTTATGCTGATCATAATCTCCCCTCAATTTCTGCTCAATCTGGTCGGCGATACTGACTAGTTCCTGCTTGGCCTTTGTCAGGATCTGCTGCTGACGTTCAATTGTGGGCGGTGCATAATACAAGATGTAATTATCCGGCATGATTAAAGATGCACTATAGTCCAGCCTGATATTGCGCTGCCGGAGCAGATCGGCCAATATCTTGCCGGCTTGGCCGGTCTGGCCGCCACAGGTGAAGACAGCATATACATATGGCTCCTGTCCACTTAAGAGCCTCAGGTCCTTGATCCAGCGCTGGACCAGTAAGGGAATGGTGTAAAAATAAACAGGCAGAACCAGGCCGACAGATTCCGCTGGAGCCAGCTTAATCTCGTGTTGCCCTGCTTTGAGCATGTCTGGGATGGAAAGGGTTTGCTTATCCAGACGGCTTGCTAGTTGCCGGGCGGTGGCCAGGCTGTTGCCTGTTGCTGAAAAATAAAAGATCATCGGTTGCTCCCTTATCTGTTCAACTTAATCTACAATCTAAGGTATAACCATTTTAACCTAAGGCTCCTGATCTGGCTATCCTGCTAACAGCTGTTAACCCCAGACTTAAAGATACACTTCCTTAAGCTGCTCAGCTATACTTAAACTAGAAAGTGTTGCTGCTACAGTAGTCAAGTTATGAGGATGAAGGTGAAAAGAATGGATAATAAAATGACGAACTCTGACCTCATTTTGCGCATCTTGGAAGATCAGGAAGAAAGAGCGCTAGAGGATGAAGAAATAATCCGCCTGCTGCTTGATAAAAAACTATCCCGTGACACTGTGGCAGAACACAACCAGAAACAAGACTTTGCCAGTAAAGCGGCAGATGCAATAGCAAGATTTGTCGGCAGCTGGAGTTTTATTGTTATCTTTGTCTTCTGCCTGGCTGGCTGGATTGTCTTGAATGGACTGTTTGCCTTGCAGGCCATAGATCCTTTTCCCTTTATTTTACTCAACCTGGTTCTTTCCTGCGTTGCCGCCATTCAGGCTCCACTGATTCTGATGAGCCAAAACCGCCAGGAGGAAAAAGACCGTCTGCGCGCCTTGAATGATTACAAAACCAATCTCAAGTCAGAGATAATTATTGAGGAGATCTACGATAAAATAACGCTCCTGGCTGCCAACCAGGCACAGATCATCCAGGATCTGGAACAGGCCAAGCGCAAGCAGAAATAAAATGAACCGCGAGCTATTGGCTAAGGATATGTCTAAAACCGATCTCGCTAGCCCGCTTTAGGACCATCTTATATTCACGCCTGTCCAAGCGGTTGGCCAACTTGCCTGAGCAGGCACCGGCAAAAGGTGGTGCATATTGGCTGAGCAGCGATAAGGGTGTGTCTAGTGGCACCAGCTGGCTGATTTTAGCCAAAACCTGGTATGAATCCTGCCAGAGGCCAGGCAGAACCAGATGGCGGATGACTACTCCGCGCTTGAGTAGACCAGTCTGGCCAAAAACCGGCCTGGCTTGCTGCTTAATCATCTCGGCCAGGGCTGCCAGGGCGACAGATGGATAGTCAGGCGCAGCACAAAGCTCTGCAGCCAGCTGCTGGTCAGAAAACTTGATATCAACCAGGTAAATATCGATCAATCCAGCCAGCTTTTCCAAGCTGGCCACTGTCTCATAGGCACTACTGTTCCATATTATCGGTACTGGTCTTTCCTGCCAGAGGACAGTTTGTTGCAATTGCCTGATCAGGTCCGGCAGGCGATCAGCATAGTGGCTGGGTGTGACAAGATTAATATTATCAATCCCGCCAGCTAAAAGCCGGCCAATTCGCTTAATTAACTGGCTGCTAGTCAAAAGCTGGCCCTCACCCAGCTGACTGATGGCGTAATTTTGGCAAAAGCAGCATTTCAGTGAGCAGCCACTGAAAAACACTGTACCAGATCCCCCTCGCTGGCAAAAAATACTCTCTTCACCAAAATGGGGCATGATGCTGGCCACGCGATAATCCAAAAAACCTTCGTTGGCACCGCACCAGCCTGGTTGTTCGGCTGTACGCTGGGCGGCGCAGCTTCTAGGACACAAAAAGCAGCCGTTTTGATCAGCAGCTAGGTTAGTGTTGAATTTTTTAAGATCAGACATATTAGGTCCCTCCAAGACCCATTATACAGGAAGCAGCCAGCTTAATTTTGGCTTTTCCGGTTATGTGTGCTATAATAATATTACCAAATAAGTAAGAAAAATATACACTCGCTTGGCTTTTATGTCTTTGGCCAACTGCTTATTTTTTGCTCTTTTTAGCATAAAGACTATTTCTAGTAAAAGAGCAATGGCCAGGAGGTGCCTTGATGAAAAATATTGAAACAACGAATCCGCAACTGAGAGCTTTGCATCCGGGACGCTATATAGCTGAGATCATCAGCAATCTGGGTATGAGCCAGGAGGAATTTGCGACCCGGGTGGGCACCAGTGGCAAGACCCTTAGTAAGCTGGTCAATGGCCAGATCAACCTGTCCAATGATTTAGCGCGCAAAATATCAGTCATGTTTGGCAGCAATGTTGAGGTCTGGCTCAATCTGCAAAAAAAATATGATGAGAAAATTCTGCAAACAGAGCAAGCCCGGGCCTTTGTGGAACAGATCGAAGTGATGCGCCAGATCGACTACGACTATTTTGTCAAGCTGGATCTCTTACCAGAAACAAAGTCGATCGCCCGTCGCATAGCCAACCTATGTAAGTTTTTGCTGGTGGCGGATTTAAGGGTCTTTCTCCAGCCGGGTTTTTTGGCGGACATGAATGAAGCTGACGAAAACATAACAAGCAATAGTATTGTTAACTCGCAGATCTGGCTCCAGACTGCCCTTAATCAAGCCAATAACCGGGAAAGCAGACAGCCCTTTTCAGCCAGTCGCTTAAAAGATAGCCTGCCCCAGCTGCGCGAATTGAGCGTGCAGCAGCCGGCTGGCTTTATACCCACACTGGAAAAGATCCTGGCTGATTGCGGCGTAGCACTGGTGCTCCTGCCGGCCTTGAAACATGCTGGCATTACAGCTGCTGTCAAATGGCTCGGGCCAGACCATGTCCTCCTGGCTATCCGGGAGGGCAGTTACACTGCAGCAGAATTCTGGTTTTTGTTCTTCAGCATGCTCAAGCACATCCACCAGCAGAAACTGAAAAGAGTCTTTATCTCATCTGATCTGCCCGGCCTGGTTGAAACTGACCCCAGCCTGGCTGCAGAGGCGGCCCAGTTTGCCCAAAAAATCCTGATTCCGGAAAAAGAATATGCTCTTTTTACGGAAAATCACCAGGCTGAGGTAAATGAGATCAGAGACTTTGCTGAAAAGATCAAAACCCATTGTGGTATTGTAGCAGCCAGATTGAAAGAAGATGGCATTATTGCCAGCCAGCTGGATCTTAATCCAAAATACCGGCTGGCTTGATAGGGGAGAAGACAAGATGCCGCTAGCTATGCTAGTTACTGACCTGGACCGGACCTTGCTGCGTTCAGACAAGACGATTTCGGACCAGACCAGCATAGTCTTAAACAGCTGCCGGGCCCTGGGCATAAAAACAGTTTTTGCCACTGCCCGGCCCAAACACAGGGTGGATATGCTGGGGCTCTCCCAGCTGGCTGACGTGATCATAACCGACAATGGCGCTGCCAGTTATCTGGCAGAGGAAATGCTCTTTTCAGCACCCATCCTGCCCGAGCAGGCCCGGCCATTTTTGCAGAAACTGCAGGCTTATTTGCCGGACAAGGCGATCTCAATTGAATATGCTAAGCTCAAGCTGGCTAATTTTTCAAAGTCTGACTTATGGCAGGCCCCGATCATAAATGATCTGGCCAACCCATTGGCTGAGCCTGCCACCAAAATTGTGGTGGAAGCTGGTTTTGCTGCCCTGGCCACAGTCAACCAACTGCTGCCGCCTGAGCTTTATGCCCAGCTTTGTGAAGACCGCCTCATCCTGATCATGCACAAAAATGCCAGCAAATGGCTGGCAGTGCAAACGATTGCTGCTTATTTTGGTCTAGAGGCAAAGGACATCGTCGCCTTTGGCGATGACCATAATGACAAAGAAATGCTGAAAAACTGTGGGATCGGCGTTGCTGTCGCCGCAGCACTAGAGGAGGTAAAACAGGTGGCTGATTATGTCTGTGCCGACAGTGACGCAGATGGAGTGGCCCTCTGGCTTAATGAACACATCCTCTGTTAGGAGGAAATCACATGTCCAGTGGCAGTATCCTGGCAATACCCAACTCAATTTTGGCTTATTACGGGGCCAGGACCCAGCATGCGACCTTGCCTTTGCTTGACCAGGCCCTGGCCGGCAGACCGCGTAATGTTGTCTTACTGGTCCTGGACGGCCTGGGTCTGGCTGCCTTAAAGTACCATGTGCCGCAAGGCTTCCTGCTCCAAAACCTGGCTGCAGTCCTGAATTCAGTTAATCCCAGCACCACTACAGCGGCCCTGGCCACATTTGAGAGCGGGCTCAGCCCGGTCCAACATGGCTGGCTGGGTTGGTCTTTATATTTTAGTTCCATCAAAAAATGTGTTGACCTCTACAGCGGACGGGAGAGCGCTAGCAGCAAGATGGCGGCGGATTCTGCTTTTGTCTGGCAAAAGATCGGCTATGTAAAACTCTTTGCCAAGATCCGCCAGGCTGACCAGGCAGTTGAATGTTGTCTGGTTTCACCATTTGCCAGACCCAAAACAAATAGCCTGGCTGAAGTTTGCCAACGCATTGAGGAGCTATGCCAAAAACCGGGCCGGCGTTATATCTATGCCTACCACTTCCAGCCGGACAAAGACATGCACATAGCGGGCTGCTACAGTAAAAGGGTCAAAGCTGACCTGGTCTTGTTTGATCAGCTGCTGGCAAGACTGGCAGCCCAGCTGCCTGATAGCTTGCTTATTGTAACAGCGGATCATGGCCTGACTGATATCGCAGACCTGGCCATAGAGGAGCTGCCCGACCTGGCCCAGTGCCTGGCTCTGCCCTTAAGCAGGGAACCGCGTAACCTGTCCCTTTTCATTAAATCAGCTTATCAGGATAAATTTCAAGGGATATGGCAGAAATATTTTGCTGATGACTTCATCTTGCTGCCTGCAGACCAGGCCCTGGCTGAAGCTGTTTTTGGCCCGGGCCAGCCCCACCCCCTGGCCAGATCCTTTCTGGGTGATTATGTCGCCCTTGCCAGAGGCAAAAAATCATTGTGGTACCTGAATGAAAAAGGCCGGCCCAGCGCTTTTAAAGCCGGCCATGCCGGCTTGCTGGACGAGGAAATCAAGGTGCCTTTGATAATGCTGTCAAGCTAAAAGCTGTTTTAGCTGTCTTGTTCTGCTGTGAGGCTAAAAACATCCTCGATTTTTTTAGAAAATACTTGGGCAATCGACCAGGCCAGCTTTAAGGAAGGTGAATAGCGGTTGTTTTCCAGATGCCCGATGGTCTCCCGGCGTACGCCGACTTTTGCCGCCAACTCGGCCTGGGAAAGATTATACTCGGCCCGTAAAAGCCTGATTTTATTCGTCAACATGCTACTTATCCCTCCTGGCCAAGAAAAAATAAAACAGGGCAAAAGATGTCAGGCTAAAAAGCTGGATGAAGGCGACTAGACCTAAAACCAGCTGCAGATCAATGATTTCACCTAGGCTAGTGGCTGATCTATGTAAGATAATGAGTAAGCCCAGCAGAATAAAGAGCAGGCAAATTAAGGCAGCCAGCAGCATCAGGGTGTGGTAAGCGGACTTATGCAGCAGGGCTGTTGTATATTCATCAGCCTGGATGGTTTTGCTAGCCTGGTGGATTTTCCGGGCCAAAATCAACTGCAGCAGCAGGCAGACCAAGCCGAAACCGAGCAGGATAAAGGACCAGATGCTGGCGGCCGGCCGCGTGAAAGACAAGGCTTGGGCAGCATAAATGCAGGTGAAGAGGGAAAAGGTCAGCATGGACAAGAAAACCTGCTTGGGTGAAATATGTTTCATCTGATTGCCTCCTGTTATATATATCTATCATAATGTTATAAATATATAACATTTATTAATGTTTGTCAAACAACGAGAAATGGACAAAAAAAGCACCGGTCAGCGGTTGGGCTGACCGGTGCGTGTTGTTTGGCAAGGACTTACTTAAAATCTGGCAGCAGCGGCATCAACGATATGGATAGCGCCCATCCGGTCAGCTCCGCCAATAGCCAGGAGCTTTTCATCAGGCGACAAGGTGATGCTGGAAAGGATGTTCGAGGCTGTCGGACCATCCATGAAGTTGGGAATATTGTAATTTAGATGGCCGACCTGGCAGATGCCCTTGATGTCATCGTAATAAAAGAGCATGCCCATATCTTCATCATCCCCGGCAACACCCCAAAGCTGGGTTTTAGCAGCATTGGTGCACATGCAGCGGACTGGGCCATAAGGAGCGGCATTGCCCAGGCCGTAGACTGTACCGTCAGGCCGGACTATGCCTAAAAGCCCGTCCAGGGTGCCGGCGATGATCTGGCCATCCTGCCAGGCGACCGCATAGCTGGCTTTAGACAAATAGCGTCGTCCTGCCACTTCCGGCAGTTTTATGCCTTCATCCAGGACCAGGCCCTGGCCAGGCAAGATGGCGCCGCTTAGCCATTCTTTTGTGGCAGCGTCCATATCAGGATAAGGAATGAATACACTGGTCTTGTAGGCAAAAGCCTTGGGTGGCTGAACGCCCAGCAGCCCGGCGCGGCTTTCGGGCTGGAAGGGTCCCAGGATGCCTTTATAAAGCCAGGTGGTCGGGTTCTCGTCAACTTCAGCCAGGCTCTTGCCCAGGACATCAAAATCATTCTCATCAATCCGGAAATAATAGCTGGGCTGACCCTTGTCACCGCACAGGCCATGCAATGAACCCTTGTCATCCCAGGCCAGACCGATCACCTTGGATTCTTCTATCTCAGTGTGCGGCACCTCGCGCCAGGTTCTGATTGGGGTGACCCGGTCAACCGGGAAGGCCTGGAAGGGGTTGTTGCCGGCAATTTCCTCACCGACATAAATGGGGAAGGGGCTGGCAGAGACCTTGGCCCTTAGCTCAGCTATTTCTTCCTGGCTCATGGCAGTGAACTGATATTGCTTGTAGATACAGGTCTCACCTTTTTCCAGGCGGGCCGGGCGGAATTTGGCCAGATCAATGGAACAGATGCCCAAGGTTGTATATTCATCAGGCAGGCGGATATAGGTGCCGACCAGGTGGAGCACATCGCGTTCGGGATCGTAGCAGACACCAGTGGAATAGTTCAGCAATGACTTGTTATCACTGACCACACCCAGATTTTCCGGCAGGCGGTTGTTGCGGATATCCCAGCGCATCAGGTAGGAGGGGATGGTGAACTTGCGCGGATCGTCCGGATTAAGATGATTGCGGCTGACCGGCTGGACCATGTACCACAAGGCGCCATACTTATCGACAGCCAGTTCATTTAAGCAAAACTCAGTGTGGCGGGCATTATTATGGTCATCGTGGGTGAATTTGCGGCCCAGGGATCTGACCTGGCAGTTATTGGTGTCAAAAACATAGAACTCGTCTGAGGTATAGGAGTGGAAGACAAATTCGTGGTCAGAGATATTGCGGGCATGGGCCATGTAGCGATACCAGGTGTTGTTGAATGAATTGTCATAGTAGGCTGGATGACGCCAATTCATATCCTCGAGCTCGACTGTATCAACATTGACCCGCCAGAGATAACCTGACTTTGTCATGCCGTAGATATGGTCATCCGGACCGCGATGGAGGCGATAGCAGAAGACTTCTGCCGCCTTGCCTAGGTCAACAACAGTTCTGTCATCAATTGAGAAACGGTAGACATGGCCCTTCATGAAGCCGATCATGTACAGGCAGTTATGCTTTTTATCATAGGTCATGCCGTAAATAGATTCCCGCGGGACCGGCATACCCCAGTTTTCCACCGCACCGGTTTTGGGGTCATAGACCAGGATGTAGGAGCCGGGGAAGCCATCCCAGACATGGTGCATATGGGCAAAAGGCATCCATTCCGGATGATGTTTGGGCGCTGAGGTTGAATGTGTGGTGGCGACAACCCGGCCGTCCGGCAAAAAGCTGATGGCTTCGTGCAGTTTAGTGTGGGGCAGCTGCCTTTCCTGGGCCAGTGTGTAGTGCTGGGTGTCATAGCAGATATAGCCCTTATCTTGTTCATAATCATAGGCGACCAGCTTGGTCTGGACTTCCTTGGTGTGTTCGCAGGCCGGGGCCAGGTAGACGATACCATCCGGAGAGATGTTGACATCCCAGGTGCTGCGGATTTCCATGTCGACAATATCTTTGTTAAAACGCAGGCCTGTGTTGCTGATACAGCGCAGGGCCTCTGGATCCGGCTTGTTTTGCTTGTAATCAAAAGCAAAGCTTCTTTTTTTAGTCATCTCGTTTTCTCCTTTGTTGCTTCAGATATCAGATGCGAAAAATATGGACAGAACCGAGCCGATCAGCACCACCCACGGCCAGATAACGGCCGTCCGGGCTGATGGCAATACTGGACAGGATATGGGCGGCTGTCGGGCCATCCATCCAGCCATGCGAATTGTAACTGATAATGCCCAGCTGGCGCAGGCCGGCCTCATCGTCATAGGTGAAAATTGTGCCCATGTCCTCGTCATCACCAGCCGTACCCCAGACCTTGCTGCCATCTGAGTTGGTGCACATGGCCCGGACCGGCCCGTGCGGGGCACAGTTGCCCAGGTTTTTCACCTGGCTGTATTTGACCAGAGCCAAAAGTCCGTCCCTGGTGCCGATCAGGCTGCGCTCGCCGGCAATCCTGACCTGGGCCGATGCCTGGGCCAGATAGCGGCGGCCGGCAATCTCAGGCAGCTTCAGTTTGGGGTCCACATCCAGACCGGCTGGCAGCAGCTTCTCATCCAGCCAGCGGGCCAGACCGACACTGATCTCATCATAAGGGGTGAACTGGCTGACTTTCCAGGAAAAGGCCACTGGTGTCTTGACCAGGATCTGCCCGTTCTCCTCCTTTTCAGTATAGGCACCCTTGAGGATGCTTTTGTAAACCAGGATATCCTGTGAGCTTTCCAGTTCAGCCCGTGACGTGAAAGCCTCATAAGGATTGGCTTCTATCTTGAAATAGTACTTGCCCTGATCACCGCAAACACCGTGCAGGACACCCTGTTCGTCCCAGGCCAGGCCCTGGACTTTTGAATCAGCAATAGCAGTGTGAGGCACCTGGCGCCACAAGCGCAGGGGTGTGACCTTGTCGATCGGGAAGGCAGTGACCGGGTTCTTAGCTGATACTTCCTCGCCCACCCAGACAATCGGCTGGGCCGCCTGTTCTTTGGCCTGGGCGATCTCTGCTTCAGTATAAGGGGTCGGTGACATATCGCGTACCCAGATCGGACCTTTTTCATTAATGCGGGGACGCAGCTGGGCCAGGTCGATCATAAAAAGGCCGAATTCATTTTCTTCCTGTTTGTTTTCTCCCACCGGCTGCAAGATGCCGATCATATATAAGCGGTCTCTTTTGGCATCAAGAGTCAGGCAGGTGCAGCGGGTCAGGCCCCATTCCTGGGTGCCAATGATTCCCAGGCACTGGGGCTCTTTTTCGTTTTTGAAGTCCCAGCGGCAAAGCAGCATCTGGGTCGGTGCCTTATAAAACTCATCCGTTGGCGGAGTGTAACGGTTGCCGATCAGGCCATACCAGAGCACGCCGTCTTTATCCAGGCCGAATTCGTTAAAGGACATATTGGCTATGAAAAAATCATTTTCGAAATCAAAAGGTGCTCTTGGGCCCAGATCAGTCACACTGTCATCCCGGCAATCAAAAACAAAAAAGTTGTTGCCGGCGCTGTTTGTGAAAATGAAACGGTGTTCATCGATGTTCTGGGCCTTGCACATGTAGCGGTACCAGGTGTTGTTGACATAATTGTGCGGCATGGCCGGCAGACGCCAGTTCAGATCCTCCAGCTCCTGCGTGTCGACATTGATGCGGAAGAGGAAACCGGACTTGGTCATGGCATAGATATGGTCATCCGGGCCGCGGTGGAGGCGGTAACAGAAAACTTCCGCCGCCTTGCCCAGGTCCTTGACACTCTTGTCATCTAGGCTGAGCCGGTAGACATGGCCTTTCATGAAACCGATCATGTAGATGCTGTTATGCTTTTTATCATAGGTCATGCCATAGATGGATTCCCTGGGGGCCGGCATGCCCAGGTTATAGCTTCTATCTGTGGCTGGATCATACATGAGCACAAAGGAGCCGGGAAAGCCATCCCAGAGATGGTTGACATGGGCAAAAGGCATCCACTCACTGTGGTGGGGTGCCCTGTCAGTGGAGTGGGTTGTGGCAATAACCTTGCCATCCGGCAAAAAACTGATTGATTCATGCAGCTTGGAATGGGGCATATGACGGTTGGTGGGCAAGGTCAGGCGCTCAATCTTCATGGCGATGCGGGCCTCATCCTTGTCCCAGTCATAAGCAACCATTCTGGTATGGGCACCGCGGCCTGTCTCATCACAAGGTGAAAAATAAAGGGTGCCATCATAAGGTGATACATTCATATCCCAGCAGCTGGGATAACCGGTGCCTCCAGCGTCTGGACGGACCCGGATGCCTGCCTGGGGGATAAGACGGAATTTTTCTGGATCATCAAAACGGCCGAAATAACTAGTTGTACCTTTGGGTATACTCATTCTACTTCCTCCTGTTAGTTGTGCTTCTTTATATAAACCAAAAAAATGGAGGTAGCTCTTATTGCCGTTATTATAGCAAGAGCATTTTTTTATAACAAGTAAATCTCTGCTGGTCAGCCGGCCATCTTTCAAGCCTGAAAGCTATTCTGGCCAGGCAGCCTGGCTGCGCTGACTGGAACAATATGCACCGAGGCCAGCCGGTCAGCCCCGCCAATGGCCAACATTTTTCCGTCAGGTGCAAGAGCGATTGAGGATAAAACATTGGCGGCTGAAGGGCCGTCCATCAGGTTGGCTGGATTATAAATCAGGTGACCCAGCTGGCAGATGCCCATCTGGTCATCATAATAAAAGACCATGCCGATATCCTCATCATCCCCGGCCACACCCCACAGCCTGCTTTGGCTGGCGTTGGTGCACATGCAGCGCACCGGACCAAAAGGAGCTGCATTGCCCAAAGCAAAGACGCTCTGATCTGGCCGGATGATACCTAAAAGGCCATCCTGACTGCCGGCAATGATGCAGGAGTCATGCCAGTAGGCCAGTAGCTGGCTTTGGCCAGATAAGCACGTCCAGCTACTGCCGGCAGTGGCCAGTCCTGTTCTAGAGGCAGGTCTGATTTGGGCAAGATAGATTTTGCCAGCCATTCTTTAAGCTCATGATCCAGCTCAGCAAAGGGGCGCAGATCTGTCAATTGATAAGAAAAGGCCGGTGGTGGCTTGATGCCCAGGAATTTACCCCGCCTTTGCGGCTGGAAGGGGCCTAGAATACCTTGATAGAGCCAGCTAGTCGGGTTTTCAGAAACTTCAGCTAATGACTTGCCCGAAACTGTAAAATCATTGGCCGTGATCTGGAAATAGAACTCTGGTTCTTGCCCGGCACCACAAAGGCCGTGTAAAACACCGCTTTGGTCCCAGGCCATACCGATGACAGCTGCTGCAGCAAGTTGGCCCTGGGGCAGATAGCGCCAGAGCCTGATCGGGCAGACCTGATCTTCCCGAAAAGCCTGCCAGGGGTTTTCTTTACCAAATTCTTCGCCAATAAAAAGAGGATAGGGGCTGGCTGAGGCTTTTTGGCGCAAGCTCTCCTGTTCACTTGGACTCTTTCGCGAGAACTGGTAGGGTTTATAGCTGCAAAGCGCTCCTTTTTCATCTTTAACCGGGCGGAAGGCAACCAGATCGATAGAGCAGATCCCTAAAGTTGTGTAATTATCCTGCAGGCGGATATTACCGCCAACCAGATGCAGGATGTCCCGTTCCTTGTCATAGCAGACAGCTGTCGCATAACTGAGCAGGGATCTATTATCACTGACCAGACCCAGATTCTGCGGCAGACGGTTATTTTTAATATCCCAGTAGATCAGATAGGAAGGGATGGTGAAATAATATGGCTCATCAGCTGACTTATGTTCCAGGCTGACTGGCTGGATCATGTACCACAAGGCGCCATAACGGTCCAGGGCAAACTCGTTTTGGCAAAAATTGCTGGGCCGGACATTATTGTGCTGGGCATGGGTAAACTTTGGCCCCAGGGAACGCACCTGGCAGTTTCCAGTGTCAAAAAGATAAAATTCGTCGGAAGTGTAAGAGCAAAAAACAAATTCATGAGCGGAGACATTGCGGGCATAAGCCAGATAGCGGTACCAGGCGTTATTGAAAGCATTGCCGGGGTAGGCAGGGTGACGCCAGTTTAGATCATCCAGGCTGGCAGTGTCGACATTGATCCGCCAAAGATAGCCTGATTTGGTCATACCATAAATATGGCCATCCGGGCCGGGATGGAGGCGGTAGCAGTAATATTCAGCTGCTTTGCCCAGGTCAGTGACAGTTCTGTCATCAATTGAGAAGCGATAGACATGGCCTTTCATGAAGCCGATCAGGTAAAGGCAGTTGTATCTGGCATCATAAGTCATGCCATAGATGGTCTCGCGGGCTACCGGTATACCCCAGTTTTCCACCTGGCCTGTCACAGGATCGTAGACCAGGATGTAAGAGCCAGGAAAGCCGGCCCAACTGTGATGTAGATGGGAAAAGGGCAGCCACTCCGGCTGGTCAGCAGAGGCTGCAGTAGAATGGGTGGTCAGGGCCACTTTACCATCCGGTAAGAATGTGATGGATTCATGAGTCTCCTTGTGGGGCAGCTGCCTGGGACCAGCTAATGTATAGTGCTTGCTGTCGCAGCAAAGATAACTTTTATCCCTGGCATAATCGTAGGCGATCAGCTTAGCCTGCAGGTCAGTGGAATATTGCGAGATTGGTCCTAAATAAACGATACCATCTGCGGAAATATTGGCATCCCAGCAGCTGTAGATGTCATAATCCACCAGATCACGGCGAAAACGCAGGCCTTGGTTGCTGATAATCAAAGGCAAAACCGGGGTTAGCAACAGACATAGGCAGCTCCTTTAATTGCAGTTTTTTATGACGCTGTTCATATTCAGCATATTTGTAAAAAGAGCTAAAATCAAGTGTGATCTCAGTAGCAGTAATGGTATGGTATTAAGAAGAGGGGGTGCGAGTAATGGAGATTATCCTGATGACAGATCTGGAAGGAATGAGTGGCGTTGATAAGATGGAGCAGGTCAGCGATGTGGGCACAGCCGGACACCGGCATGCCCTAGAGCGCCTGATGCTGGATATCAATGCTGCAGTCGCAGGGGCTTTGGCCGGAGGTGCCAGTGCCGTCCATGTCGTGGACGGGCATGGCGGCGGTAATAATTTTATCGGGGACCTGCTCAGTCCCAAAGCCAACTGGCTCAGAGTAAAAGGCCAGTGGCAGGACTATATCAGGCAGGGCCGCATAGCTGGCTACATGGAAGTGGGCTGCCATGCCATGGCCGGCACCATCAACGGGTTTTTAGACCACACCCAAAGCTCAAAAACCTGGTTCAATTATCTAGTCAATGGTAAAAGAAGCGGCGAAATTGCCCAGGGCGCCATCTTTGCCGGAGCTTATGATGTACCCTTTGTCATGGTCAGCGGCGATGAAGCCGCCTGTGTTGAAGCCAGGGCTTTTTTGGGTGACCTAGCCTGCGCTGTGGTTAAATACGGGATCGGGCGCAACAGGGCCAGGCTGGTGGACCAGGACAAGGCCCTGGACCTGATCTATGAGGCAGCCCGGGCAGGGATGGGCCTGATTGGCAAGATCCAGCCCTACAAGCCACTTTTACCCCTGGAACTGATCCTGGAGGTAAATCGTTCTGATGTGGCTGATGAGATCATGCAAAAAAGAGCGGATGCAGAAAGACTAGACGCCCGCACGATCCGCAGAAGAGTAGATAAGATAAGCAGTTACCAGGATATATTGTTTTAATGAGGAGGTCAATCCAGTGCAAAAAATAGATATCCATGTCCATTCACGCCTGCCCAAGATCCCGCAGAATATTCAAAGGCCCAATGTCGGCGGCAGTTATGCCACCCCGCTGGAACTGCGCCGCATGTACGACCAGATCGGGGTGGAAAAAGGTGTCCTGCTGCCCAGTGTTTCACCCGAGTGCAACCACTATGTCAACAGCAATGAAGACGCCTGGCTGATTGTCCAGCAATACCCAGAAACCCTGGACTGGTTTTGTAATATTGACCCGCGCATCGGTGGCAACAGCCCGGAGGCCGACCTGTCCCATTTCATCCTCTACTACAAGGAACTGGGCGCCAAAGGTGTCGGTGAAATTACAGCAAACCTCTATTTTGACGATCCTTTAGTGCTCAATCTTTTCCGGCATTGCGAAAAATGCCAGATGCCCTTGACCTTCCATATCGGTAATAAAGGCAATGATTATGGTCTGGTCGATGAGCTGGGCCTGCCCCGCCTGGAAAAGGTGCT
>CAZZGG010000031.1:16063-24254 GCA_964654125.1 uncultured Oscillospiraceae bacterium
GCTCAAAGGCATCGTGGCGGCGCCCGTGCGGCCCCTGGAAAAGGTGCTGGCCATGTTTCCCAACCTGACCTTTCTGGGTCATTCGCAAAAGTTCTGGGCTGAGATCGGGCCTGACTGCACTGATGAAAACAGAACAGGCTATCCCGCAGGACCGGTCCGGCCGGGCGGCCGGGTGGTTGAACTGATGCGGCGTTATCCTAATTTGCACGGCGACTTGTCAGCTGGCTCTGGCTACAATGCCATCAGCCGCGACAGTGAGTTCGGCTATGCCTTCATTGAAGAGTTCCAGGACCGGCTTTATTATGGTACTGATATTTGTGATCCAAAAAATATCACCAATCCCATGCTCAAACTAGCCAGCTGGCTGGATGAGGCAGTAGCTGGCCAAAAGATCTCACAGTCCGCTTACCAAAAGGTCTGCCGAGAAAATGCCTTGAGGATTTTGCAAGGCTAGATGTGCTATAATACACAAAAATAATTATCAAGGGGATCATAATGCTTAGCAAAATATGGGATATCGTTCTTGTCAGTGCTGAAGGATCTTTTATTCAAGTAACTGTTTTTGTAGGTGCTGTCCTGCTTTTATTCGGTTATGTTGACTTTTTACAGCAGGGCGCTTTTGTTGCCAAGATTGAACAATCAAAAAAATACCAGCCTCTGATTGGGGCCTTGCTGGGTATTTTGCCCGGCTGTGGCGGATCTATCTTCCTGATGCCCCTTTATATGCGGGGTACAGTCACATTTGGCACTGTGGTGGCAACTTTAATCGCCACCGCTGGAGATTCGGCTTTTGTCACCCTGACCCAGGCACCAAAAGAGTTTCTCTTGTTGACTTTTATCTGCCTGGTTGTAGGTACGGTGACAGGTTATATTGTTGATTATTTCAAAATCGGGGATTGGATCAAGAAAAAATCCAGCAAGCAGAATCCGGCTGAGCTGGCCGAAAAACACCAAGCAGCTGAAGCTGCCCTGGATCTGCTCTACGAAGATGAAAACGGCAGCTGCCGCTCCTGTAACCTGAAGCATGTCGGTCATGTTGAGGGAGATGCCATTGATTTGGCCCTGCACCATAAAAAACCACTCAACACAAAAAGTTGGGGTTATCGTCTAGCTCATCACTATTATCTTATTTTCTGGTTAGTGATCAGTATAGGCTTTGTTATCGGGATCATTGAGCTGACCCAGTTAGATATCAATGCCCTGCCGGGCCTGCCCAATCTGGGTAAGATATTGGGTATAACCGGCACTCTTGTCACGGTCACCTATATGGCCTTTGCCAAACGTATCGTCAAGGCCCAGTCTCACGAAGATGCAGAGCATAAACTATCCTCAATTAAGGAAACCTTTGCTCATAATGCCCAGGAAACTGCCTTTGTCGGCACCTGGGTCTTTTTTGCCTATCTGGTCTATGAGATTGTTGTCCAGTTGATCGGCGGTGATCAGGTGGTGGCCGGTATCATGACCTCTGCTGGCCTGATCTCAGTTATCATCGGTGTCCTGGTCGGTATAATACCCGGTTGCGGGCCACAGGTCATCTTTGTTTCACTTTACCTGAGGGGCATGTTCCCCTTTGCTGCCTTGCTGGCCAACGGTATTTCCCAAGATGGCGATGCCCTCTTTCCCTTGATCGCCATGGACAGAAGATCAGCTTTCTGGGCTACAGTGCTTAATACCATCCCAGCCCTCTTGGTCGGGGTGGCGGCTTACTTTATTGAGATTCATTTTTTCAGGTGACAGCATTAGCTTTGGATCCAGCTGATCGCCCTAGAGGGACGGCCAGCTGGATCTACTTAAAGCCGCTGCTTGACTAATAAGCTGCTGCTTCTTTTAAAAAAGTATTGTTGCGTAATTCCCGGAAGGCCAGGTCCAGCTCTTCCTTGCTGTTCATGACAATCGGGCCGCCCCAGGCCACTGGTTCGTCCAGACGCCGGGAGGCAATGTAGAGGATCTCAAGCGGCTGACCAAGGGCGGCCAGCTCAAGTTTTGTGCCCCTGGATAATTTGGCAGCTGTTTTTTCTGCAAGCTCTTGGCCGGCGACCAGAGCAGGACCGGACAAGGTAAAGACCATAACAGATTCATGCTCGGCCATAGCCAGCTCCAGCCTGGCCTCTGGTTCCAGCAGGATATGATAATAATTCAGGGGCAAATAATGCCCCTGAAAACCCTGCTGATCTCCATAACTGCCGCTAATCAGACGCAAGGTTCCCTGGTCAAGTGCAATCTGGGGGATCTGGTCATATTTTAAACTGTAGTAAGCCGGCTGGGTCATTTTAAATTTAGCGGGCAGATTAAGCCAGAGCTGAACACCCAGCATCCTGCTTGAAGCCGGCAGCATCTCTTCATGTAAAATACCAGAACCTGCAGTCATCCACTGGACCTCGCCGCTTGTGATGGCATCCTGATTACCCAGGCTGTCCTTATGGATCATATTGCCTTGGGAAATCAAGCTGATTGTCTCAATACCACGATGGGGATGCAAGGGGAAACCGGCCTTATACTGGTCTGGATCTGTACTGTCAAATGAATCAAGCATGAGGATAGGATCAAAATCATGCACTGTCCTGTTGCTGAGCACCCTGGTCAGGCTGACCCCAGCTCCGTCTGTTGTGGCATAACCCTGGACTTGCAAGATAACTTTTCTATTCATTTAAATTTCCTCCTGAATAGTTAATAAACTTATAAAACTATTGCTAAATTATAACATAAAGACTTGCCGCCCAGCTACCGTGTCAGTTGGAAATAGGTGCAACGCCTTGGTATCGTGCGTTACAAAAGAATCATGATTTTACAAATAAATATGATATGTCAAGAAAATACATCCGAATAATGCTATAGAAAAGATATTTGTAACATAAAGACAGCTGGTTTTTTGTTAAGCTTAACTTGTCGAAAAATTGATTAGGTTGTAGCCAAGCTAAGTTTTGGTAAAGATGAGAGGGGTGACCATATGAAGAAGATATTAGTTTTAGTTCTGGCTTTTGCCTTGCTGGTCACAGCAACTGGCTGTAGTTCTCTTAACCGCCGCGCCGGCGAAAAAGCCGGTGAAAAAATGGCTGAAAATATTCTGGGCCGGCTCCTAGGTTCAGATGCCGATGTGAATATAGATTTGGATGAAAACAAGATTGTTGTCAAAGACAAAGAAGGCAGCTCACTTTCGATTGGTACCGGCGAATGGCCTGATCTTGATTATATGCCTAAGCTGGCCGGCACCATCGTCAGCACCCATAATAGCAGTTCCGGCAGTGCTTCGGTGATCTTAAGTGAAGTAAAACAGAAGGATCTGGATGAGTATCTGGCCCGGATCAAAAAAGATTACAACATAGATTCAAATGAATCATCAGCTGATTCTTATTATTCATATGGCGGTAGGGATTCCGCCGGTAATGTGATCACAGTTATGGTTTACACAGACGAAGGTACTGTTGCCGTTTCCGGCATTAAAGCTGGCTCATGATTAATCACCCCCCAGCTTATGAGGCCCGGCAGCCAGGTCCAAAAGACCAAGCTGCCGGGTCTTTTTGTCTGATCTTTGCAGCAGCCGGCCTTCTTTGTATAATCTATCTAGGCAGATAAGTTGCAGACTTCAGTAGTAGATAGCTGCTCTGGCAAGAGATCAATGATCTCAACATGAAAGGGAGTTTAACATGGAAAACATCAAGGATCTTGACAAGGCTGATTTTTTCACTGCAGCGGCAGATTATCGCCCAATCGCTTTTTGGTCCTTGAACCACAAACTGGAAAAGGCGGAAATGAGCTGGCAGATCAAGCAGATGGCCGAACAAAGATTAAGCGGCTTTTTGCTCCATGCCAGAAGTGGCCTGCTCACACCTTATCTGAGCCAGGACTGGTTTGATATGATTGAGCATGCTGTCCAGGAGGCAAAAAGATATGGCCTCAAAGCCTGGCTCTATGATGAAGATCCATATCCCAGCGGGGTAAATGGCGGTCGGCTGCTGGCAGATCATCCCGAATATAAAGCGATGACCCTGGGTGTTGTGCAAGAAGAGGTCACAGGCCCGGCCCGGCTGGAGCTGGACCTACCCCTACGCAAGCTGGTGCTGGCAGTGGCAGTCCGGCTGGAAAACCAGCAGATTGTGGAGCAGATCGATTTATCGGGCCAGATCGGCACCTTACGCACCAGCTGGCAGAGTAATAGCAGGCTCAGCACCTACTATCCAACCACCTACAGCAAGGCGACTCCGCATAAAAGAGCCGATGCCTTCCAACCCTTTTTACGACTGGACTGGCAGGCACCAGCCGGGCAGTGGCAGATTTTTGTCTTCTACCGTGAGTACTGCGGCAGCTTCTGGCTCTTTGATTCCTACCTGGACCTGCTTAACCCGGATGCAGTGCAATATTTTTTGGACTCTGTCTATGAACCCTATCGCCAGCGCTTCAGTGCTCATTTTGGCAAGACCATCCCGGGTATGTTTGTCGATGAACCCAAATTCCTTTCCGATCCTTATCCTTGGACCGGCACCAATAGCTGGTCAGAGGACGAAAGCCGCCTGCAGCCCTTTCCCTGGACTGACAGGCTGCCCCAGTTATTTTTCGAAAAGCTGGGTTATCCGATCGACCAGGCCCTGATCGCCCTCTGTTTTGATCTGGCCGACGGCAACCGGCTGCGCCGCGACTTTTGGGAACTGGTCCAGGACCAATTTAATGCCGGTTTCCCCCAGATGGTCAGGCAGTGGTGCACAGATAATGAACTGCTTTTCATCGGCCACTGCAGTCCGGAGGAAGATCCAATCGAGCAAGTCCATTACACAGGCTCCATCATGCACTTTATGCGCCAGCTCAGCATAGCTGGCACCGACCTGATTACCTGGCAGATCGGTGATGCCAGCCATCCGATCCTTGATCTGGGTCCCCGCCTAGCCGCTTCTGTTGCCCGCCAGTGGCAGGATGGACGGGCTTTGTGTGAGACATATGGGGTCATGGAATGGCGCCTGACCTTATCTGACATGGTCTGGGTGGCCAACTGGCTTTTTGCCACCGGTGTCAATCTGATCGTCCTGCATGCCCTGATCTACTCGATCGATGGCTATCGCAAAATGGATGCAGGGCCATCTGAGTTTTACCAGATGCCCTGGTTTTTCCACCTGGGTGAATATTCGGACTATGTCAGCCGGCTGGCCGGCCTATTGGCCGAAGCAGATCCGGTTGCAGACACAGCCCTCTTGTATCCCCTGGATTCCTTTATGGCCCTGCGCATCATCAAGACGGCAGAATCTGAATACCTGCGCGATCTTTATTGTGCACTTTTTACCAGGTTAAGAAATGACCATGTCCAGTTTGAATTCGTTGATTATCGTGATTTTGCTAATGCCCAGGTCGAAGCAGGCCAGCTGGTGATCGGCAAGCGCAGATACAGCCGGGTTATCATCCCGCCCCTGGCTGTCCTGGCCGAAGACGCTGGTAAAACCCTGGCTTTGCTGGAAGAGAAAAATGTTTTTGTCGCAGCAGGCCAGGCCCCGGGCTTTTTTAGCCCAACTGATTACCTGCCATCTTTTAGCGGACCGCTCTTTACGATCAGTGGTGACAAGGAAGCGGGCTTTAGCTTTGCAGGTCTGGCTGAAATCAGTGCCAAGCTGCAGCCGGAGCTTGAGCTGAGCGGGGAAAAGGCCGCTACTATCATGCTGAGCCAGGTCAAAAAAGAAAACAGAAGCATATTTTTCCTCTTTAATCCGGAAAATGAAGACCAAGAGATAACTTGCCTGCCCAAGGGCAGCCTGGCCGGCCAGGACTTTTTTATCTACCAGCCAGTCAATCAGAAAACCTATCTACCAGATCGTTTAGGCCAGGCCTATTCGATCAGTTTAGCTGCTAAAAGCGCCTGTTTTCTAATCGCGGGGGAGGCAGAACAGATAACTACCCCTTTACCAGTCCTGACCAATAGCCAGGAGTTGAGCGGTGCCTGGCAGTTCAAACCCAGTTCAGATAACTGTCTTATCCTGGATAACTGGGTGCTGACCGGGCCGGACAGCCTGATTCCAGCTAGTGAGATCAATTACAATCTAGAGACAAATCTGGTCCAGCCTGGTCTCTGCCAGCAGCACGGGATCAAGACATTTCCCACAGAATTGGTCTACAAAACAATCGTCCATTTAACCACTAAACCGGGCCGGCTGCGCCTGGTGCGGGAGTTGTCCGCCCTGGTCGGCCAGGTCCGGGTTTTTGTAAATGGCCAGTTGCTGGATAACTGGCAAAAAGAGCGCATCTATGACTGCAACAACCTGGCCGCTGATCTGACGCCCTATCTGGATGCCCAGGACAGGCGGCTTTACCGCCAGGGTGAGCTGACTATCAGCGTACACATAAAGGCTGAGGATGGCACTTCCGGCCTGCTTTTCCCGCTCCACCTGCTGGGCGATTTTACGGTCAGGCTGAACCAGCAGACTTGCAGCGGAGCTAGTTTAAAAGCAGTAGAGGGAGAGCAAATCCTCTGCACTGGCAGCTGGACAGATCAGGGTTATCCCCATTTTTCGGGCAGTGCTGCCTACAGCCAGGAGTTTGTCCTAGCCAGTTGGGATCCTTCCGCCCGATATTATCTGGAATTTAATACAGGTGGTCACGTGGCTGAAGTCCTGCTCAATGGAAAAAGAGCTGCTATCCGGCTCCAGGATGAAGCAGTTGAGCTAAGCGGCATGATCCAGCAGGGCAAAAATGAGTTGACCATCATTGTCAGCAACACCCTGGAGAACCTGCTTTATGGGGCTAGAAATGCTAGTGGAATCCTGACACCGGTCCAGCTTTTGTGGGGGCAGAGTAAAAGTTTGACTTCCTAAAGCCAGCTGGCATCACCCAGACCGGCCTGATAATCCGGCTGTGTGCTATCATCGGGGCAAAAGCTTACTGTGAGCCGCTCTAGAAAGGACCAAGCCGGCAAAGGCTGGCCCTGACTGGATCTGAAATCAGTTATTGTCAGATCTAGAGTTTGCCAGCCGCTGGCGGCAATACTGTGGGACCAGATCCTTTCTCCTGCCTGGTCCGGCCTAAAGATGACCTCTAGCTGCCAGCTGCCCGGGACTGAAGCAAAAATGGGAATTTGCAGCCTGTCCTGGCAGCCGGGTCTGTGCCAGGCCGGATCGGTGAATTTATTGCTGGTTAAGGAAAATTTGGCCAGGTCCGGCACAGTTAATACTTTCTGGCCCTGGGGCGATTCTAAAATAAAAAAATTATATTCTGAATCGAAAGGCTCTGTCCGGGTGTCTGAACACTGCCAGCCGAAATTTGCAGTACTTGCATAAAAACCAAGCTCAGGCGTTGCTTCTTTTACCCCAAGGGCTAAAGGGGAGACCCGGCTTAAGGGGCTGCTGACCTTGGTCTGGTCCTTATAAATGACATCAGCATAAAGCAGGACGGCCAGGGCCAGGTCTGGCAGCGGGACCAGGATCTGCCCGCAGCTAGCGGCCAGGCTCTGGCTGTGCCAGTATCTGGCCGGGGCAGCCACTAGAGAAAAATCAGCAAAGGACCAGTTGAGGCGCAGCTCCTGCACCGGCTTGGCTGGATCAGCCAGCACTTTAACTGCCAGATGACCTTGCTGGTCTGGCGCAAAGCTCAGCTGGGCCGGCTGGGGCCAGCAGCCTTCCCCTAAAAGATGGGTCTTCATCCAGGCTGTCAGGGTGGCTGAGGCATATTTGTCCAGCTGGTGGTTTAAGTTAGCCACTAGAAAACAGCTGCCCTGGGCTGGACCTAATCTGGCCAGAGCCTGGTCTGCAGCATCCAGCCAGCCCCAAAAATCATTGGTTGCATTAAGCAGGAGTAGGGGGGAATATTGCCGGTCAGCTAAAAAGACACCATCCAGGGCTGCCTGCCAGGCCTGGCTGTCGGCAGCTGTAAAAGGCGAAAAAGCACTGGTCCAATATTTGCGGGCCGGATCCAGATGGCCACCACAGCCATAAATAGGCGCGACAGCCTTGAGTCTTGGCTCATAGTGGCCCAGCAGCCAGCTGATAGTGCCGCCCCAGGAGATGCCGTAAACACCGATTTTTTGCGGATCCAACCAGGTCTGCCTGGCCAGCCAGCCCAGCACAGCAATTGCCAGGAGTAATCTGAGCAGGAGGGCTGATTGTAGGGGGTCTAGAGCTTGAGCCAGGTATTCAGTTGCCAATTGGCCCAGGTCGCTGGTCTTAGCCCGGCCTTCTTTTGGGCCAGTCCAGTCATAAGAACAGGCAGCAAAACCTTCTTT
>CAZZGG010000032.1:0-24250 GCA_964654125.1 uncultured Oscillospiraceae bacterium
TTGCTGAATCAGCACGATAACTATGAAATATTTTAGTTATTTTATATTATTTATAAATATTGCTTAACTGCTTAACTCCCTCCGCCTGACCAGCATTCACAAAATTGTCTCTTAACTGTATTATAAAAGAAAGCAGTCTTAAAATCTGCCCCTCAGCCAAGCCTATACCCGTATTAGCGTTAAAAACAAGGATTGGAGTTGTTAACTATGAAGATATCAGTCACAGGTGATTTCTGGCGTCAGGCCAATCAGGTCAGGACGCAGTTAAAAGGGGAAGCTTTGTCAGACTTAACTGACCTGCCACCAGATTTTAATGACGATCTGGCTGCCTGGCATGTCCGTTTTCGCAAATTCGACAGAAGGCGTTATTTGCTGCTTTTTCATCCAGCCAGCGGCATGGGCTTTGCCATAGCAGGTATAAGAAAGCAGGATCTGGCCGACCCGGCCCAGCTGATCCATAAATGGCTTGAAGAGGGCCTTTTGGCCATGGGGCTTAGCCAGGCAAGGGTGGCTGCTTACCTGGAAGACGAGCATTATGACTTCTATAATGGCGGTAATAGAAGCCAGGTTTCTCGTAATAACGCTTTGCTGCGCTATTTTTATTTTTCCGATATGGACCTGGCCAGGCCGGTTCGGCTCGAACTGGCCAAACAATCACTTTATGCTCAATTGTATGTCGCCTATCATATACGAAATAAAAAATACAACCGTGTACTGGACATGGTGATCAAATCCTTTTTTTCAGCTGAAGAAGCGGCTGAAATTGAAGTTAAGCGAGATTTTATGGGACCAGCCAATGTCTATCTAGCTGATGGCAGCCCAGCCCTGCCGGTGCCTGGCATCACTGTAGAGCTGGAGCTTGTCACAAATAGCGTGATTTTCGGCATACCCCATGGCGGTGCGGAGACAGAAAAGTATCTGCCCAGGGTCAGGCGGGTCCTGCAGGTTCCGCTTGACTCGAATCTTTTCCAGCTCAATCAGGCTATCCAGGCCTCGCTAGGCTTGTTTGCCTATCACCATTACAATTTCCTGCCAGCTGCCACAGCTGATGCAGAAAGACCCCTGCTTGACATCTATTGCTGGGATTATCCACCTGATTATCCCAGCCTTTATGGCGACCTGGAGGAGGGCCCGGGCAAGGTCATGATCAAGCAGGTGTCTGATTGGTCTGTTAGCTTACGTGATATCTTGGCCATGACAGACCTGATCTACTATATGTATGATTTTGGCGATGGCTGGGCTTATCGCTTAAAGCTTGGCCAGCAACTGGAGTTGCCTGGCTTTGTCTGCCGCCTGGCAGACGGATCTGGCGACCCGCCTCCAGTTGATGTAGGTGGATTGCGTGGCTGGGAGAATTTTGTAGACGCAATTTCCCGGCCAGATAGCGAAGAGGGCCAGGACATGCTGGCCTGGTCTAAGATTGTCTACTGGACTCCCTTTGATCTGGCAGAGATCCAGCAAAGGCTGATCAAGCTAAATTATCTAGGGGGGGAATACTGGGGCGAGCAGCTGCCCGACTTGTAGATTTGGTTGAATCAATTTTGCTGGCCTAAAAAACGCTTTGCTCTAGTAAAGGGCAGTATTTCACGCTAAGTGTGCAATACTGCCCTTGCTTTTACTTGTCCAGAGCATCAATCTGTTTTGATGCTAGATTGAGTCTGGTTAGCTGAATCTGCAATGCTTTGCATAGACTTGGCTGTTCCAGCCTGTGCCACGTTAACTATATGTTGATAATCCAGTTCTCAATTTTTGGGAGCCCTGATAAACAAAACCATCGCCTTATCTTCATTAGGCTGGGTTGTCGGCAGGGTTATGGCAAAGGAGCTGCCATAACCCTGCCATTTGACATCACCGTCACACTTAGCCAGCATGTCCAAGGAATTTGCGTCTGGCTTTTCCAAAAGCTCTTTTGCTTGTTCGCTTACGCTCTTGCAGATAGTGCTAAGTGCTTCAGCGTCCTGGGCTGCAACTAGTAGATCCACCCCGATTAATTCATCATTGCTAAAGACATACAGTACACTTGCTTCTACAGCTGGCTGGTTGAATGTGACATTTTCTTTCACCTGCAGCTTTTCTTGTTCTGCTAAATCAGTCACATCAGCAGATTCTAGTTTGCTGACTGCCAACACCTGCTTTGATGTTAAGCCCCAGCTAAGGCCTGGGAATTCATAGCCGGTTTTGGAGCCGGTGGCGGTGTGATTAAGCTAATTATCTTCTGCATCGATTTATTGTTCTTGGTATCCTACTAGAAAGACAGATCAGCTAGCTTGTATTAGATAAAAAAGAGGTGAAAGTGCTGCTTTGGTTGCTCCGTACTATAGTACTTTGCTTTGAGGGCAGTTGCTTCTGCAGATATAATCGGTCAATTATTCAGGGACTTCGAATGTATCAACCAGATGCTTCATTTCATTGGCAGTGGTATTTCCTTCAATAACATAAAGCAAGTTGTTTTGGACAAACAAAATGGCCTGGTTTATTTCAGTTGCAACTTCGTAAATTTTCGCTCTTGTTCGCTAAAGGCGACATGTCCAGAATTCTTCATGAGATATGCTGTGATACCATTGACGGGCGATTGATACTTTTCTTTATAATCATAGAAGATCAAGCTATGGTCAATAAATGAATTACCAGCAGCCGCAAAGAAGATAATTCTCATCTTTAATGGTGATTTATATACTGTTTGATCATCTGTCTGATAAGAATAGTAGAGTCCTTCATTTTCTGTTTTGACCTCCTGATAATCCTTGAGATCACCAATAAAGTGTCTTGGAAAAATCAGCTCTGCTCGATTGTCAGACTCAAAATAAACAAGATTGATGAGCATAAAGCGATTTAATTCTATACTGTTGGGATTGCGGAGGCTGCTGATTTTCAGTTTAACTTGCATTTCTCAGCGCCAAAACTGAAATCTCTGGATGATTGATCTTGACCTGATCCTTAGTTATACTAATTAACAGCACTTCTTTAGCTGCTTGGGCTAAGAATAGATATTTGAGAAAGGAACGGAGCAATGGACACTGACAGCAGTCATTTATGTTTGCAGAAGTACATGCGGGTGGCCGGCGCGGCTAACTGATCCTTTTTCGCCTGCCACCCGACCACAAGGGAGGGGAAGCTGATGCTTGACCAAATATTGATCTTAATTCATGAAAGAAAATACCACCAGGCTCGTAACTTACTCATAGAAATGAACGCCGTTGATCTGGCTGAGATGCTGATTGACCTGCCGCAACAGGACCTGGTCAAAATTTTCCGCATGCTGGGTAAGGACCAGGCAGCCGATGTCTTTACCTATCTGACCCGCGATGCACAAAAAATGCTGATCGACTTAATGACAGATAAAGAGCTCAGCGAAATCATGGCTGAACTCTTCATGGACGACACTGTGGACATGATTGAAGAAATGCCGGCTAATGTGGTCAAAAGGTTGCTTTTGAATGCAGACAGGGATACCAGGGCCTTGATCAACCATTTCCTGCAGTATCCAGAAGAATCAGCCGGCAGCATCATGACAATTGAGTTTATCGACCTGCATAAGACCATGACTGTCCATGAAGCATTTGAACACATTCGCCTGACCGGGCTGGATAAGGAGACTATTTATACCGAATATGTCACTGACAACCAGCGCCGGCTGGAAGGTATCGTCTCGATTAAGACCCTGCTTTTATCTGACCCGGAGGCTTTGGTGGAAGATGTCATGGACAAGCAGTTTGTCTATGCCCAGACCCACGATGACCAGGAAAGAATCGCTTATTTATTTAATCATTATGACCTTTTATCCATCCCGGTGGTGGATATGGAAAACAGGCTGGTCGGCATGATCACAGTCGATGACGTGCTTGATGTCGTCCAGGAAGAGAACACGGAAGACTTTGAAAAAATGGCAGCTGTTTTGCCGTCTGACCGGGCTTACCTGGAAACACCCACTCTGGTCCATGCCTGGCGCCGCCTGCCCTGGCTGCTCTTTTTGATGGTTTCGGCATTTTTTACCGGCAGCATCATTGCCCAGTATGAAAATTCGCTGGCAGTCATGCCGGCCTTGATGGTTTTTATCCCGATGCTGATGGATACAGGCGGCAACTGCGGCTCCCAGTCAGCCACCTTGATCATTCGTGGTCTGGCCCTGCAGGAAATAAAGTTCTCTGACTTTTTCAGGGTCTTTTTTAAGGAGCTGCGTGTATCCATGATCGTCGGGGGAATCCTCTCAGCAGTCAACATTTTAAGGATCTACCTCTTTGGCCATAACATGCTGCTGGCCACCACAGTCGGCATCAGTCTTTTACTGACGGTTGTTATATCCAAACTGATTGGCGGCCTGCTGCCCCTAATCACGGCAAAATTAAAATTGGACCCGGCTATCATGGCCTCACCAGTCATAACAACTATTGTCGATGCCGGTGCCCTGCTCTTTTACTTTAAGGCAGCCCAGCTGATCCTCGGTATCTAGGCTCAGATATGTAAGGACTGGCCCTGAGCCTGCAGCATCACTTCGCCGATTATTTCAGATAGGGTCGGATGAGCGTGGATCATGCGGGTGAGATCCTCGGGCAGGAGTTCAGCGCTTCGGGCCAGAAGCAGTTCGTGGATCAGTTCTGTTGCCGCAGCACCGACAATGTGAGCCCCGATGATTTCCTGGGTCTTGTCAGCTAACAAAACCTTGATCAGGCCATCCGCTTCTTCGGCTGCGACAGCTTTACCGGCCCCGCGATAAGGAAAGACCAGTTTTTTGTAGGGCAGTCCATCAGCTTTGGCCTGTTTTTCCGTCAGGCCGAAGCTGGCCACTTGCGGTTCGCAATAAGTACCAGCCGGGATTGACCAGGGATCGAGCCGGGCCGGGCCGGGCTGGCCGGCGATCTTTTCAACTGCCAGGATAGCTTCCTTGCTGGCCACATGAGCCAGTAAGGGAGTTTTAACGATATCGCCAATGGCATAGATGCCTTTTACTGAAGTCTCATAATAGTCACCCACCTGGACAAAACCATCTTCTGTCAGGGCGATTTTACTTTCTGCCAAACCAAGCTTTGCTGTGTTGGGCACCCGTCCGGCAGAAACCAGGATTTTATCCACAGTGACTGTACTGGTCGCGCCAGCTTTATCCGTCAGGCTGACCTGAAGCTGGTCGCCTGCCTTGGTATAGGAAGTGGCTTTGGTGGCAGGGTAGATCTTGATGCCGCGTTTTTTAAATGAGTTGTGCAGCACCTGGGCTGTTTCTTCATCTTCTAAGGGCAGGATATGATCGAGCATTTCCACCAGATGGACCTTGACACCAAAAGCATTCATGAAGTGGGCAAACTCGACACCAATCGCACCTGAACCCAGGATGAGCAGGCTGGCCGGCAGATCTTTTTGCATGATGGCTGTATCCGAAGAGAGGACCTTGTCATTGTCATAGGCAAAGCCCTTGATCTCACGGGGCCGGGAACCTGTGGCCAGGATAATATCTTGAGCTGTGATACTGCTGCCGTCCTCTAGGAGAACCTGACCGGGTTTTATTTGGCTGGCCTGGCCTGTGATTAAGTTGATTTTATTTTTTTGTAAAAGAAAACTGACCCCACGGCTGAGCCGGTCAGCCGCTGCTCGTGATTTGTTGAAAACCTTTTCATAGGAAAAACCACTAGTGTCAACAGTGACGCCAAGCTCTGCCAAGGCCCGGGCTGATTGAAAAACACCAGCTTGGCTGATCAGGGCCTTGGAGGGGATACAGCCAATGTTAAGGCAGACCCCGCCTGGTTTATCTTTTTCTATGATCGCGACACTAAGACCCAGCTGGGCAGCTCTGATCGCTGCCACATAACCACCTGGTCCTGCCCCGACTACACATAAATCATATTTAATTTGCTCTGGCATGAGAATCACTCCTGTCAATAAAGAGCGCGCAGAGGCTCTTCTAATAATTGGCGCAGACCAGTCAAGAAATCAGCACCGACGGCACCATCAATGACACGGTGGTCACAGGACAAGGTCAGTTTCATGACCTGTTTGATGGCTATTGTATCGTCATCATTGACTAAGGCAGTTTTCTTGATTTCCCCGACTGCCAGGATTGCAGCTGCCGGCGGATTGATAATAGCTGTAAATTCCTCAATACCGTAAGAGCCAAGATTGCTGATGGTGAAAGTTGCACCAGTATATTCTTCTGGCATTAAAGATCCGGCATAAGCCTTTTTAATCAGTTCTTTGAGCTCCTGGTCAATCTGGACAATGCCCTTGTTAGCCAGGTCGCGCACAACTGGGGTGATCAGGCCATCTTCTAGGGCCACAGCCAGTCCGATATCAATCCGGCCGTGCTGGATGATTGAGTCACCAGCCCAGCTGGCATTGACCCGGGGATGGCGCTTTAAGGCCTCAGCAGCCAGCTTGAGTAAAAAGGCATTAAGTGAGACTTTCAGATCGGCTGATTGATTGAGGTTTTTGCGGGATTTGAGCAAGTCATCCATCCGGGCGGCCACCCGCAGATAATAATGTGGCGCCGTGAACTTGGCTTCTGCAAGGCGCCGGGCGATCACTTTTCTGGTCTGGCTGAGTGGAATGACCTGATCTGCGGCTGCCGGCGGGCTGGTAAGAGTCTTAACTGCCGGCTGCTGCTCTTTTACTGCCAGGGCATTTTCCACATCGGCTTTAACGATCCGGCCAGCCGGACCGCTGCCTTTGATCCCAGCCAGATCCAGCTGGTGGCTGGCGGCAATCTTGCGGGCCAGAGGGGAAGACCTGATCTGGTCAGTTGCTGCCGCAGCTAGCGGCCCGGGGCCTGCCGGGCTTGGTTCAGCACTAACCACCGGCTGGGCACTGGCAGCTGGTTGGGCTGGCCTTGCTGCAGCCGGCTGGGCCAGCTCAGCTAGTAAGCTGCTGATATCCTCACCGGCCTGGCCAATGATACCGATCGTGTCACCAATGGCGGCACCTGTGCCTGGTTCGGCTATTATCTTTAAAAGCACACCATCTGTCGGTGCCTCATAATCCATAGTGGCCTTATCAGTCTCCACTTCGCAAAGCACGTCGCCGGCACTAAACTGATCATTTTCGGCTAGATTCCATCTAGCTATCACACCTTCTTCCATGGTCGGTGATAAGGCTAGCATTAGTAATTTTTCAGCCATGGTCAACACTCCTTCAGTCCAGATATAAGACTTTTTTTGCTGCCGCTAGAATTTTTTCCACAGAAGGCTGGGCTGCCAGTTCTAATTTGTGGTTGTAGGGCATAGGGATATCTTCTGATGCCACCAGTTCCACCGGGGCATCTAGCAGATCAAAACAATTTTTGGATATGAGCCAGGCCAGGTGGGAACCAACACTGGCAAAAGGCCAGGCTTCGTCTATGACAACACAGCGGTTGGTCTTGTTAACTGATTCATAAAGCGTTTTTTCATCAAGTGGCCGGATCGAACGCAGATCGATCACCTCTGTGTCAATACCTGTCTTGGCCAGCTCTTCAGCCGCGGCTAGGGCCAACCTGAGTGGCTTGGAATAAGTGATTAAAGTTAAATCCCGGCCGGCCCGTTTGACATCAGCCTGACCAAAAGGAATCAGATACTCTTCTTCCGGTACTTCACCCTTCCAGGCATACATCAGTTCGCCTTCAAAGAAAAGCACAGGATTATCGTCCCGGATGGCAGTTTTAAGCAGGCCCTTGGCATCATAAGGCGTGGCTGGTGAGATCACCTTGAGACCGGGTATATGGGCATAGATCGACTGGAGGGCCTGTGAATGCTGGGCAGCCAGGTATTCAGCCGGGCCGTTGGGGCCGCGAAAGACGATCGGCAGCTTGATCTGGCCGCCCGACATATAACGCAGCTTGGCTGCATTGCTGACCACCTGGTCATAGGCCATGAGCGAAAAGTTAAAAGTCATCCATTCAACAATCGGCCTCAGGCCCAGCATGGCAGCACCAATCCCAACGCCAGTGAAGCCTTCTTCGGTTATAGGTGTGTCCACCACGCGTCTTTCGCCATATTTATCAAGCAGGCCCTGGCTGACCTTGTAAGCACCATCATATTGGGCGACTTCCTCGCCGATCAAAAAAACATTCTCATCCCGGGCCATTTCTTCGTCTATAGCCTGGCGGATGGCTTCGCGATATGTAATAACAGGCATGTTCAAAACCTCCTCAGCTTTTTATGTTTATCAGGCCAGTACATCCTCATACATTTCGGCCAGTTCAGGTTCAGGGCTGTTTTCGGCAAATTCAACAGACTGATCAGAGATGCGGCGGCATTTGGCATCAAGCTCCTGATAGGCCTCTTCTGTCAGAATACCCTTGGCCAGCATTGCCTGCTTGAGGATCAGGATCGGATCCTGTTGCCTGTATTCATCAAGCTCTTCCCTTGTACGATACCTGGCCGGATCACTCATTGAATGACCTCTGTAGCGGTAGGTCTGGATTTCTAAAAGAGCAGGCTCTTGTTCATGGCGGGCTTTTACCACAGCAGCTGCTGTGGCCTCGTAAACCTCGATCACATCCATGCCATTAACCCTGCTGCCGGGGATGCCGTAGGATTTGCCCAGGGAGGATAAATCTTCAACTGAAGAAACACGCCTGTAGTCAGTGCCCATGCCATACTGGTTGTTTTCACAGATATAGATGATGGGCAGATGCCAGATCCGGGCCAGGTTGAGGCTTTCATGAAAGGCGCCCTGGTGAATGGCACCATCGCCAAAATAGCAGAGGACGACACCATCTTCCTGGCTGTATTTAATTTTGAAGGCAGCACCTGTGGCGATAGGTATGTGGCTGCCCACAATACCATTACCACCATACATGTGGTTATCCACATCAAAAAGGTGCATGGAGCCGCCCTTGCCCCGCGAACAGCCAGTGGCTTTACCGTATAATTCCGCCATGAGGGCATCAGCACTCATGCCACAAGCCAGGGCATGGCCGTGATCACGGTAGGCTGTCAGCACATAATCTTTTTTCAGGTCCAGGGCGGCAATGGAGCCGACAGCAACAGCTTCCTGACCGATATAAAGGTGGCAAAAGCCACCGATCTTCTGCAAACCGTACATCTGGGCAGATTTTTCTTCAAAACGGCGGATCAGCAGCATCTGCTCAAGCAGATTGAAAAGAAAATCCTGCTCATATTTATCTAATGTTAGTTCTTGCTTCACATTAATCACCTTCCTGTCTGAAGACAACTGTTTCACGCAGTCCTTTGAGCGGGGCTGACCAGCAAGCTTCACTGATCACAGTCTCTAAAACAACAAAGTCGGTTTTAGCCTGGTTGACCCGCCAGAAAACAGTCAATTTATTGCCTATTGCCTCCATGACCTGGGCCTTTAAGGAAGGATTATCCAAGACATTGATCCCACCACGCAGATTGATGACCTGGTCGAGTGATCTGGTCTGCAGCATCCACTCCACCTGCCTGTTACTGCTCAGTTGAGCAATCTTGGGAAAATCAGGTGAGGTGACTGCAAAAAGAGTCTGAGGCCAGCGTGCCAGCACTGCCGGAGTCATCCAGCGCAAATGGGGCTGACCTGCATCATCCACTGTGGCCAAGACAGCTGCCTTGGCATCATCAATCACAAATTCAATCTTACGCATCATTTCCTGACAGTTCATTAGTGCTACCTCCTGCTTGCCTAAAACAAATTGCCTGTGTTTGTACCTAAATTACTATTATGATATCAGCTGGATGATTACCGGACCCGGTCTTATGTTACATTTCCTAACGTAAATATAACATTATTCTGCCTAAAAGGTGGCACTTCTTTTTTTCTTCTGTTTCATTTAGCCTATCTGCACCTGCCATATTGTTGTATGATGGAAAGAGAAAAAACACTGACAGGTGGGATTATAATGAATAATAAGTTAGATAAACTAGCCCTGCTTTTGCGTGAATTAGTTGAAGAACAGGATTATCAGGCGGTCAGGGCCAAATTCTTGCAGATTTTTAGTAGCCTCAGCGCCACTGAGCTGGGTCAGGCCCAGAATATGTTGCTGGAACAAGGTCTTGCTGTGGAAGCTATCCAGCGGGCCAGTGGCAGGCATACTGACCTAGTGGCTGAAAGCATAAGCTACCAGGGCCAGGCCCGGCCGGACCAAGAACAGGGCCATCCAGCCTTTGTTTTCCAAGGTGAGAACCAGGGTTTGACTAGGTTTTTAGAAGATACCTTTAAGCCAGCACTAGCCGCTTATCTGGCCGGCCAGGCCAGCACTGGCGGGTCTGATCTTTTGGCTGCAGCCCAGCAGCTGGACGGACTGAATCGGCATTATGAAAGAAAAGAGAATATCTTTTTCCCTTATCTGGAAAAAGCCGGCATTCTAGCCCCGCCTCAGGTTATGTGGGGGGTGGATGATATCATCCGGGCCTTGCTGAAACTCTTTGTTGAGGCTGTCACAGCCCAAGCTCCACCAGCCAGAATCGAGCTGATTGCCCAGCGCCTGCTGGAACAGGTTGAAAGAATGGTGGTCCAGGAAAACAAGATTCTTTTACCGATGCTGCTGGAGAACATGACAGAAGCTGACTGGATTTTAGCAGCCCAGGAGAGCAGCCAGATCGGTTATGTTTTTAACCAGTCTGTGCCAGGTGCCAGCAATTCTGATGCAGCCAGCTGGCTGATTGCTGCCACAGGCGGCGAAAAACAGTCCGCCCAGCCTAGCTCAGGCCGGATCAACCTGCCCAGTGGTAATTTCACTGAAGCGGAACTAAACGCTATGCTCAACACCTTGCCCACTGACCTGACCTTTATCGACAGTGAAGATATTGTGCGCTATTACAGCGAGGGCAAGCACATGGTGTTTGGCCGGACCAGGACCATCATTGGCCGTGACTTTTATCTTTGTCACCCACCCCTGCTGGTACCCATGATCCGCCAGCTGCTGGATGATTTTAAAAGCGGTAAAAAAGATGAACATATAACTGTCTTGCGCAGGGGAAAGCGGATCGACCTGGTGCGTTACTATGCTGTACGAGACGCAGAAGGCGTTTACAAAGGAGCGGTGGAAGTGACCGAAGAGATCTCCGGCTGGTTGGATCTGGTTGCTGAAAAATAACAGATGGAGGCTGAAAATGACTTATCAAAAAAAGCTGCCTTGGGGCAGTTCACTGGCCTTTTCCAAGAAAATTACAAAAGAAATCCTCAATGATTACAAGGCTGCTGGGATTGACTATGTTGAGTTGTCCTTTTCTTTTGACTACTTGATGCATGAGCTTGATTTTGTAAACAACTGGCAGGCCTGTGCCCGGATGGCCCACAGCAGCGCGATCAGGTTGTGGTCGCTGCACTTGCCTTTTTCTGGCCGGATTGATATTTCCCAAACTGACAGCGAGCTGCGTTCAATCACACTTTTTTTGCAAAAGAGCCTGATCACAGCAGCAGCTGCTGCCGGTATGAGCGTTGTTGTCCTGCATCCCAGCAGTGAACCGATCGCTGACCCGGACAGGGCAGAAAGGCTCAAGCTCAGCCGGGAAGCCATCTTTTTGCTCAATGAGGAATGCCAGAAAAATGGGCTTTTGCTGGCAGTGGAAAACCTGCCCCGCAGCTGCCTGACCAACCGGTCAGCTGAAATGATCGAACTCTTGTCCGGCACCGGCGCCGGTGTTGTCTTTGACACCAACCATTCCCTGGTTGAAGATAATGTCAGCTTTTTGGAAAATCTGCATCAGGCTGGCCTTAAGATCCATTCATTACATATCTCAGATTATGATATGGTCGACGAAAGGCACCGTTTGCCGGGTGACGGTGTGAATGACTGGCCAGGTATCTTTGCCCAGCTGGAGCGGGCGGCTTATAATGGACCAATGCTATATGAAGTATCGCGTCAGCCCCACGACAGGGCTGAGCTCAGCTTAGCCCGGCTGGCAGAAAACATGGCCAGCTTGAGCAGCGGGGCTATTTGACGAGTATCAATTGCGGCTGGGCTCAGTTTCAGCTTGTTTTTGCATCATTTTCATATAAGCCATCAGCTCCTGGCGGGATGAAACGCCTAACTTGTCGTAGATACGCTTGTTGTGGGTTTTGATTGTATTCATGGAACGGGACAGCAGGGCCGGCATATGCTTGGCCCGGTAGCCCTGCATGTAAAGGTCGAACAGCTCCCGCTCCGTCTTGGTTAATGTTGCCAGATTTTCCAGGAAAAGGGCAAAGTCCGGCTGGCTGGGCAACCTGTCTGATGCAGGCTCTTTAACCTTGTCCAGAACAGCAATTTGCCGGGTCAGTTCAAGCCTTTCCGCTTCGTAAACTTTATCCTGGCGGGCTAAAAACTCTAAAAGGTCATCTATTTCTAAAATATTGACCAGAGCCGGATCTGCATCGCTGTTTTTGGCCTGACTGAGACCACGGATAATCGGTTCCACGTAAACCCGGCTCATGAAAATGCTGCCAAAAGCGGCTGCCAGGAAAAGGAGCAGGGCGATAATGATGTTTTCCCGGATATGCTCTTGGCGCTGTTTGTCATAATCTGACTTGGGCAGGAGGACTGCAGCAATGCGCTCCTCCTCCCGGTTTGAGAGACGGACGGTTTTTTCTTTGCCGATAAAAGCCGCGTTGGCAGTTTTGTAGATGTTAAAAAAAGGCAGCTGTTGACAATGCAGCGTACCAGTCAGTTCTAAAAAGAAGCCAGTTTTATCGCCGCATTTGAGGCCATTATCGCTATCCAGCCCAGCTTCATTGCGCCTGGCTAAAAGACTGGTGACATTGGGGATGGCTCCTGATTGCGAGTGATGCAGCTTAAAATAAAGCTGGCTGATTTCAAAACCACAGACGCCGTAGACAGAGCCGTCAGAGGCCAGCAGGGGTACGCATAAAAACAAGACATCCTCCCAGGTGCCGGGCAAAGTCAGGACATCGCTGAAGCAAAAACTGGAATTCAGGTCAGTATCGGGCATTGTCTGACCCAGAGGCCAGGCCGGAAAATCATCTGTATTAAATTCCAGCTGCCACATATTGTGCAGTTCGCCGCGGTGACTGCTGTAACTGCTTGTGTAGCCGCGAAAAAGCAGCAGTTTGGGATTGACCGGCCTGGTAACATTGATATTGGCCAGTTTGATATACATCCCGCTGCGTGAGCTGGTGGCTTTGGGCAGATCGGGGTTGGCTGTAAGATCCAAAAGATAATAAGCACCGGAACAGTCAGTTATGGCCAGGGCATCTTGTAGGGTGGTATATAAATCAGCCTGGAGCGCAGCAATTGCTGCTGGATCGCCATTTAAAGCTCTAAATGTGAATTGGCTGTCTGCCAGCCAGCTCTCCAAGTGGCTAGACAGCTGGCGGGAAAAGACAATGCCGCGTGCAGCTAAATTATCAAAATAATCACTGATATCCTGCTCAAAGACTGCCAGCTGCAGGTTCAAGGTCCTGGCTAGCTGGCGATCGACCTGGGCAAAGCGGCCAAAAAGCATAATTGTGCCGGTAAAGGTACCTGCCAGCAAAAAGGTAAAAAGCAAGGTATAGATGATCAGGCGCCTTTTCATGGCACCTGTCAAAAAAGATTTAAAGCGCGCCAGTCTGGCAAAAAAGTTCCGCTTCGGCAATCTAGAACCTCCCGCCAGCTGCTAATCTTGCAGTGCCTGTTGCATTCTGGCAAAGCTGTCAGCCACAAGTTCTTCCAGACCGGCCAGGCCGTCCAGGTAATGCTGCCGGCTGCTGGTCAATATCTCCAGAGAGTTTTCGAAAAAAGACCAGAGGATATTATAGTAACCATCCAGAACAGGTGGCAGGAAAAAGTCGTATTCTTGCTGCATTAGGGCAAATGATTCATACAGATCTCGGTAGGCCGGGCTGGGGAATTCGTAGCCGGGAATGGCGGCAAAGGCTGTTTTTTGCACAGGCATATAGCCGGACTGGACAACAAAATCAAGATTGACCTCACCTTGGGTCAGCCAACTGGCAAATAGTAAGGCGGCTGCTTCTTTTTTCTTATCACCCTTAACAGCCGCAGCCAGTCCAGTACCCTGCTGCATAGCCAGCTTCTGTCCATCCACAGTCACAGGACAGGGCAGGACAGCCAGCTCCAGGGGCTCCTGGGTGTTGTCAGGATAGGTGACAGTGTCCTGAAAGTACATGATACTGGCGGTGGAGCCAATGCCCGCAATAATGTCGCCGGTCATCATGCAGACGGTTTCATAGTTGTCTTCCACATGTAAATGGCCCTTGATGGCAGCTTCGGCCAGCATGTCCCACTGGCTCTTAAAAATAGGGTCTGCTAGGTGCAGCTGGCCTGCCTGATAGGGCTTGCCGCCTAAGGCAGTTGTGTTGATCTGACAGAAATTGAGCAGCTCATCATGCATGACAAAAGCCTTGCCACCCGACCAGTCATAGTAACTGGCAGCTGCTGCGAAAAGGCCCTGCCAGGTGGCCAGATCCTGATATTGCACACCAGTATCTGCTGCAAAACGGTCAAAAATTGTCTTGTTGACGAAAAGGGCTTCCGATGATTTGGCGACAGGAAAGACTAAAAGACGGTCTGCGACCCTGCCTTCGTCTAAAAATGAACTGACATATGATGATAGTTCCTCCTGGCTGAATAAATCCTGCCAGTCAACCAGTAGCTCACTGCCGATTGTCTGGGCAGTTTCCGGGTAGCAGAAAAACAGGTCAGGCAGTTTACCGGCACCGGCGTCGCCACGGGCTGCCGGTAAGAGAGCATCGTGAATGTCGCTGGAATTGGATACTGAGGTGACATTGATCACAACGCCCTGGTCTTTGCCAACTGTGCTGTTAAATTGGCTGATCTTGTCATTCATAGGCGAGGCAGTCTGACTGCCAAAGACATGCCATAAAGTTAAAGTGACGGGTTGGCGCGGATCAAGCTGCTCTTTGTTGCTGCAGGCTGTCAGGACAGTTAAACCTAGTGTGACTATTAAAATTAGGGCAAGTATTCTACTGGTGCTGCGCTTCATGGGTTAATCTCCTCTGACAAGCTGTTTTTTTATATTATACGTGTTTTCCCAGGAAAAATGTGATAAATCACCCTAAAAGCGGGAGAAAGGGTGACGAAAAGGGTTAAAATATGCGCTATTATAAGGCCAGATGCTGTCGTCGGGGTAAAAAAGTCAAGACTAGAGCATAGACCCTGAGCAAATTAACTTTAGCTTAATCAGCCTGGCAAGTCAATTGGCGGGCTGGACCAGTGGAAGCCAGATGCAACGCAAGGATTTGTTTTGGTGATCAATATGAAAGGGAATGAGAAAAAATTAACCAGGTCTGCTGCCAGACAGATTGATCTTTCCCGGGATGGGAAAAATTATAATATGCGTTGCGCAATCTGTCAGAAGACCTATGCCCAAAAAAAACGAGCCTGGCGCAGAAAAAAAGTCCAGCTGCTCAGGCTCCGGTCAAATTTTAATTATTGTAATTCATGTGGGCGCTGGCTCTGCAGTGACTGTTTCTGGGTCGATGATGGCCTAGGCGGGATCGGGATCTGTTCAGAATGTGGCCAGGCCCAGGGAATTAAAGGATATACAAGCGCTCAGATTAATCATCTGATCTGGCCGGCAGCCTGGCCGGTAGCAAAAGAAGGGAGGTCCTAGGAGTATCTGTCCATCTGTCTTGGGTAACATTGGCTAAAAAACAATTTTTATCATTTGGAGGTAATTTATGAAAAGCAATGCCCTTTTGAAAGTAGTCGGAATTTTAATGATCATTGGTGGAGCTATTTTAACAATTATCGGCATCATTGCTGCAGCAGGTGTTGGCCTTGTGGCCGCAGCTTTGGGCAGCGAAGCAAACATGACCTTGCTTTTAGTCTCAGCCATTCTGCTTTTGCTTAACGGTATCGTGACCCTGGTGGCAGGCATCCTGGGTGTGGCTAATGCTGCAAAACCAGCTAAAGCCGGTTCCTGCATCGTCTTTGGTGTCCTGGCAGTGATCCTGGCTGTTGTCAGCAGCATTCTTAATGTTGCCGGCGGCAATCCCTTTAATGCAGTCAACCTGATTATTGGTCTAGTCCTGCCGGTCCTTTACCTGATCGGTGCTTTCCAGAACAAGAAAATAGCTGGACAGATTGAGCCTGGACAATAATTCGAAGCTGATGAGGAGGAAGAACTGTGTCTGCCAATCAACAATGGCAAGTCACCTTGCAAAAACTGCCAGAAAGTCTGGCTGAACTGAAAGCCCTGCCGGAGGCGGCCCTGAAAGAGCCACAGCATACTGCAGCTTTACTGATTGCAGCCCTGTGTCAGTGGCCGAACAACAAGGACCTGGCGATTGAGATGATTAATTTCTTGAAAGGTCCTGCGCCGCTGAGCAGATACGATGTGCAGTTCCTGACTGACCGGATGCGCGGCAAAGATTATTTACCGCATTCATATTTTGCCGGTTCATCACCTGCCAATAACTACACACCGGATCAGCCCTATGTGGTGACTGTTTCCACTGTGCCAACTAGCTTTAATGAGGCAGGCTATGCCCTGCTTTATCTAAAATCAAGCGGAGCTGACAGTGCCAGACCGGTTAAACTGCGCCATAAGCCGTCAACAGGTGAATGGTTCTTATGGGAACAAATGCTGCTGAGTGATATTAGAAAACCAGTGGCAGCAGATCCCTGGGCTTGATGCAAAAAATTAAATAAGCATATTATCTAAAAAGCATCCTCCACCCAAAAAGGCGGAGGATGACTTTTTTTGCTGACAGGTCAGATTTTGCCTTGCGAATAAATGCAATTATAGACCATCTTGCCGCCACAACTGACTGACTCCATCAGGTCAATCTGCCGGACCTGCTCGCTCCAAGTGGGCACATTTTGTGGAGCAAGATCGCAGCTGATTGCCCGGCCCAGGGTGATGTGGGGCCTGAAGGTCCGTGCGTCCAGCAAAAAACCTACCTTTTTTAAGCTCTGGGCCAGCTGACTTTGCAACTGATTAAGCAGAGGCTGATCTTGCAGGCCAGCCCACCAGATGTCACCGCCTCTGCCTGTAAAACGATCAACTCGATCGATTGTGAGATTAAAGGGGCTAAAACTTGTGCCAGCCAGGATCTTTTTGCTCAGTTCTAGCTGGTTTTGCCGGCAATTACCTAAAAAAGCCAGGGTCAGGTGGAGCTGGTCCGGCTGGCAAAACCGGCCCTGGCCATTGGCATCTTGCAGTAGACTGATCAGGCCAGCCAACTGCTTTTTTGTAGCGGCTGAAAAGTTGATCGCAATGAAAAGACGGTGCAGCCTAGTCATATGAGCCCAGCTCTTTAGCCAGCCGGATAATCTCTGTCATGGCCTTGAGGCTGACAGTATTCGGAATAGAGTGGTCAGAGCTGAAGATATAACCGCCATTTTCTTTCATGATCGGGATGAGGCGGTGCATTTCCTGGGTCAGGACAGCCAGATCATCCCAAAGCACAGCATTGATACCGCCATGCAGGACAAGGTCGGCGCCATAGTCTTTTTTCAGTTGATAAGGATCCATGCCGGCTTTGACCTCCAGGGGATTGAGGGCGTCCAGCCCGGCAGCGACCAGGTCAGGCACGAAGGGGCGGATATCGCCACAAGAATGCAGATGAGCTTTGATGCCCTTGCTGTGAGCCCATTCAATGGCTCTTTTTTGCACTGGCAGCAGGAGCTCCTGGTACATGGACCTGGAAAAGAACTGGTTTTGTTTGTAGCCCATATCATCGGGCCAGCTGATGCAGTCAAACTCATAACCGGCTGCCAGAACCATTTCAAACTGGGCGATACACAGATCCAGGAAGTGGTTGAACATATCCTGGCACCATTCCGGCTCTTCTGCCAGGGCGATCAGGAGTCTTTCTGTGCCGATGAACCAGGAATGGGTCACATCAAAACCAAACCAGAATTTGCCTAGGATCCAGGCTCCGTCCTCGCGCCATTTTTTATAGTTTTTTTGCAGATGGGCCCAGTCCACCCTAGTTGGGTCAGGCTGCATCCGCTCCTTGGCTTTCAGCCAGTCATCCGGTGTTTTTACTGTGAAGTCCAAATATTCCGGGGTGGAATCAGGTACGCGTTGTTGGCGTAAAGTCACCCCCCATTGGGTGAAAAATGTGGTGTGCTCATCAGTCTGGTGCAAGATCTTTTGTGGATAACGGGGTGAATTGTCCACCCCAATCGCAGCCAGCCGGTCTATATCGAAATAGTCGACCCAGTTCTGCTCGCCCAGGCCTTCTTCTTGCCAACGCAGCAAGGTGCCCTGCCAGGGAGAATCGATGATGGGGATGCGATCTGCCGGCCGATGTTCGTACATGCGTGTAAAACGTTCATGAGAAGTCATTTTTGTCATAAGCTTCCCTCCTTGTTTCTAGACAGTATCTCAAAAGTGCTAGTCCTAGTAAAGAGGGACACATAAATTTTAAGACTTGGCCCAATCCCCCAGCAGCTGCAGGGCTAGATTTTTGGTTTTGTGGCAGATCAGAGGCAGCTGACCGGCGTCAGCAAAGCCTTGTTCAATTGCACTCTGCAGCTGGGTCAGCTGACCTTTGTCAGCAGCGCAGCTGGCCTTGGCATAGGCTGCGATATTTTCGGCTAAGACCTGAATGCCCAAAGGGCCTGCATCACTGAGTGCTAAGGCTGCTTCTGTCCTGGCCTTTTCATCAAGGATGAAGATGCCCTCCATGCCAGCCAGATCCTTGAAGATGAGCCCCTGGCTTTCCAGCAGGCGGCGGACCAGATTGCGCAGATCATTGGGTGGCTCCTTGCTGGTGAACTTTAGTTTTTCAATGGTCGGTTCGCCAAACTGACTGTAACCGTATCCTTTGGGCGGCATGTTGCTGACCTGCTCTGAAGCTATAAACTGATCGACTGGTTCTAAAAGAGCCAGGTTTACATCTTTTTGGCTTTCTTTGTCTGACTGCTGATCATTGCCGGGTCTTCTGATTTGCTCTGGTTTTTCATATTTGAGCGAGCCTGCTAAAATCCGTAAATCATTTTCTATGCGCATAAAATCAGCTCCTTATAAAAAGGCATGGCTAGTCCTAACACCATTTTTATCGCTAGTTGCCACTCAAAACTTTAGCTTGCTGGCAAAAATTTCTCTGCAAAGAGCATTTTTTGCTTAAATCAGTTAAAATGCTAGTGCTATGCCTGAATAGGCCGGAGGAGGAAATATGGCAAAGAAGACAGGACTGGTTCTTTATTATGGCTTGCTAGACCAAGAGCAGGAAAGCTTGCTGCTTACTGTGCTGGATGATTTTTCCTTGCTTGGCTGCCGGGTGGGTGAGCAGCAAGTCCACTTATCAATTGCAGAGCTACTGGGTCTGGCTGCTGAACCAGCGCAAAAGACGGACAATGTTCAATTTGTACCGGAAAAGTCCATCCTGCTCCTGTACCAGCTTGAGGACGACCTGATCAGGGATTTATTGCTGAAAATTCGGCAGGCTGGCCTGGCTCTTGATCTCAAGGCTGTGGTGACCAAGCATAATATTAAGTGGAGCTTGGCCCAGCTGGCTGTGGAATTGCAAAGAGAAGATATTTTTATGCGTCAGCTGGCCGGGCTGGACCGGATGGTCCAGCAGGCTGAGCAACTGCTCAGCCTGGGCCAGAACAAGACGGAGCTGGCCCGGGCTGCCGCTGCGGCAAGAGTCCAGCTGGATCTGGCCCGCAGCGGCCAGGAACTGCAGCAGGACAGCTTTCTTGCCGCTGGCCGGCAGCTGGCTGCTTTACTGCAAGCTGAACTAGACTGAACTGGCAAAAAAATACCGGCAGCTTTTTTAAGATCTGCCGGTAATCTAAATCAATTATTCAAGGAGGGTGTTATTTGCTTAGCCGGCTTTAGCGCCGCATTGGGAGCAGAATTTTTCATGGTCTGCCATATCAGCACCGCAACTGGCGCAGGACCTGCTTGACTCCATGCTCTTGCCGCAGTCGGGGCAGAATTTGGTGCCAGGTGCAACATCAGCATTGCAGTGGGGGCAGGTGGCAGTCAGTTTCTCGCCACACTCGCCGCAAAAGCGTTTGCTCTTGTCATTGACAGTCTTGCATTTGGGGCAAATAATCTGGTCATCGCTGAGTTTGTTACTGGCGCTGACCCCGACTGTGACAGATTTGCCGCCGCTGATGATATACTTCTCAACCAGCTCAAAAATCTCAGCAGGCAGCTTTCTCTGGTTCCAGACCCCGATACCCGCTGTTACTGCCAGGGGGGCAAACAAAAACCAGCCGGCAGCCGCAGCCCCAGCCTTGTCAGCCCACTTACCTTCGCCTATATTGACTGTGACCTGCTCTCCGGCCGGAATGATCTGGATCTGGGTGGCCATACCCATTCCGGTCATGGTCTTGAGCTTGCTTTCCTGCTTGGCCTGAACCAAAAAACCTTCCGGTGCTTCGATATTTTCAACAAACAGACCCTTGCGCTCACGTAAGAAAACTTCTATTTCCCGAGCGATACCTTTGGCTGTAACTTCATCACCTAATTTAAAAACTCTTGAATCTGCCATAGTCTTTCTCCTCTCTGCAGCTGACGCTGTCCATCTGAATAGAATCTTAACTGCATTATAAAGGAGCAAAATAGTAGCATTAGTCACAACAGGCACAGAGGTAAGGTAATAAATTATGAAAACATGCTAAATATTCGTGGAAATTAGAAAATATTACTCTAAATTTGCATTTATTCACCTTGCCCGGCTATTTGCCCAACACAAAGCTGGAAGCCTCTTTTGTAGCGTTCGGACCCGGTACTGTTGCAACTTGTCCACTCCGCACTCGTATCATCTGGATAACCGCAGACAGGTGAGTTATCAGCCAGGGTTGTTGCAATTCTCTGATAGAGCTCACGGGCTGTATAAGTCTGGCCCGGTGTGGTGCCGGTGACAACACAAAAGTCCAGATCCTTTTTTCTGTCGCGCAGATGGCAGGCGGCCACACAAAGGCCCCGGTCCTGGACATAGCCATGGCAGGGCGGGCAGATACAGCACTCCTGGGGTCCTTCAACCAGCTTGACTGGCAGATCCGGGTTTTCCCTGAACCTGACCCAGGCTTCCATTAAATTATCTTCTGGCAGGGGGATATCATTGTTTTCACTGCCGGCATAGCAGATGACACAGAGCAAATGGTGAGCGCGGATGACAATGGTGTCTGCCTGGGCCAGCTCCCGGCAGGAGGACTCTTTATACCTGGCCATTACATCAGGTGCCTGAGCCCAGGCCAGAGGCTGGTTACCTTTTTTGTAATAATCCTGCCTGGCCAGAGGGCATTCAGGCCAGGTGCCATATTGATTGGGTAAATAGCTGCAGATGTCCGTCAGATCAGGTATCAGCTGCGCGATCCGGGCAAGTAGATCCCTGGCCGATCTGGTGTCTGTGAAGCAAAGCCCCAGCCTTTGCAGCACATCCAGGTCTTTGCGTCTTTCCGCTGCTGTCTGCTCTGCAAACAGCTCTGTTCTGGCACCCACTTCATCAAAGGCGCCTGTTAAGGTCAGGTGCAGTTCAGGATTTTGCTCGATCCTCTCTTGCAACTGCTTGACCTTGTCTTCATAAGGTGTGCTGCCGCCGCCTTTTCTACAGGCCAGACAAAGTAAAAGACGCGGCTCAATTGCCAGTCTTTCTGATGCAAAATTTGATTTTTCCAGTTCCAAGTCAACTGCCTCCTTCTTCTTCTTGGGTTGGCACTAGCTGGGCCAGCAGTTGCCGGGCTGTTTCTTCATAGATCTCCTGCCAACCTGCTGCCAGCATGCACTCAGTTGCCTCGTAACCACCTTTGTTATAATCTGCTGCCGGCACACCATAATGCAGGTAGCCATTGGCGGGTGAGATGAGCCAGGTGTCAGCAAAGGGCGAGGCTTTCTTCAAGTTGAGGCTGATCTGCAGCAACATTTCAGCAGGTGAGGATAATAAGGCCAGCCCGCCGATGGTCAGGGCCATGATCTCACAATCAACTGCACTTTCCCCAGCTGCCTGATTATCCTGGAAATGCTTTCTTAAGGTGGCCAGATCATCCTGAATTTTACTCAGCTTTTCCATGGCTCTGATATTTTGCAGATATTTGGCCAGGTCAGCCTTATTTTTAGCATCCATTGCGCGCAGGGCATGGCTGCCCTGGCCTTCTTCATGCAGGTAACGATAGATGTAATCAGCTGGATGGTCCTGGTCCATCAGCTGCTTTAGGTAAAGCGGCAGGAAGGCTTTAAAGTTCAGACTGGTGAAGCGCAAGGAATCAAGTAGCTGTCTTTCTTCGGCCAGCAACTGCTGGATCTGCTCTGGCATGGCAAACTGGCGGGGCAGGCGGACTTTTTCCCAGCTTACCGCCAGGCTGCTTTCAGCGCCAGGCAAAATGCCCGGTAGGCTGCGCAGTACAGCCAGGGCCAGCATCTCGCCCAGCGGCTGAGCATCCATGGGCCGGCTGGTATCTTTATAAAGGACTTCTGTCATGTCGCCCAGGGCGCCTTGCAAGAATATGGCAGCTGCCCCTGTGGCTTCCTCAATGGCCTGGCTGGCAAAGCCGGGATAGTTGGCTGTCACCAGCCCGCCTGGCACGCCCAACAAAGGATGACAGGAAAATGTATATAAAATGACAAAGGGACTGCCATCTGCTTTGTCCAGGCGTAGAATACCGATCGTGTCATCTGCCGGACCCAATGAGTCGACCAGATCGTCTGGCGGGCAGGGATAGGCCTGGCGTACAGTCCACTGGCTGCCATCTTTTAAACGCAAGGTGCGGTTGATGGCAAGCCGGCTCTCGCGGGCCTGGCCCCAGCCAGCCCGGACAGGCTGCAGCTGGCTAGCTGCGTCTTGGACAGCTGCAAAGCTATGCTCTAAGAGCTCGTCTTCCGGCAGGAGCATGGGTTCTTTGGTGTGAGTATGGCTGGCACTGACTAGGATATGCTCAGCCGGGATGGCCAGCTCACTGGCTATCCGTCTGCGCAGCTGATCAAGAAAACTGTCGCTGATATCGCAGATGCCGCCGATGGCAACGCCATCTAGAGCAATTATGGCCAGGCGGGTTGTTAGGTCGTCCAAGACCAGGGCTTTGGCATAAAGTGGGTCGTGGACAGGCTGCAACCTGGTCTGGATCTGGGCCCGGCCCACTCCGGCATAAAGATTTTTTGCCATTTCAGCACCCCTTTTGACTTTTTTGTGGCAGTTGCTGATGCTTGCAGAGCATTAGGCTCAGCCTCAATATATTTCATCTGCCTGGCCAATGCAAGAATTTGCTGCAATTCTCTACTGAATGGCCTGAAAAAAGTGTACAATGAGAAAGACTTTCCTTAAGATGGAGGCTGTAACTTGACTAAAATATTGCGTAGAATGCTGGGCTCAATTATCTATGGCCTGGCTAAAGCCCAGTCATTTTTGCTGGGCGGGCTGGTTTCCTTGCTTGAAACAGGTGTGCTGCTGGCTAAGAGCTTTATCAGGAGTTGTGCTGTAATCATCAGCATGGGCGGCTGTCTGGTGCTGTTTTTACTGGTTGGTCCATTGGGAGCCTGGCTTTTTAGCCATCCAGGTCTTTTTACGGGGCTACTCGTTTTGATCTTTTTCCCTGTCCTGGGCGCAGCTTTCAGCACTGCCCTTTCCGCATATCGCAAGATAAGCACAGCTTATTTATTTAACCTGGCTAACTATTTAAAAGATTCGGCAAAATTTACTTACCGCACCTATGATTATTATCGCCAGGCAGCCCGCCAGGCAGAGGAAGCTGCTGCCTGGCAGGAGCAGGAAAGACGCAGGCAACAACAGCGGGCCTGGGAGGAGCGCTTCCGTCAGTGGCACCAGCAAGGCTGGCAGCAGCAACAGCAGCAGCGGACTGGTGCACCACCGCTTAATCCCTATGCAGATTTCAAGCGTAAGTTTGAACAAAGCTGCCAGATCCTGGGAGTGGCTACCGACGCAGATCAAAATAAAATCAAGCTGGCCTATCGGCGCCAGGCCAAGCGCTACCACCCTGACATTAATAAAGATCCTCAGGCTACCCGCCAGTTTCAGGCCATCAATGAGGCCTATGAATTCCTTAATGAAGAAAATATCAGGCGCTACCAGAACCTGCCGCCAGTCTAGGCAAGGATTTGTCTAGCTTATACCTTTATCCAGTTATTAAAAAAGAGTTGGGTCATACCCCAAAGGGTATGATAAAGCCAGCAAGATTATTAACGATCCTGCTAGGGAGTCTAGTAGCTATTTCGTTGATCAGGAAGCCAGAGTTAGATGAAATCAAGCAATAAAAAACTGATGCCCGACAAAGAGTCGAACATCAGCTGCTTGGAGCCTTTAATCGGAATTGAACCGATGACCTCATCCTTACCATGGATGCGCTCTACCTACTGAGCTATAAAGGCGAATGTATAAAATGTTGGAGCGGGTGAAGGGAATCGAACCCTCACAGTCAGCTTGGGAAGCTGATGTTCTGCCACTGAACTACACCCGCAAGTACAGTGCA
>CAZZGG010000033.1:0-24104 GCA_964654125.1 uncultured Oscillospiraceae bacterium
CAACCCCGCCTTTTTGATTAACAACTGCTAAAATGAGCGCCATTCTTATCTCCTGATCCGTCATTTATACCCATGTGTTTGAATTTTAGCACAAAAGCTGCTGCATTGTTAGCGCAATATAGAGCATTATTAGATGTATTCTGCTTTCAGAAAAGCCCCTTGTTTCACGTGAAACAAGGGGCTTAACATTAAATTCAGAAATATTATTGATTTTTTACGTCAGCTAAGCACGTTTCTGTTCAACCACTTAACAAATTAAACATCAGTCACAGCAAACTTGGCATAACTTTGAATAAATTCTCTTCTTGGTTCCACCTTCTCACCCATCAGGAGAGAAAAAGTCTCGTCAGCTGCCTGGGCATCACTTAATTCAACCCGCATCAGCTTGCGCGTTTCCGGATTCATGGTGGTTTCCCATAACTGCTCAGCACTCATCTCACCCAGGCCCTTATATCTTTGCAGCTTGGGGTTTTTCATATCATGCTCTTCCTTGATGGCTTCCATTTCATCATCATCGTAAGCGTAAAATGACTTATTCCCCTCATAGACCCGATATAAAGGCGGGCAGGCAATATAGACATGACCACTTTCCACTAAAGGTTGCATGTGCCGGAAAAAGAAGGTCAGGAGCAAGGTCCTGATATGAGCTCCGTCGACATCAGCATCAGCCATGATAATGACCTTATGGTATCTTAAGCGGTCCAGATCAAAATCATCACCAATACCAGCACCCAGGGCCAGGATAACAGGCTGCAGTTTCTCATTGTCATAGACTTTATCAATGCGGGACCTTTCCACATTGAGCATCTTACCCCAAAGAGGCAAAATAGCCTGGTACTTACGCTCACGCCCATTTTTGGCAGAACCTCCAGCTGAGTCACCTTCAACAATAAAGACTTCACAAAACTGGGGGTCTTTTTCCTGGCAGTCTGCTAACTTACCGGGCAGGGTCGAAGAATCAAAAGCATTTTTTCTTCTGGTCATATCCCTGGCTTTGCGGGCCGCATCCCTGGCCCGAGAAGCAGAAAGGCACTTCTCAATAATAGTCTTTGCCACATTGGGATTTTCTTCCAGATAAGCAGTCAACTTTTCGTTGACCATGCTTTCAACCATACCACGCATCTCAGAGTTTCCCAGCTTGGTCTTGGTCTGGCCTTCAAACTGAGGCTCAGGTAGCTTGACACTGACGATAGCACCCAGCCCTTCCCTGACATCCTCACCCTGCAGATTCTTATCATTGGCCTTTAACTGGCCATACTTCCTGGCATAATCATTTATCACCTTAGTCAGGGCAGCTCTGAAGCCAGTCAAGTGGGTGCCTCCCTCAATGGTGGCTATATTGTTGGCGTAGGAATAGACATTTTCCACGTAGGAGTTATTATACTGGATCGCCACTTCGACATAAGAATCATCAACCTGGGCTGCCAGATAAATAGGCAGCTTATGCAGAGCCTGCTTGTGCTTGTTGAGGTATTCAACAAAAGAGACAATACCGCCCTGATAATGCAGCTCCTTGCTGACAACCGGGTCGACTCTTTCATCAACCAGATTAATCTTGATCTCCTTATTCAAGAAAGCCATTTCCCGATAGCGGGTCAACATGGTGTTAAAGTCATACTCAATGCTGGGAAAGATCTTCTTGTCTGCCTTCAGCTCCGTGATAGTGCCTGTTTCTTCAGCTGGACCAATATCAGTCAAAGGTTCCGTCGTCTCGCCTCTTTCAAAGCGGATGCGATATTTACGCCCGTTACGCATAACAGTGACTTGCATCCATTCAGACAAGGCGTTAACAACAGATGCACCAACGCCATGCAGGCCACCGGAGACACTATAGGCTCCACCGCCAAACTTACCGCCAGCATGCAGGATGGTGTGGACTACTTCAACAGTCGGAATACCCATCTGGGGATGGATCCCCACCGGTATACCACTGCCATTATCCTTAATCAGGACCGAATTATCCGGGCGCAGCACAATATCAATTTCATCGCAGCGTCCAGCCAGGGCTTCATCGACTGAATTAGCCACTATCTCATAAATGATATGGTGCAGGCCACGCATACCTGTATCGCCTATATACATACTTGGCCTTTTGCGCACGGCTTCCAGACCTTCCAGGACCTGGATATCACTTTCGCTGTAAAGCGAGGTATTTCTTGTGTCAAAACCGGCTGCGTCTGGCTGTTGTTCCAGCAGGACCTCTTCAAAGTCATCTGTCAGTGCTTGCGGATTCTCGGCTGAATTGACCAATTGGTCACTATTTTCTTGCTCAATGTCAAGCCTGTTATCAAGGCCTTCACTCTTCATTGCTTCACCTTCCTGAATTTATCGCTTAACTTGTCAGCTATCACCCAGTTTTACCTTGTTTTTCTTATAAAAACTTGCATCCCGCCGCAGCCGCTCCAGTAGGGTACTAGCTGCTATTGGCGAAACATAAACCCGGTCCAGCGTGACAATTATAGATCGGGGCAGATCTGCCGAGATCACATCCACTTGATCATTCTTCTCAGCATTTTCTAAAAAATCAATGGTGGCTGACCCAGCATCTGTTACTGCATCAAAGTCAAAAATTCCTAGAATATACTTGGCGGAAATAGTATAACTTTTCCCTAAATGAAGATACATGCAATCCCTTCTCTTCTTACCGTTAACAGTATAATTATACCATATTTTACCCCTAATTGACAGCCAGAAAACCGTCCTAAACAAGGGCTGTCCAAGCACTATGAGTGGTTAGATCTTTCCTCAACCAGACCCTGGTTGACAAAAAGATACGAGGCATTCTGCCAGCGTTTGGCATAATCAGGCAAGACCTCTTCGCCAGCCTGGCCAAAGATCTGGGCCAGGTCAGTGCAGGTAACAAAAACCTGGGCTGACTGGATGCTTTCTAAAAGCCTGGTTCTTCTTGTTTCATCGAGCTCAGACATGACATCATCCAAGAGCAAGACAGGCAGTTCACCAGTCTCCTCTTCCAGGATACGCAGCTCAGCAATTTTTAGTGAAAGGACAGTTGATCTTTGCTGGCCCTGAGAGGCAAAAAGGCGTAAATTAGCGCCATCCAGGCTCAATTCAAGATCATCCCGATGAGGGCCGCTATTGGTGATGCCTCTTTCTATATCTTCGTAAAGCATTGTTTTAAGTTTTGAGTTGAAGTCCTGCAAAAGTTGTTCCTGTGTGATTTCAGCGTCTATTTTAGAGATTGTTTTATACCTTACGTAAAGCTGCTCTTTTTCGTTAGAGATGCTTTTTTGCATGGCACTGGCTATTTTTTCAATTCTTTGGCTAAAGAGCAACCTCTGCCAAATGATAGCGGCACCCGCCCGGGCCAGCGCATCATCCCAGACCTCAAGCTGGAGCAAATTTGCCTGATCAGGTCTTTTTAGCCTACCAAACCCTTTGTCGCGCAGGTCTTTTAAGATCTTATTGCGCTGGCCCAGGATACGGCCATATTGCTGCAGATTTTGGAAATAGCTGGGCCTCACCTGGGAGATCAAAAGATCAAGAAAGCGCCTTCTTGTAGCCGGTCCTTCCTTGACCAGGTTGAGGTCCTCCGGGGCAAATATAACCGCATGAAAAAGGCCCATCAGGTCGCCGACCCGCTCCAGCTGCATCCCATTATGATAGATCAGACGCTGGGGTTTTTGTCTTTGCAGGTCACTTGTGACAGGCGCTAAATATCGGATTTCAATTGTCTCATCAGCACCATTGCGGCTGGTGAAATCCAGAGTTATTTTGTAGTGGTCCTGGCCATGGCGGATTAACTCAAAATCCTTGGCAGTGCGATGTGACCTGGCACAAACACAAAGATAAACAGCTTCCAGGATATTGGTTTTACCCTGGGCATTATCACCATAAATAATATTGGTGGCCGGACCTGTCCTTATCTCCTGCTGCTCATAATTGCGAAAGTTCTCCAGCTGGATCTTTTTGATAATCATAATGCAAAAAGATTCTTACTATCAACGGCGCAGAGGCAGGATCAAATAAGCAAAAGTATCTCCCTCAAGTGGTTTTAAAACACAAGGTCCGACTGCTCCATTGAAAATGATGGAAATCTCCTTGTCATCAATCACCTTTAAGGCATCAATGAAATAACGGGGATTAAAATCAATATCAAAGGTACTGCCATTCATGGCTACAGCAATCTCTTCCCTGGATGTGCCTATATCAGTATTGGCACTGATGACCAGGACATCATCGTCAGCCAGGGTGAGGCGGACAGGATAGCGCTGTTCATCAGCTGAAATGATCAGGGAAGCCCTTTCCAGGGCAGCCAGCAAGGCAGCCGGTTCAACTGTGACAGTGGTTTCCGCGGTCTGAGGAATGATCCCCTTGTAGTTCATGTATTCGCCAGTGATCAGGCGGGCAACTATCTTGATCCGGCCAGTGTCAAACAAGATATTATTCAGGGAAGGATAGATGCGCACCTTTTCTTCTGTATGGGCCAGGATCCGGCCTACTTCATTTAAGGCTTTACCAGGCACGATAAATTTTAAAGTGGCCGGCTCCTCAGTGAATTCAAACTTGCGCATGGCCAGGCGAAAGCCGTCAATTGCGACAAGCTCAAAGGTCTTTTGCTCGGTCTGGAAAAAGCTACCGTTTAAAGTCGGCCTGGTCGCATCAGCACTGACAGCAAAAATAGTCTGCTGGATCATCTCCCGCAGCAAATCCTGGGGCAGTTCGACCACATTTTCCTGTTCCACAGCAGGTATCTTGGGATATTCATCAGCCAGCATGTATTTGATATTAAAATTAGTGCTGCCACTTTCAATCTTGAGTGACTGGCTGGCACCCGCTTCAATTGTGACCAGATCATCGGGCAAACGCCGGACGATATCAGAAAAAGTACGAGCCGGTACAACAATTGAACCGCTAGCTAAAATATCTGCTTCCATGGCACATTCGATAACTAAATCGGTATCAGAACCTGTCAGCTTTATATCTTCTTCAGCTTCGATCAAGATGCCTCCCAAGACAGGTTTTTGCGGCTTAGTTGCTACTGCCTTATGCACGGTGGCAATTGCCTCAATCAGCCTGTCCCGTGAACAAATGATTTTCATGCTGTTGTCCTCCTCAAATTCGCTTGCTGTCCTAGTTATTAATATATCAGTTTTCTTCTTATGGTCTGTGTATGATGTTGATAACTGCTGTCAGCTAGCCGGCCCTAGGCTTTGCCGTCTGGCAGTGTCTGTGTATAACCGCGTGGATAAGGCTTGTTTTTTGTGGATAAGCAATGTTGAGAATGTATCCACATCTTATCAACGCCTGCCTTTTCCACATATCCACATCAAATTGTGGAAAAGGCAATCTTTTTTATTCCGACAACCTGAGTTTGATATGTTCAATGTCCTGGGTCAATTTTTCATCTTTTTTGACTTCATCAGCTATCTTATTACAAGCATGCATGACTGTGGTATGATCACGTCCGCCAAAATCCAGTCCGATCTGGGGCAGGGTCATGTTGAGCAAGACGCGGCACAGGTACATGGCAACCTGGCGTGGATTGGCTATCTCCTTGCTGCGCCGGTTGGACTTAAGTTCATCCACGGTAATATTGTAATAGCGGGCCACCACGTCAGCTATCACGCTGGAGCTGATTTTCTTGCCAGCCAGAGGCTGGATGATATCTTTTAAGGCCTCCTGGGCAATTTCAAGGGTTATATTGCCCGCCAAGAGGGAATAGCATAAAACAGTGTTAAAGGCCCCTTCCAGCTCCCTGATATTGGAAGCCACATTAGTGGCAATATAATCAAAGACATTTTCCGGGATGACCGCATGATTGATCTGGGCCCTTTGCTTTAAGATGGCCACCCTGGTCTCATAATCAGGCGGCTGGATATCAACAGTCAGGCCGCAGGAAAAGCGCGTCCTCAGCCGTTCTTCCAAAGAGATCAGGCTCTGGGGTGGTTTATCACAGGTCATGACAATGTTTTTGCCGGACTCATAGAGGGTGTTGAAGGTATGGAAGAACTCAATCTGCATCTGTTCCTTACCTTCAATGAACTGGATATCATCAATTAAAAGCATGTCAGTGTTGCGGTACTTGTTGCGGAAATCATCGTACTTGTTTTCCTTGATGGCAAAGATGAACTCGTTGACAAATTGCTCACACTGGACATAAAGGATCTTCTTGGCCGGGAACTTATCCTTGACATAGTTGCCAATGGCATGCATCAGGTGGGTCTTGCCCAGCCCGGAGCCGCCATATAAAAAGAGTGGGTTAAAATTGCGGCCGGCCTGTTTTTCCGCAACAGCCACACAGGCAGCATGGGCAAAGCGGTTGCTGCTGCCGACAACAAAGGCGGCAAAGGTGTACTGCTGGTTGAGCCGGCTGTGGTTGACAAAGCCACTCGGGCCTTCCCCAGGCAGGGGCAGCTCAGGAATTGCACTAGGAGCGGGGACAGCAGGCTTACCCACGACAATATTGACGTCCAGGCTGCGGCTGCTGGCCACCTTGATAGTGTTGCGCAGTAAAGGTGTGTATTGATCAACAAATGTTTTATGAAAATCATTGGGAACAGACAAAGTGAAAACGCCTTGTCCCACAGAAAAAGGTTCCATTGGTTTAATCCAGGTGTTCAGGCAAATCTCAGTTAATTCGCCTTCTAATAACTGCAGGGTCCTTGCCCAGATCCTGCTGACTTCTTGTTGTTCCATGCCTTAAATCAGCCCTCCTCAAGTATTATTATCTTATCAGATTTCGCCCCTTTATAAAAGCAAAATGATTCTTGTGTTATACTTAAAAAACCAAGAAATGAGGCGATTCTGATGGACTATGTTTTTTTTGGATTCAGTTCTTTAATTTTCGGTCTTTGCCTGTTGCTGGTCTTTTTTTTAAGCTCCGGCCGGGACGGCCCTTTAAGCTGGTGGCAAATCCTGCTTGCTTTAGGAGCGGGCCTGGCTTACTACTACCTTGATTATGCTGTCTTCCATAAAACAGCAGCCCTCTACTATCTAGGTAATACAATACCGCAAATTCTTCTTATTGTCCTGGTCGTCTTATTTTTACTCCAGCATCCCATCAGTAGGCGGGCTTAGGCGATATCATTTATTTATTAAAGGTGCAGTATGATAAACAACAGTGAAGAGCGTGTAATCTTATTTGATCTCGGCAACATTCTGGTCCGACTTAATCCCGTCACAGCCATCTGGGACCTAGCCAAAATAAAAAATCCGCCTGAGGACTTAAACCTGCTCTGGGCTAAAAGCGCGGCAGTCACTGCCTATGAAACGGGCCGGATCAAGTCCTTACCTGAGTTTTATGAAGCCATGGGCCAAGAAAATCCGCTCAAGGTTGACTATGCTGAATTTTCCGACATTATAGCAAATGCTATCGCTGACCCCTTCCCCGGCAGCCACCAGCTTCTAGCCAGCTTGAAAGAGTACTATCCTCTCTATTTACTCTCCAACACCAATGAACTGCACTGGTCAATCTGCCAGAATCAGCACCAGTTGGGTGCCTATTTTGCGGATCTTTTCCTTTCCTATGAAATAGGCGTCATGAAGCCGCATCCTGCCATTTATGAGACGGCTATTAAGGCAATTAACACAGATCCGCAAAACATCTGGTTTTACGATGATAATAAAGATAATGTAAAAAAAGCGAAAGAGGCCGGTATTAACGCCTTGCTGAGTTTTGGCGGTGAAACGTTAAATAATGATTTGCGAAACAGTGGTTTTTTAGTATAATTAACTTGTTCTGCTAAAAAAGGAGGCTTGACCAACGTGGCCTATGCAAAATTTGCCCCTGAGAATGAACCTTCCTATTGGTCCGACCAGGCCAATATGCAGTTTTTACGCAGCCGCTTGGGCCAGTCCTTCGACTGCCCGGCCTGTGGCTGTAAACACAGCCTGGCCACAAAAATGATGGCTGAAGCGCCTGATATGGCTAATAAGCTAGCTGAATATTGTCATGAGCTGGGCCTGGCCGGATCCTGCCTTGTCGTTATGGACAAAAACACTAAAAAGGCGGCTGGTGATCAGCTGCTAGAAGGACTGGCCAGCTTTTCTGCCCAGGCTTTTGTCTTCGAGCGCACTGATCTTCATGCTGACGAAAAGGCCCTGGGTGCACTTTTGGCTGGTATGTCGAAAAGGCCTGATTTTCTGGTCGCCTGCGGCAGCGGCACCATCACAGATATAACGCGTTATAACAGTTTTATGACAGACACCCCTTTTATTGTCTATGCCACAGCTGCCTCAGTTGATGGCTTTGCTTCGGGCTCCACACCGCTTCTAATTAATAATTTTAAATCAACCTATCCCGGTCTAGCACCACTGGGTATCTTTTTTGACCCCCTGGTTCTGGCCCGGGCCCCGCAAAAAATGACAGCAGCCGGCTTTGGTGATGTCCTGGCCAAGCTGACCGCCCTATTGGATTGGCGCCTGGCCTTTGCTGCAGAAGATGAAGCATACTGTCCCTTGATAGCTGCCCTGGTTGAGGAGGCTGTTAAAGAATGCCTGGCTCTGGCCCCCGACCTGGCTGCTGGAGAAGACCTGGCCAAAAAAGGCCAGGCTTGTTCCCGCTTAATGGAAGCTTTGGCCTTGACCGGCCTGGCTATGCAGCTGATGGGCAGCTCCCGGCCAGCCTCCGGCTCTGACCACCAGATCTCCCATCTTTTGGAAATGCGCGATGTCCAGCTGGGCAGGACTGGCAGCCTGCATGGCGACAAGGTCGGTATTGGCACCCTGATCGGTATGTACATGTATACCAGGCTTTTTGCCGCGGGCCGCATGCCAGAACAAAAACAGACTATGGCGCCGGAAATCTGGCGGGCTGAAGTCAGCCGGGTCTATGGGCCCATGGCCCGCCAGGCCCTGGCCATCAATCCGGACCGGCCACCGGCTGGTGCTGTCTGGCAGGCACAAAAAAAGCAATTGGAAAAAGCCATGGAGAGCTTTGGCTTTGCTGAAGTCGAACGCTTTAAAAAGCTCCTGCCTGAAGCCAGAGATAAGATAGAACTCTTGGGCGGGCCGGTCAGGCCGGACCAGCTGGGTTATACAGAGCAGGAATGCTACGATGCCATTGCCTTCGGCAAAGAAAACAGGCCCAAGTTCACCACCCTGCGCCTGGCCGAACGTTATGGCCACCTCTATGAGCTGGCCCGGGAGATCGCCTGGGGCCTGCCCCAGGGCAAGATTTATTAGGAGAAAGATGATGAAGCTTGTCTTACTGCGCCACGGTGAGAGCACCTGGAACAAAGAAAACCGCTTCACAGGCTGGACTGATGTCGATTTAAGCGCACAGGGCAAAAAAGAAGCTCAGAAGGCAGGCCGGGCCTTAAAGAAGGCCGGCTTTGTCTTTGACATGGCCTTTTGCTCGTACCTGAAAAGAGCGATCAGAACTTTGTGGTATGTGCTGGATGAGCTGGACCAGCTCTGGCTGCCGGTGGAAAAGGCCTGGCAGCTCAATGAACGCCACTATGGTGCCTTGCAGGGTCTGAATAAGGCCGAGACAGCCGCCAGACACGGCGAGGACCAGGTCAAGATCTGGCGGCGCAGCTACAGCACCGCTCCCCCGCCGCTGGACAAGGCCGATCCGCGTTGGCCCGGCCACGACCCGGTCTATAAGGACCTGGCCCCGGACCAGCTGCCCCTGACAGAATCATTGGCAGATACCATCAAGCGTATCCTGCCTTATTGGCAGACAAGGATCGCTCCCCAGCTAAATGCTGGCAAGGAAGTGATCATAGCAGCCCATGGCAACAGTCTGCGCGGCCTGGTCATGCACCTGGACCATTTGACAGAAGAAGAGGTTCTGGAACTGAACATCCCGACCGGCCAGCCTCTGGTCTATGAGCTGGATGATCAGCTAAGACCCTTGCAAAGCTATTATCTGAAAGACTAAAAAAGAGCTAAAAAGTAAAAGCCCCGCCAGCTACAAGCTGGCGGGGCAGTGTTTTGTTATTAAAGCATTACTAAAGTTCTAAAAGGGTACTCCACTAAAGCTTTACTGGAGTATTTTCCAGTTTAAGTACCATAGTTGATCGCTCCATCATTTATCAGCCTTGCTGCCATAGGTGCCTTCTGTGTCTAGGACAACAGAACCAGTCTTTTTTTGCCTGGATGTGGCCCGGCGCTTATCCAGCTCAGCCAAAAAGAGATCTTCATCCAGCGGCAGCTTTATTGAGCGGTCCAGCCAGCTGGAAAGGTACATAGCATTAGACAAGCTCAGGCTGTCAATGCCTTCCGCGCCCTTGGCAATCAGTTCCGCGCCATGCAGGATAGCCTCGGCAAAGTTTTGCAAGATGCCGTTATGCTGGCTGTTTTCACCCTCGGTGACCAGCTCGGAATAGTCCACTTCCAGCTTGGCAAAGCCTTCTTTGGAGGAATAGCAGAGTTCTCTTTCGTTCTGGCTCAGTTTCCACTGGTAGAGCTTATTATTTTCGCAGACCAGCTTGCCCCATTCCAGGGTGACTTCAAAACGGTTGGTGCCAGGAGCATCAGCAGTGCTGGTGATAAAAACACCAGTGGCCCCATTCTCATATTCGACATAGGCCGTGACATCATCTTCGACTTCTATATCATGCCACTTACCAAAATGACAATGGGCCTGGACCATCTTAGGCATACCGCAGATCCACTGCCACAGGTCCAGATTATGTGGGGCCTGGTTGATCAGGGCACCGCCGCCTTCACCGGCCCAGGTTGCCCGCCAGCTGCCTGAATCAAAATAGGCCTGGGTGCGATACCAGTTGGTGATGATCCAGTTGGTCCGCTTGACAGCCCCCATGGCACCGCTGCTGACTATTTCATGCATCTTGCGGTAGACCGGGTTGGTCCTTTGGTTAAACATCATGGCAAAGACAAGCTCAGGCTTGCTGGCGGCGAACTCGTTCATCTCGCGCACCTGTTTTGTATAGACACCGGCTGGTTTTTCGCAAAGCACATGCAGATCCTGCTTTAAGGCGGCAATGGCAATGCCAGGATGGTCATAGTGGGGCACACAGATCAGGACAGCTTCGCAGCTGCCGCTTTGCATCAGCTCATCTGCGCTGGCGTAGCGGGCGATTGACTCAGGCAGGTTCTCCTTGGCCCAGTCCAGGCGGGCCTGGTCTATGTCAGCGATGGCGGTCACTTCTATGGCCGGAACCTTGCCGGCCAGGATATTTTTGGTGTGGCCTGTGCCCATATTGCCCAGGCCGATAATACCTAATTTTACTTTCCTTTCCATAATCACACTCCTGTTTATTTATAGCCGTTTGCTGCTAAAAAGTCGTAGCTGCTCTTTAAAGCGGCAAAGGGGCTGCCTAGACAGGTGTCCTGCTCAACCAGCAGATACTTGGTGCCAGCCTTGGCAAAGGCGGCAAAGATGGCCGGCCAGTTAAGGTTGCCCTCGCCGATCGGGGCCATGATCTGGCTGTTGCCAGAAATGGCCATATCCTTCAGGTGGACAGTGGGCAGGCGGCCGCTTAAGATATCAATCCACTGGCAGACATCAGCGCCACCAGCCTGGACCCAGTAGGTGTCCAGGGTAAAGCCCAGCTCATCAGCAGAGAACTGCTCCAGCAAGTGTTCGAGCAGATTCTTGCCGGCCAGTTTAGCAAACTCAAAGGCGTGGTTGTGGTACATGAAAAGCTTGCCAGCAGCTGCGATCTTCTTTGCGGGTTCAAGATAATCTTCAGCAAACTTGCCGATCCAGTCAGCCTGGCGGTATCTTTCCGGCATGGAACCGATCCCGATATAATCACAGCCCAGGATGTCATGCTCTTTGATGACAGCCTCTGTCTCATTCATTACCCTTTCCGGATTGGTGTGGGTCAGGACAATTTTTAGATTGTTCTCATCACAGATCTCCCGTAAGCGCTCCGGGGCGATCGGGCCCATGCCGGAGATCTGGACAGTTGTATAGCCGATCGCAGCAATGGCCTTGAGGGAACGGATGATATCCTTCTCGTTTTGGATATACTGGCGGATGGTATAAAGTTGTGCTCCACTGATCATAAAAATACCTCTTTTCTTTTTTTAAAGCAGGCTGCGGATAAGCTGCACTGCTTCTTTTGCTTCAGCGGACTGGTCGTCTCTGGCCCGGGCTTCAATACTGAGATTGCCCTGGTAGCCGATGTTTTTCAGAGCGGTTAAAAAAGGTGCCAGATTATTTTTATCTGCAGCCACCGGGATGGCCCGGCCCAGCAGGCTGGAAATGTGGACATGGCAAAGATCAGGTCCGGCCAGCTGCAGGACCTGGAGATTTTCCTTTTCCAGTTCCATGTGGTAGGAGTCAACCAGAACCTTGAAATTAGCCTCATCCACAGCCAGGGCCAGAAGCAAAGCCTCACTGACCCGGTTGATGATATTGCTTTCGGTTGAATTAAGCGGCTCCATGACAATGGTCAGGCTATGCCGGGCTGCCTTTTGGGCCGCCAGGCGGGCAAAATCACGCAGCTGCTGGCGGGCTTTAGCTGGCGCAAAACCAGCCGGTATGTTGCGGGCCCCGCCACTGCCAAAAACAATCACCTCAGCACCGAGCTGGGCTGCCCGGGCCAGGGCTGTATCCAGATAAGCGGCACTTTTTGTAGGATCAGCTAGCGGCCCGGTCACCTTGATATTGCCAGGCAAAAAGATATTACAGGCAAGGCAAGGCAGGTCGCTTGCCTCTAGTCTATCCCTGGCCTGGCCAAACTCGTCTTCTGTCAGCTGGGCTAATGGGGCCAGAGCCAGTTCGACATAGTCATAACCCCAACTTTTGATGGCGGCAGCCTGGTCGATGCTGCCGCAAAATCCGATTTTCATAAATCTCACCTTTGCCTTTCCATTTGTTTGCTAAAATCCTGTTGCTTGTCAAAAACACTGCCGCTAACGGCCTGGGACTGGCAGTTTCCTGATGCGGAGCCGGTTAAGGCAGCCGCCATCTGCCGGACCGCCGGCGCAGTAGGCCAACAGCAGCGCATCTTCTAAAAAATACATGGCCGTATAACAGTAGCCGCTGGCCGGGTCATCCTCCAGGGTGACTGGATCCTGCCAGCTCTTCCCATCATCAGAGCTCAATGCATAAACCAGCGGGGTGCGGCCGCCATTCCAGACCGGCTGGCCGGGCCGGCTCTGGTATTCCGGCACCGGGTTCCAGACAGCAATCAGATTGCCGCTTTTAGGATCACGTTTCATGGAAAGCGGCGAACGGGGTGAAGAAAAGCGGGAAGGACTGGCCGGAGTCCAGCTTTGGCCGCTGTCGCGTGAATACATTTCATACTGGAAACCCAGATCCGTCCTGGCCCAGCCATAGAGCAGGCCGCCCGAGAGCTCAATCAGGCCTGGTTCCTGCAGGCCGGTCCGGCTGGCGGGTGCAGCCAGGCTGACCGGGTCTGACTCCTGCCAGCTGACCCCGTCATCATCGGAATAATAAAAAAAGCTGGTGGCAAAGCCACTGAAGCTGTATTCATCTTTACCTTTGCCATAAAGAGTGCGGTGGAAGGCGGCCGGTACGATCAGACGCCCGTTTTTTAAACGGACAACCCGGTCGTTGTTGGTCACATAGTAGCCGCAGGCTGGCACACAGCAGACTGCATCCTGCCAGGTCTGGCCTTCATCTTTAGAACGGCGCAGCCAGGCCTTGCCGTCATGAAAGCCCTGGCGGAGAAAGTAAAAAAGGCCGATGTCGCCATTTTGCATACGCTGCAAGGAAACACTCATGACATTTTGCGCCTGGTCTCGGCTGGCCGGCAGGATGATCTCTGCCTGGGACCAGGTCTGGCCCTCATCATCAGACCAGACAGCAGCCAGCCCGGCCGGAGCATGGTCGGCCCAGCTATCCTGGCAAAAACGCGAAAAAATAAAAAGCAGCCGGCCGTCTTTTAGCCTGATAAAGGCACCCTCACTATTGCGGGGATTTTCTGGCCCGGGGGCCAGGTCTAAAACGATCTTTCCTGTAACCGCCATCTGGCTGATCCACCTTTCCTAGTTGACATCAAATGAGAAGACACGGAACTTGCTGCCACCCCAGCTGGCCAGGGGCACAAAGCGCACAGCCGTGGCTGGACCGGCTTGGCTCAGGTCAAAACGGACCAGGCGCTGGTAGTTGCCCTTGATATCCTGAACAGTTGCCCAGCTGCCATCTGGTTTTTGCAGCTGGATTAAAAAATCTTTCAGCATGGTCTGCGGCACATGAACCGGCTGGTCGGACAGATAATAACTGGCCTGTTGGGGCCTATTATAACGGCCCTTATAAGGCAGGGTCTGGCGGTTAAGATCACTGTCAAAGATGAGGCGCAGCTGCTGGATAACAGTAGCCTCAGGCAAGTGGTAGGTCACCTGGTCGCCGGCCTGGCCGGTCCAGCAATTCTCGTCTGCTCCGATCGGCCGGTCATAGCCATTGCGCAGGTTTTCCGCACCGGTTCCACCTGCCTCCAGCTTGGATTGCAGGGTCAGTTCAGGGACGAGGCGCCTGTTGAAGGGCAGGTAACAGTCATCGTCCATCAGGGTCTTTTGCAAGAGAGCAAGATGTTTTTCGTAGACACCACGCGGCGAGCAGTCCTGCTCCACAGCCAGGGCGGCAGCTGTGCCGGCGGCCTGGCCTAAAGTGGCGCAGGTAGCCATGACCCTGGTGGCACTTAAGGCGGCATGAGTGACGCTGATATTGCGTCCGGCAAACATGAGGTTTGCGATATTGATTGAATAGAGGCTGCGGTAGGGTATCCCGAAGGGTGATGGTGCCGGATGGTGGATGGTGGGCAGCTCCTTGGTGCGAAAGCCGGCCGGATGATGGTCATCCATGCTCCAGCCGCCATAGGCGACCAGGTCAGGGAACTTGCCCTGGGAGCTGACATCATGCTGGTTCATCAGCACATCACCGACATAGCGGCGTGATTCACGCTTGCCGGGCAGGATACCGATCCAATCCAGGTCCAGCCTGTCCACTTTTTCGTCATAATGGCCGCTGTTTTTGATAAAGTCCCACATGCCATAAGCGATATCTTGCAGTTCATCGCGTAAATCTTCCGTATCAGCGATGGAATCCTGGTCACCACCCAATTCCAGATACCAATAGTTTTCGTTGCGCTCATAAGGATCCGGCAGGCGGTGGGGCAAGTCTTCTGCAGTCAGCTTTTCGGCCCAGAAAGGTGCTGTGAAGGGCCGCTGCGCCTGGTGTTCGCGGGCCTGGATCAGGCAGCTCATGCCCATGGTCTTTTGATCCGCTGCTGCTGGGGCGATATCTTCGCCAAACTCGCTGCGTCCTTCCCGGCCGAGGCGGAATTCGGCACCAGTTAAGGGGGCCAGGATGCTGTCGCCGGAACAGTCGATAAAGATTTTCGCCTTGACCTCATGGTACTGCTGGGTGGTCATCTGCCAGCCGCGCACACTGCTGATCTTATTGCCCTCCATCTCAGCGTCCAGGCAGGAGCAGTTGAGCAGGAAGGCCAGATCCTGCTGGAAGCGCACCTTTTCGTAAAGGATGCTGTCCCAAAGCGTATAATTAGCGTAAGGATTGCGGTAAAAGCTCTCCAGCATGATCTCTTCGATCAGGCCGGTCTCGCGGTTGTTTTCGCCATGGGCACCACAGACCCACATGCGAATCTCCGATGAGGCATTGCCGCCAAACATGGGCCGCTCCTGCATGATCAGGGTGCTGGCCCCCTGGCGGGCAGCTGCTATAGCGGCACAAAGACCGGCCAGACCGCCGCCGACGACACAGACATCAACTTCGTGACTGATAGTGGTAAAGGCTTTTTTCATGAAAGTTACTCCTCTTATCTATTTTGCCAATAACTGATTGTATCTGCCAGGAGACGCTGACACTTTTCGACAAGGGGCAGGTCTTCTAAGGTCAGCTGAGGCATGGGTGAGCGGACCTGGCCCAGGTCAAGGGCATAAATGCGGCGCAGCAGCTCCTTATTTATAGCCAGCATGTGGCCCTGGCCAGAGCCGGTCAGCTCAATGATCTGGATAATGGCTTCCTGCAGCCGGGTGGCCTGGCTCAGGTCGCCTTTTTGGAAAAGCTCTTCCAGCTTTAAGAAAAGCTGGGGCATGATCAGATAGGTGCCGCCGATGCCGCCGCAGGCCCCCATGGCCCGGCCGGCCAGATATTGTTCATCCGGACCGTTGAAGACTGCAAAGTCAGGCCCACCCAGCCTTTGGTAGAGGGCGATATCGCCGACCAGAAGAGAAGAATTCTTGACAGCTATCACTTTTTGGTTGGTCAGCATTTTCTGAAAAAGGCTGGCGGTCAGATTGACACCGGCCAGCTGGGGAATGTTATAGATCATGAAATCAGTTTCAGGGGCAGCCTGGGAGATGCTGTTCCAGTAAGCGGCGATAGCAGCTTCTGAGAGCTTAAAATAAATCGGCGGGATACTGGCGATGGCCCGGACAGACAGGGCCTGGGCATGGGCAGCCAGTTCCAGGCTATCCTTGGTGTTATTGCAGGCGACATGGGCGATGATAGGAAAATCTCCGGCCGCCTCGGCCATGACCGCCTCCAGCATAGTTTTTCTTTCTGCCACATCCAGGTAGATGCATTCACCGGATGAGCCGCCGGCATAAACGCCTTGGACGCCCTGCTCCCGCAAAAAGCGGACGGCAGCCCTGGTCCTGGTCGGACAGACCTGGCCTTTTTCATCATAACAGGCGTAAAGGGCTGGAAAGATTCCTTTTAGAGCAGGCTTTTTCAGCATAAGCTGACCTCCCTTATTCTTGCTCTTACTATAATAGCAGATCCTGGCTTGCCTGGGGTTACTGGCACATAAAAAAAAGCCCTCCGCCGGGGGCGGAGGGCAAGTCAGGGACAAATATTATCAGCCGTAGAGTGGCCCGTAAGCGGCACAGGCCCGGTAGTCGGCAGATTCAGCTTCCACTGTGCCAAAGGCTGTCCAGGCATGGGGCCGGTAAATGCGCTCAGCCGCAACATTGTGCATGGCGACAGGGATGCGCAGCATGCTGGCCAAGGTGATCAGGCGGTCACCGATATGGCCATAGTTGAAAGAGCCATGGTTGGCTCCCCAGTTGGCCATGACTGAGTAGACATCCTTGAAAGAGCCCTCGCCGCTCAGGCGCGGTACAAACCAGGTGGTCGGCCAGGTCGGGTCAGTCCTTTTTTGCAAGGTCTGGCTGACATTTTCAGGCAGGACGACAGTGTGGCCTTCGGCGATCTGCAGGACAGGGCCCAGGCCTTCGATCTTGTTCAGCCGCACCATGGTGACAGGCATCTGGCTTTGGGTCTCAAAGGCGGAGGAGAAGCCGCCGCCACGGAAATAACCGGTATCGGCCGGGCACCAGCTGGTGGCAGCCAGGCAGGCCTTGGCATCAGCTGCGCTGATCTGCCAAGCCGGCTTCATGACGGCTGCGCCGTCCTCGTCCCGCATCAGGCCGCAGCCGTCTAAGGCGGCAGCACCGGAGTTGATTAGATGGATGAGACCGCCGGCGGCCATGCCTTGCGGCTGCCAGCCGGTCACCCGCTCGATGGCCTCCGGGCTCCAGTAGGTGCGCACATCAGCAAAGATGGAGGCGGTATCTGCCAGGAGATGGCCCAGTAGCATGGCCATGCCATTCAAGGTGTCATTTTCTGTGGCCAGGATATAGGGAGTCCTGATCCCGTTCCAGTCAAAGGATGAGTTGAGGATGGCCTCGGAAAAGTCATGGTTGGGGAAATGGTCGGTCCACTGGCGCTGGCCCTGGACGCCGCCAACTATAGCGTTGCGGCCTAAAGCCTCTTCGCCAAAGCCCATTTCAGCCAGGCGCGGGTTGCCGACCAGGATATCGCGGATAATCAGGGTCTGCTTGATCACCCGCTCCCACTCGGCATCTTTTTCGGCCCGGGAGTGGGCAAACTCGCCCCCCTCGTTCTTGTCCCAGCCTTCCTTACAGTATTCTTCACGCCAGGCCTTGGCCCTGGCATATTCTGCCTTGTCGTAGATGCCGCGGCTGACCCGCCGCTCAATCTCGACCTGGTCCAGCCATTCAGTGCGCAGGCCGAAATATTCCTGGAACATCTGCGCATCAATCACGGAACCGGCAATGCCCATGCAGGGTCCGCCGATATTGACATAGGACTTGCCGCGCATGGTGCCGGCAGCCAGGGCGGCCTTGGCCCAGGTGAGGATCTTGTCTGTCACATCCTCTGGGATGGAGGTGTCGTCAGCATCCTGGACATCGCGGCCATAAATGGCAAAGGCAGGCAGCTTGCGCTGGGCATGGGCGGCCATGACGGCTGCCAGGTAGACAGCACCGGGTCTTTCGGTGCCGTTAAAACCCCAGACCGCCTTGACGGTCAAAGGATTCATGTCCATGGTCTCTGTGCCGTAACACCAGCAGGGTGTCACTGACAAGGTGGCGGTGACATTTTCCCGTGCGAAAAGATCCTCGCAACGGGCTGATTCAGCCACACCGCCGATGCAGGTCTCGGCAATAACACATTCCACAGGCAGGCCGTTGGCATGGCGCAGGTTATTGCTGATCAGGGCTGCGGCGGCCTTGGCCATATTCATGGTCCGTTCTTCTAAAGATTCGCGCACGCCCAGGCGTCGCCCATCGATACAGGGACGGATCCCGATGCGGGGCATGCGGCCAATCAGGCGGTTGACAGCTTCGTTTTGCTTAAAAGACATGGAAAAAACCTCCTAGTACAATGTGGAACCAACGGATAAGAGACTGCTAGACACTGGCAATAGTTTGTCTTCTTACTTCTAATTGTACCGCTAAGTGGCAGATAAAACATGGATAAAATGGTACAATAATGGAAAATCCGGCCTGCCAATCAGGTCTAGAGCTTGATGTATGAGCTAAAGAGCCGGCAGCTGCTTTTAGCTGACATGGAGAAAAGAAGTAAATGGAGCAAGCGGAAACCAGAAGCCAGGACCAGGCCTTTTTAACAGACTCGCGCGGTATCCAGCGCAAGATGCAGCTGACCCGCCAGCTTAACCTGATCAGCATCAAGATCCTGGACCATGGCTATTTTGTCGGTGACCGCCAGTGGAACCGGCTTGATGTCAGTTCGCCCTTTGGCCGTATCTACTACATGATAGCTGACAGTGGCTGGCTTAATACCAGCCAGGGCCGGCTGGATTTACTGCCCGGCTATATGTACCTGATCCCGCCCTATGCCCGGGTTGACCTGCGTACCAGCCGGCGGATCGAAAAATTCTACTTCCATTTCACCTTGGAGTTTGCCGGTGTTGATGTCCTGGAAGGTATCAACCGCTGTTTTTCTTTACCCCTGGAGCCCAGCCTGCTGGCCGCGATCATGAAATGCTATAACAGCAGTTCCCTGCCGGATCTATTGGAGCTGCGCTCCCTGGCCAGCCAGACCCTGGCCCGCTTTCTAGACAGATCCCTGCCGGATCTTTCGCCAAGAATCGCTTTGGCCAGCACCTACCGCGCTATCAACAGCTATATTGAAAAAAATCTCTGTGCCTCCTTAAGTGGCAAGGATGTCTGTGCTGCTCTGGGCCTGGCTTATGAGACAGAGCGGCGTGCCTTTCGGCGCGATAACGGCATAACCATGAACCAGTACATCAAGGCCCGGATCATCCAGGAGGCGGCTCGCCAGCTGCTTTTAACGAAAAAGACCATCCAGCAGATAGCCGCCGGCCTGGGCTTTACGGATGAATTTTACTTTTCCCGCCTTTTTAAACAAAAGATGGAATACAGCCCGCGCGAATACCGGCGCATTAACACGGTCCTGAGTAAGGGCCTATAAAAGAGGTTTTTTATGGCAGACACAAGAAATAAACGGCTGAGCTTTGTCCTGGCCGGCTGCGGCCGGGTTGGTCTCAAGCATCTTAAGGCCCTGCGCTATCACGAGGAGCAACTGGAGCTGATTGGCCTGGTCGACAGCAGGCAGGAGGCTGCCCGGACCCTTTTGCAAAAGGCGGCTTACAAGAGTCCGGTGCCGATCTATGGCAGCCTGGCTGAAGCCCTGGTCCAAAAACCTGATTTAGTGGCTATCACCACCCCCAGCGGCAGCCACTATGAATTAGCCCGTGCCGCACTTTTGGCCGGGGCTCATCTTTTTGTGGAAAAGCCCTTCACCCTGGATTTGGCCCAGGCCGATCAGCTGTTGGAGCTGGCCGGGCAGAAAAACTTAAAAATTGCTGTCGGCCATATCTACCGCTATTTCCCCCTGGTCCAGGCCTTGGAAGCCGACCTGCGCCGCGGTGTCTTCGGCCGGGTGCTTTATGGCGATGTCAAGGTACGCTGGGGCCATGACCAGGCCTATTATGATGCGGCCAGCTGGCGGGGCAGCTGGCAGGACGATGGCGGGGTCCTGATGAACCAGAGCATCCATGCCCTGGACCTGATGACCTGGCTCTTAGGTGGCCAGGTCCAAAAGGCTAGTGGCCTGCTTGAGCGCCAGCTGCACAAGATGGAGGCAGAGGATCTGGGCCTGGCTGTCCTGGAACTGGACAACAAGACCTGTTGCCTGCTGGAAGGGACGACCAACACCGCCCCGGACCGGCCTGAGGCAGCCTTTACGATCTTTTGCAGTAGCGGGGAAATCAGGGCCGGCCTTTATAAAGGACGGCCCAGCATCAAGGTGCTGGACCGCAAGGGCAAAAATCTGACCAGCCGTTACCTGCGCCGCTATCTGCGCCAGGTCTGGCGGGAGGGTAAATTTAAAGCTTTAAAACAGATCGGCAATCCGCACACTGCCATCTATACTGACCTGATCCAGGCGATCAGGGGGGATAGGCAGGCCCTGGCGGATGGCTGGTCCGGCCGCCAGGCCCTGGCAGCCATCCTGGCTGTATATGCAGCGGCGCTGGAAGAAAAGACGATCAGCTTGCCGCTTGATTTCAGCCTGGACCAGATGCAGGGCTATTTTGACAAGCGGACTGGCGGTTCGGCTTAAGCCGCTTTTTGATCTGGCCATTTTCTGCCATCCAAAGCAGGCTGTCGCGGAAGGTTTCCAGCAGCGGGCGGGGTAGAAAACCCAGCTCCTGGCTGGCTTTGGCGTGACTGAGATTACTGTTGGAGACTAAGACAGCCACACTGTAGGGCGTGAAAAAGGGCTTGATACGCAGCAGGCGGCAGGCGGCATGCAGGAACCAGGCAGCACTTTTGACCAGCCAGCGCGGGGCGAAAAAGATGGCCGGCTGGCGCTGGCCCAGGGCCTGGCGCTCTAAGCGGATGACCTGGCGCAGGCTGACCTGGTGGCCGGAGAGGATATAACCTTCGCCCTTTTGGCCGGCCCGGGCCGCAGCCAGGATACCCTCACAGACATCGCGCACATCGACAAAATTGTAGGCTCCTTCAAAGGACATGACTAGCTTGAGCCAGCCCTGGCTGCTGAGATAGCGTAAAAGCCGGCCCATTTCTGACATGCGGTAGTCAAAGGGTCCAATCACACCACTGGGAAAGACAACGACAGCATCCAGGCCGCGCTGGATCCCGTCATAGACCAGGGCGGTGGCTTCTGATTTGCTGTTGGCATAAGGGCCTAAAAGGTCCGGCACAGGGAAATCCTTGATCTCACTGATCACCTGGCCGTCCGGCAGGTCAGGTAAGGCATGGACAGAACTGACATGAAGCAGCCTTTCCACGCCCTGGTCCAGGCAGGCTTCCACGATATTTTTCGTGCCGCCGACGTTTACTTCATGCAGCAGCTGGGGCCGGCGCGGTGCCGTGTCAATAATGCCGGCCAGGTGAAAGACCAGGCGGGCCCCCTTGACAGCCCGCTGCACATCTTCAGCCGAGCGGATATCACCATAAAAGAGCTCAACTGTCAGGCCGGAAAAGGCGTCAAGCTGCTCACCCGGCTGCAGGAAAAGGCGCAATTTTTCCTGGGGATAGCGGCTGGCCAGCTGCCGCACCAGCACATTGCCGATATGGCCAGTGGCTCCGGTTATTAGGATCATTTAGCATCATCTCCAAACATAGGTACAAAAAAACTGCTTACTCTAGCATTATTATATTCGTCCAGTTTGGCAAGAAAATGAAGCTGGTGTGACTAAACATCTGCCAATCGCGGCAAAGATAAGAGCCATTATCAATTTGGCTGTCTTACTCTCAGGACAGGACCTTTTATTCAGCCTGGATCAGATAGTAAAGGGATGCACATGTCTTTCCCAAAGTGAAGCAGAGCTGGCCAGCTTGATAAGAAGAGGGGATGCGGCCGGTTAAAAAACCTTCCGGGCCGACTGCCCAGACAGTCAAGTCAGGCCGATCGGTCCTGATGGAGATCCTGGCTGAGATGATTTCCAGTTTGACGGGCTCCTTACCTGTGTCCAGGACTTCTGTCCCGTCTGCATTAAAACGCATCCCGCTGTTTTCAACCTTGCCGACAGTGGTCAGTAAAAGATTGTCAGAACTTTTGATTGCCTCTTCACTTAAGGAGCTGAGGGCGATAACAGCATACTGGTTGGCGACGCTGGCGTTCAGATCCGATGTTGCTAAATCATCCTGAGCGAAAAACCCATATAGGCATTGGGTTCTGGGTGTATCGATCCAGCCGATCCTTTTCTCCCAGCTGCGCCAGATCTGGCCCGTATCCGAGACCACCTCACCCGGCCGGGCCAGGCTTGCTCCCTGATCTGCAGATATCAGCTGGTCTGCACCATGGGACTGGCCGGTAAAGCTAAGACCAACCTTGTGCTGCTGGGCTAAAAGCCCCAGGTCTTTGATGTCCCCTGGCTTGCCATCCAGGTCATCCAGGGCAACCGCCAGTGATTTTTTGGCCCTGTCCACATCACCCCGCCGCATGATCAAGGCTGCGTGGTAGAACAAGCCGAATTTGGCTGGATCATTCCAGGTCGCGAAAATTCCTTCCCGGTAAGGCACATTGCTGATAGTTCTAGCCGTGATCTCCTTGCCCAGCACCTTCTGATCACGGCGTGTGGCGTACATATAGGTGTGTACACTGGCCCCGCCCCAGCCTTGCAGGCAGGCGCCAGCAGCCATCTGCAAGGCGCTGTCCGCCCTGTATTGATTGGGCCAGGGCACATCCCACTCAGAAGCAAAGAAGGGTAAATCAGGCGCACTATTAAAAACATAGGGCGTTAAAAATCCATCTCTTTCGGCAACAAGTGCCCGCGGGTCTGCTCCTTTGGTAAACTCGCCCCAATTCCATTGGTAAAAATAATTGTGGCTGTCTGTGTAGTCAAGCTCCCTTTGGGCCAGGGCATTGGCAGCATTTATGGTCCAGTTTGTCCCGGTTAAGGGAATTTTAACGCCAATCTCGCGTAAAAACTTTGCCATTTCCTGGTAGTAGCTCCTTTGCACTGCCAGCTTAAACTCCAGCATGAGAGGATCTTTTTCCAAAAAGCTGGCACTTTCCACCGGATAGCTTTTGCCGTTTTGGGCCAGCCAGTCCTGCATCAGGGCAATCAGCTCAGAGCGGTAAGGCTCAAGTGAAAAATCAAAACGCTCGCTGAACATGTCACATTCAGCGTTAAGCTCACATAAGACAAAGACCGGATCATCCTTATAGGCCAGTCCTGTATAGGGGTTGATGTGATTAAACAGATTATTGGCGAATTCTTTTTGCAGATCAATCAGCCGCCTGGCATAATTGCTGTAAGGCTTGGCATTATCACCCAGGGCCAAGGCATTGGCAACACCGTCGCCACTTTTAAACTTGCGATAGGTCATTAAGTCGAGATAACAATAGATACCTTCTTTTTTCAGGCAATAGATCAGATAATCCAGGCGCTGCATACTGTCCGGATCAAGTTGGCGTGTTGTTTTGAGGCGCTGCCCCTTACTGAACAAAAAGATATTCGGCGTGGCCCACTCGGCATCAAGCTGGTGTAGACGCACCAGGTTAACACCAAAGCTGGCCAGGCGCCGGGCTGTTTTTTCGGCATAGTCGGCTTCTGGAAAATTAGCTCCGCTATTGAGGCAGGTCCCCCAAAAACGGGCTGGCCTACCATCGGAAAAGATGAACTCATTACCTTGCACTTGTAAAAAACCATGACGACCAGCTGGTTTTTCTCCAGCAAAAACAAAAGAAATGTCCAAAGGGCTTGTGTCCCAGTAAAATGGGTAACTAATGAAATCAACCATGGGCGAGCCTCCTTTTGCCAGGTGTTCTAGCCGGGATTATTCTGGCTCCCCTCCTACTTCCAGCGGCAGGGGCCAGGCAGGTTTAGTGCTAACTTTAGTGTGCCACTAGAGTAAGCCCTGCACCAGTCCTAATTTATGGCCTGCCAATTAAAGCAAATGGGCTGGCAGGATCCAGT
>CAZZGG010000034.1:0-24080 GCA_964654125.1 uncultured Oscillospiraceae bacterium
GTAGAAATTCAAGTGGACGAAGGTCCAGCCGGTAACAGGCCCTTATAGGGCCAGAACAAACTGCCGGCTAAGCCGGCAGTTATGATTGGTGAGTTTTCTGGCAGAGCATATTGCATCAAACGAGTTTTTGCTCTAGTCTATCTAGGAGACCCTTGAATAATAAATCTGAATGTGAGGAGATGTCATGGCTACTGGAGAACAAATTAAAAGTTTGATCAGAGCTCATTTTGCCCGCGATGACGAGAAATTCAAGACAGTGTTATTGCAGATAGCTGCATATGAAGCCAGACTTGGTCATACAAAGTTGGCCCGTGACATTAAGGCAGCTCTGGATAGAAACAGCCAAAAAGACAAGATAGTGCGGTTGCAACAAGAAAATGAAGCCTTAGTTATGGTAGCTTCACATTTTAAACTGACTGATTTGATAGTCTCAGATACCAATCAAGCTAGAATAATGCGTATTTTGAAAGAGTATACCAACAGAGCTAAACTAAACAGTTTTGGTCTGCAAAATAGAAGGAAAATTCTGCTTGAAGGGGCCCCAGGTACAGGTAAAACAATGACAGCTTCTGTTATTGCTACAGAATTAGGCTTGCCTCTTTTTGTAGTGCAAATGGATAAGCTGGTGACAAAATTTATGGGTGAGACTAGTGTGAAACTGCGTCAGGTGTTTGATTCTATTGAAAACATCATAGGTGTTTACCTGTTTGATGAGTTTGATGCTATAGGAGCAGATAGAGCGTTGGACAATGAAGTTGGTGAAATGCGCCGGGTGCTTAATTCGTTTTTACAATTTATTGAGCAGGATACATCTGATAACATTATCATTGCTGCCACTAATAATCATAAAATCCTTGATCCGGCTCTTTTTCGTCGATTTGATGATGTTATTCATTTTGCTTTGCCTTCAGGCAAAGAAATTATCAGACTGTTTAGACAAAAATTATCTGATTATCATGACTCAATTAACTGGTCAAGCAATCTAGTAAAAGAAGCGGCTGGCCTCAGCCAGGCTGAGTTGAGCCAAATATGTGATGATGCTCTAAAAATAACGATCCTAGATAACATACACTTAGATGAAAAACTTTTATTGTCTTTGATCAAGGATAAACACTCTTCGTATGTATCAAGAGAGGCATAAAATGGCAGATCGGAAAAAGAACATTATACTTTTTGATACATTTGAAGCTTTACCATATACAGGTAAAGGTAAACCCGGAGCTGATAAAAAAATACCACAGCGTAATATAAGACAGCATGCTAGCTATTTACAAAGAAAATTTGAGGAGGTATTTACACAGTCCGTTAAACAAAAGGATCTGATTAAAAACCATGCAAAGGACGGTACTTATATTGAGGTAAGTGGCAAAAGTGGCTACGAATTAGAATACAAAAGCTTAGAAAATATCAATAGAGGTATTCGTCTGCTAAACAGCAAGGAGTATAAAGATAGCGCAATAACAAAAGCAACAATATATGTACCAGAGGATAAGGATTCTTTCTTTTTTAATAAAATTCATGATTATATGAATAAGACCACACCTAAAAGTGGTAAACCAAAGAATAATGATCTTATCTCAAGCATTGAGAATGTTAAATTGGCAAACTTGGAAGCTTTCTGGGTGGGAGATATTTCCCGTATTCCAGTGAAGACTCCAGTTTGGTGCGAGATATGGCTCAGAGTCCCAAGTGACGAGTTCATTATTGTTGAAGAAAAATTTGCATCCCTGTGTTCTGAGTTAACAATTTCTTGTAATAAGAGGTCAATCCGTTTTCCTGAAAGAATTGTTAAACTTATATATGCTGATGAAGGACAACTAGAAAAACTGATCGCAAACTCTCCTCATATTGCAGAAATTCGCAGAGCTGAGGAAGTAACCAGTTTTTTTAGTGACTTACCTAGCATTGAGCAAAGCGAATGGGTTAATGAATTATTAAGCAGGATAACATATGATTTTTCAAATACAGCTATCTGTATCTTGGATACAGGTGTTAATTCAAGTCATCCGCTTTTAGTAAATATGATTGAGGATGATTGTATCCAGGCTGTCGATGAAGCTTGGGGTAGATTTGATTTAGATGGGCATGGAACAGCGATGGCAGGAATCGCTTCGTTTATGAACTTGCAAGAAATCCTTTCTTCGACAGATCATTTTCGTATTAGGCATAAACTTGAATCAGTAAAAATTCTGTCACCACCTAGAGAGAATAAGCCTGAATTATACGGGTCAATCACACAAAATGCGGTTTATATGGCTGAAATAATGCACCCTGAAACAAATCGCGTTAATTGTATGTCAGTGACATCTGGGCAATACAATAGTAACGATGGTAGCCCAACATCATGGTCAGGAGCAGTCGATGATTTAGCGGTTGGGTCCTATGAAGATGAATCAAAGCGTTTGATCATAGTTAGTGCCGGTAATGTGCACCCTGAAGAAATTAAATTAGCTGGTTATCTCCGAGCAAATTCAGTTCATTCGATAGAGAGTCCAGGCCAGGCTTGGAATGCAATAACAGTTGGTGCTTATTGTGATTCTATCCAAGTTAAAAATAAGCTTTATGATGAATATTCGCCAGTTGCGGACGCTGGAGAGCTTTCACCCTATAGCTCAACTTCTTGTTTATGGGATAGGATATGGCCTATTAAGCCGGAAATTTTGTGCGAGGGAGGTAATATTACCAGCGATGGCACGAATTTCACAGAATCTGAAGATTTATCATTATTGACAACTCATAATCAGCCAGCTTCGCATCAGTTCACTACTATTTGGGGGACAAGTGCAGCGGCGGCACAAGCATCATATATGGCTGCCCAAATAATGTCGGAATATCCAGAGATTTGGCCAGAAACTGTACGAGCTTTGCTTATACATTCGGCTAACTGGACGAATAAAATGAAAAACCAGTTTTGTCCGGATGACAGAAAAAAGAAAAGTCGTGAATATTTGTTAAGAAACTGCGGTTATGGCATACCTAATCTAGCAAAAGCACTTCATTGCATGCAAAACAGTGTTAATCTCATAATTGAGAGTGAATTACAACCATATGTCAAAGGCAAAATGAATGAAATGCATTTGCACAGATTACCTTGGCCCAAGGATATTCTCAGGGGATTAGGTGAAACACCAGCCACCTTGCGTGTAACTCTCTCATATTTTATTGAGCCGGCTCCTGGAGAGATAGGCTGGAAAGACAAGTACCGCTACTCATCATGCAATCTTCGTTTTGATGTTATTAATAAAGATCAAAGTAAAGATGATTTTGTGAAATGGATTAATGTACAAATGCGAGGCAAGAACAAAAAGGACAAAGGAGAAGGCTCAAGCGGGAGTAAGGATTGGTATTTAGGAAGTGATAATCGTAATACCGGATCTATACACTCCGACTTTAAAACTTTAAATGCTGTAGATTTATGTGAAGCTGAATATATTGCTGTTTACCCAGTGATGGGTTGGTGGCGAGAACGGACTCACTTGCAAAGATACAACAATAAAATGCGATATTCATTAGTAGTGACTATTTCAACTCCTGAAATAGAAGCTGATCTGTATACATCTATAACAACGCAAATAAAGCAGCAGATTGCTACTAAAATTGCTGTAAAGAAGCATCAACTCTAAATATTATTCGCAGCTTATGAAAAAAAGAGGTAAAAATAATGGCAAATGATCAGGTCTGGCGTGTATATGTGACAAAAAAACCACTGGCTACCACTAAGGCAGACAAGCTGCTGGCAGAACTAAAAGATGTCATGCCGCAGCTGGCGCTAGAGCGGCTGGAAATCTATAACCGCTATGATATAGCCGGTTTGGCGCCGCAGTGGCGGGAAAGGGCCCTGGCTCTTTTGGCTGGACCGGAGGAGCTTTATTTTACCGATGAGTCTTGCCTGGCTGCGGCTGATTTTGTTCTGCCGGTCCAACAGGTGGCTGGCCAGTATGACCAGCGGGCAGATCTGGCGGCCCAGGCCCTGCAATTTATCAGCCAGGGGGAGCGGCCAAGCTGCCAAAGCGGGCTGGTTTATGCTTTTTATGGCCAGCTGGACTTGCTTGATCAGGCAAAAATCAGCCGCTGGCTGATCAATCCGGTTGAACTGCGCCTGGTGGATCTGGCTGGGCCGGCCGGCTTGCCAAAGGAGAGCAAGCTGCCGGGCCCTGTTGCCCGGCTAGCTGGTTTTGGGCAATTGGACCAAAATGGATTAAAAGAACTTCATCAGGAGCTGGGTCTGGCTATGACCTTGGCAGATCTGCTTGTTATCCAGGCATACTTCCAAAGGCAGGGGCGTGAACCAAGTATCACAGAAATCCGGGTTCTGGACACCTACTGGTCAGACCATTGCCGGCATACAACCTTCCAGACGGTCATTGATGAGGTAAAAATAGCAAAGGATACTGCTCTGGGCCGGATCTTGCAAGATGACTGGCAAAACTACCTTAAGCTGCGCCAGCAGCTTTATCAGGAGAGGCTGGAGCAAAAACCACCCTGCCTGATGGATCTGGCCACCCTGGCCATGCGGGAGCTGAAAAGATCTGGCCAGCTGTCTGATCTGGATGAATCTGCTGAAATCAATGCCTGCAGTATCAAGGCCATGGTTGCTGTGGATGGTGAACCGACCCCGTTTTTGATCAGCTTTAAAAATGAAACCCATAATCATCCGACTGAGATCGAACCCTTTGGCGGAGCTGCGACCTGCATCGGCGGAGCGATCCGCGATCCCCTGGCTGGCCGGGCCTGGGTCCACCAGGGCATGCGCATCACCGGCAGTGGCGATCCGACAGCTCCGCTGGAAAACACCCTGCCGGGCAAGCTGCCCCAGCGCCAGATCACAACGCGGGCGGCAGCCGGGTTTTCGGATTATGGCAGCCAGGTGGGGGTGGCCTGCAGCTATGTCGCAGAACACTACCATCCCGGTTTTATGGCTAAGCGCATGGAGCTGGGAGCAGTACTGGGGGCAGTACCCCAGGACCAGGTCAGACGCCAGGAACCACGCCCGGGTGACCAGGTTATCCTGGTGGGCGGGCGCACCGGCCGCGATGGCATCGGCGGGGCGACTGGATCATCCCGGGCCCATGATGAAGATTCATTGGCGGAAGGCGGGGCAGAAGTGCAAAAAGGTGATGCACCGACAGAAAGAAATATCTTGCGCTTGTTTGCCCGACCCGAACTGGCCCGCCTGATCAGGCGCTGCAATGACTTTGGTGCTGGCGGTGTTTCTGTGGCTATCGGTGAACTGGCTGACGGCTTGGCTATTAACCTTGACCAGGTGCCACAAAAATATCCCGGCCTGGACGGTACAGAACTGGCGATCGCTGAGTCCCAGGAAAGAATGGCTGTGGTGGTGGACCGGGCGGATGTTGCTCAATTCATCAAGGCTGCCCAGGAGGAAAACCTGGAGGCCACCGTGGTAGCGCAGGTCACAGATTCGGACCGTCTTGTTATGCACTGGCAGGGTGATACGATTGTGGACCTGGCCCGCAGTTTTTTGGATAGCAGCGGGGCCCGGCAAAGGACAAATATCCAGCTTGACTTGCCGGCGGATTTTGACTGGTTTGCAAAGACGGCAGCCAGCCAGGCCGGTACAGCGGGCTTTGCCGCCGCCTTGAAGTCTGGCCTGGCCAGTCTGGCCAATTGTTCCCAGCGGGGCCTGGCCGAGCAGTTTGACAGCACGGTTGGAGCAGGATCTGTGCTTTTTCCTTATGGCGGCAGGCATCTCTTAACTAAAGAAGCAGGTATTGCGGCCCTGGTGCCGCTGCCGGCAGGGCAGAGCACTGATGATTGCACCTTGATGACAGCCGGCTATCTGCCAGATCTGGCCACTGCCTCTCCTTATCACGGGGCTGTCTATGCCATATTAGAATCGCTGGCCCGTTTAGCGGCCCTGGGTGCTGATGCCAGCACCGCCCGGCTCAGTTTCCAGGAGTATTTCCGCCGCCTGGAAACAGAAAGTGACTGGGGTCTGCCTCTGGCTGCTCTCTTAGGTGCTCTCAACACCCAGCTGGGCTGCCAGGTGGCGGCAATTGGTGGTAAGGACAGCATGTCCGGCAGCTTTAATGACCTGCATGTGCCGCCGACCCTGGTCAGTTTTGCGGTGGCCTTGACCAAGGCAGGCCAGGTGCGCAGTGCCGCAATCGACCAGGCCGGCCGCCAGGTCTATCTCCTGCCAGTGCCCGGGGATCAAAAAAGAGGACTTGATTTACCGGATTGTCCAGCCTTCATGGCTGGTCTCAAGCTGGTGCATGAACTGGGCCAGACGGGTGCTATTTTGGCAGCTAGCACTGTCCAGACAGCTGGTGTGGCCATAAGTGTGACCAATATGTGTTTCGGCAATAAACTGGGCTTTACTTTTGCGCCTGAAGCTGATCTTTTTGCCCCGCAGCCGGCTGCCTTGCTCCTGGCTGTCCAGGACGATAAAACAGCAGCTGCCTTAAAAGCAGCTGGTGCTGTCTATATTGGTATATCAACTGATAAGGCCAGTTTTAGCCAGGCTGAGCAGGCGCTTGACCTGGCTGAAGCCCTGGCTGCCTGGGAGGCACCGCTGGCTGCAGTTTTTCCGGCTGTGCCAGCAGCTGAGCCGGCTGATCTGCCAGCTCTAACTGTTCAGGCAAGCAGCCGGCCTAGGGTTAAGGTCAGGCTGGCCCGGCCCCGGGTCCTGATTCCGGTTATTCCAGGAACTAATGGTGAACTGGATGCAGCGGCAGCTTTCCAGCGGGCAGGGGCCCAGGCCAAAACCTTTGTCGTGCAAAACACTAGTCCTGACCAGCTGCGAGCAAGTATCAGGCAGCTGGCAAAAGAGATTGCTGCCAGCCAGATTCTCATGTTGCCGGCCGCAGCCGCCAATGAACCAGATGGGGCGGGTAAGCTCCTGGCAGCTCTTTTGGCAGATCCCGGCCTGGCAGATGCCCTGGCAGCTTTTCTAGCTAAATCCGACAGCCTGATCCTGGGTGTGGGCAGTGGTTTCGCCAGCTTGCTCAGGCTGGGTCTTTTGCCTTGGGGTGAGCTGAAAAAACCTGCCGCTGGCAGCCCCTTGATTTTACCCAACCTGACGGGCCGCCATCTGGCCGGACTCATGCCGGTCCGGATGGAAAACACCAGTTCGCCCTGGCTGGCCCGCTGTCAACCAGGGGAGATTTACCAGGTGGTCCTGGCCCAGGCGGAGGGACGCCTTGCAGTTGATGCTCATTTCGAGCAGCTGTTTGCGAGTCAGATTGCAGCCCGCTTTGGCCAAAAGGATAACCCCTTTGGCCAGATTGAGGCCCTAACCAGCCCGGACGGCCGCATCTTAGGCAAGTTGGGCCTGCCGGAAAGAGTAGGCCCCCTGCTTTATAAAAATGTACCCGGACCAAAAGACCAGGCTATCTTCCAGGCAGGTGTCGACTGGTTTATGGCCTAGGCAGAACTGTCACTTTTTGTCGCTGGCTGGCAGCAACTTCTCTTTGCCTTATCATGTAGCCTTAAGCAGAGGTGATGGATATGCAAAAGAATGTTGCTGTCAGTGTTTTATTATTTTTATTTTTACCCCTGGCAGTTTTGGGCTTGCCTGGCTGGGCATCTAGCGTAAACAATGGCCAGGATCTAGCTGCAGCAGGCCATGGTCCTCTGCTTCAGACAGTGAGCAGCCAGGGCTTTTCGCTTAAGGCTGAGGTCAGTGGTGAAATCAGCTACTTTGCTGGCCAGACCAATCAGGCTGGCCGCAAGATCCCACTTGATAATAAGCGGTTTTTGGGCGGTGAGCTAGTTCGCTTTAAGTTGGAGTTCAGCAGTTGGCCTGCCAGTTTTAGAATTGATCTGGGCGGCCAGGTCCAGCAGTTTAATGGTATCAACGGGCGTACTTACTATGAGCTGACCCTGCCTCTATCAGACCTGGCTGAAACTTTGGCCTGGGATGGTAAACGGCAAAATCCCAGCTGGACTCTTACTGTTACAGCCTGGTCTGGCAGCACACCCCAGCAGCAGGTCAGCTGCCAGTTCACGGACCTTGAGCTGACCGGTGATATCTGGCAGCTGGTTCAAGTCCAGCCAGTCCAGCCCTGAATTGTAAACAGGCAGCGCCCTGGGTAAGGTGATGAACAGTGGTGCCTCAGCCCAGAAAGAGGAAACGGTATCAAACCATTCAGATAGTTTCCTCCTATGATTGCTACCACTCCCTGTAAAAAACAAATCTATTCTGCTGCTATAAATCTAATCAGGATCGATCAGGCGGGGCGGCTCCTGGATCTCCGGACTGTCCTCTGGCAGGGGCAGTTCCTCTGCTTCGGGCAGGACTGGCATCTGATGGCTGAAAGTTGCCTCTTCCAGCTGGCTGCCGGGCAGGTCAGTCAGCTTTTCCGGATAGAGGGTGTAGATATAGCAATAATTATTCTCGCCATACTGGACATAAAAGTAGGCAGCCGGCCAGGCCGACATTTCATCAACAAAGCAGAAGACTGGCTGTTTGAGCTGTCGGGCAGTTTTGGCCATAGCTTTAAAATCCGTCACCTGGACACACCAGGACGGATCCCAGGCCTTATCCCCGATCAGGGTGAGCCGGCCTCGCAGCCTGTGCTGCATCTTTTTCAGCCTGCGCCAAAAATTTTCCCTGACCTGACTTTTAGTGCCGCTGAGGAGTAAGATCAAGGAAAGCAGGATCAAAAGGGCGGCAATCAGGAAGACCCACCAGGGGAAAAGCTCTAGATAGACCCGGTAGGTGATCTTTTGCCATAAAGGCGCAAAAGCCGCGGCTGGACTTGTTTCCTTTTCAATTGTAAAGACTTCCTGGTCCAGCGGCAAGCTGAGCCTGGCTGTGGCAGTGCTTGACAAAGGGCCTGCCGGCAGCTGAAGTGTGTAATCAGTGCTGAAGATGATGATCAGCTTGACTGAGACTGGGCGGTCAAGCTGCTTGGCCAGGGCAGTTGCCCTGGTCCTGTAGTCGGCCAGCTCCAGGACTGCTCTATAATCAACCGGCCAGCTGGTGCTATTTTCAAAGCTGAAGCTGGTCTCGTCCAGAGCGGCTTCGCTGATCTGAAACAAGACCTGCTGGCGCTCCTGGTCACTGACTTCAATCAAGGTCTCCAGGCGGATTTCAGCCTGACCGCTCAACGGCCGGTCTGTTGCAAGCAGGGCTGTGAAAGAAGCTTCCAGGGAATCTGTCAGTTCAGCTAGATAAACAGCATCACTGGGGGCCAGCTCCAAGCCGGGCACTTTATCCGGTAACAGGTGGACCTGGTAGTCAGCTGCAGTACTGACATTTTGGCGCAAGATGAGCTGGGACCAGCTGATCAGCCAGGGCTGGTAGGAAAAAATGCTGGCTAAGACAAAAATGACAAGCAGGAACATAAATAAAATCAAAAGAGACCTTCTTTGCCAGGCTTTCATGAAACGGCTTTTAGACCGGCCGCCCTTGTATCCCCTAGCCTGTTGCCAGGGGTTATTGTCCTTTTGATAGTGCCTGTTTTGTTTCATTTTGGCCTCCTAGAGTTGTCTTTTTACTAGTTTTCCTTTAGGAAAACCTGTCCTGATTTTAACATGAAACAAGCCAGGGGACCATATTTATCGTCAAAAGCACGAAATTATCAGGTCTAGGCTTAGTCTAATTCGTCAGATCTAATCAAATTTTCTAGAAAAATTGACAAACAAAAATTACCTGCCTATAATGTGGCAAGATCTTGGTGAAATTCATCACGCGCAACTCACGACATCTATTGCGAATACTGGTAACATTGGATGCTCTGTTTTTGCGTATGATTATTTTAAGAGAGGTTATTATGAAACTCATTATATGGCGAATCTGCGGGCTGCTTCTGGCAGTTGCCCTGACCATAGTTGCCGCAGCAGTGCCAGATGAAGCAGTTTTACCAGAAGCCGGTCCAATTATCCTGCCGGCTGAAGTTAGAATAAGTGATGCAGACGATATCCAGATAAAACAGACCTTTGCCCGGACCCTGATTGAAGCAATCGATGAAATGGGCCTGCCCCTGGCAGAAACAGACACACTCAGCCTGCCGGAGAGCACCAGGCTAATGCCCGGCGAAGTTTATCAAGTGGCAATTGAAAGAAAGGGTAAAGTCAAGCTCAACTGGGGCGGTTACGCAATCGGCACCAGCAGTGAACTATTTTCCATGGGCGATCTTTTAGCCCGCTCCGGTTTTGCCGATCCGGCCGATGACAGTGACGATATCTTGCTGCAGAACAAGCATGAATCAGCATCGGCTGAAAACGGCGAAATTACATATGTCAATATAGAAAAGAAGCAGAGGGAAGAGACGGAAGCCATACCTTTTTCCACAGTCACCCTTGACGACCCGACCCAGTATGTTGGCAAGTCATCAGTGCAAAATGAAGGCGAGGCCGGCCAAAGGACCCTTGTCTATGAAGAGACCTATGAGAACGGGATTTTCACCAAATCTGAGTTAGTAGACACTATCATAATAAAAGAACCAGTCCAGAAAGTTATTCTTGCCGGCAGTAAGAAAAAACCCAAGATCCCTGCCGTGAGCAAGAAGCCGAAAAGCAGCGTTGTCAAAGCTGAATTTGCCAAGATCAAGGACAAAATCAAAAGAAACGGCAATGCTCATTACAAGAACTTTAAAGATAACGGTGATGGCTCCATTACAGTCGATGGCACAAGCTACAGCTATATCCAGAAAGATAAAAGAGTCATCACCATGTATGACGGGCTGGAATGCTGCCTACAGGACGGCTGCCACAGTCCGGCTATCAATCACAATACAGCCAGCGGCATCTCGGCCCAGCGCGGCCTGGTGGCAGCTTATGGCTATAGAGTAAATGGCAAGTTTGCCGGCACAGCCCTGCCCCTGGGCACAACTCTCTTTATTGAGGGTTATGGTCTGGCCGTGGTGGCCGATGTCCATGGTGCCCATTGGAATCCCAGCCTGCTGGATGCCTGCTTTGATGCTGGCGAGATCAGGAGCGGCAAAGTGACCTGGGGCAAAAGAACCAAAGCAGTTTACATTATTTCTTTACCATAATGGATAAGATTCAGTTATTAGCAGCCCTGAACGAATATAAAATCAGGCCGCAACGCAGCCTGGGCCAAAATTTCTTGGTCCAGGCTGCTTTTATCCAAAAGATCGTGGCAGCCACAGCTGCCAGTCAAGCTGATCTTGTCTTGGAGATCGGGCCTGGAGCCGGGGCCCTGACCCTGGACCTGGCCGCAGCAGCAGGCCGCCTGATCGCCCTGGAGCTGGATCAAAAACTAGCCCGACTGCTGAGCGACAGACTGGCTGGCCAGGCCAAGGCCCGGGTTATCCAGGCCGACGCCCTAAAAGTTGATCTGGCTGAGCTTACATCTGACTGGCCCGGGCCTGTCCTGGTCACAGCCAACCTGCCTTATTACATCACAACCCTGCTCCTGGAAAAGGTCATCTGCGAACTGCCGGCCTGCCGCCAGCTCTGCCTGCTCATGCAAAAGGAGGCGGCAGAGCGCCTGCTGGCCGGGCCAAATACAAAAGACTACGGGCCGGCAGCCATCCTGCTGGCTCTGGCTGGCAGCAGCAAACGGCTTTTTAATGTGCCGGCTTCAGCTTTTTACCCCCAGCCCCATATCACTTCAACTCTAGTGCAAAGCTCACTTTACCAAGCCGAAGAGGCACTCTTGCCCCCGGATGTGGAGCAGCGCCGCCAGTTTTTACAATTTCTCAAAGCCAGCTTTGGCCAAAGGCGCAAAAAATTGCTGCATAACCTGCCGCCCGGCCAGGAGCAGCTGCTTGACCGGCTGGGTCTGTCTTTAAATGTCCGGGCAGAGCAGGTCGCAGCCCGGGATTTCCTAAAACTCTGGCAGCTGCTTTATCCCAACAGCTAAAAAATGGTAAGATAAAGTAAAGAGCTGGACAGGGGGCGATATTTTGAACAGCATTGTTGAACTTTTTGATTTAAGTGGAAAAAGAGCACTGGTGACAGGGGCCAGCCGCGGCCTGGGCCAGGCAATGGCCGAAGGCCTGTTGGAGGCTGGTGCCACTGTTGTGATCATGGGCACCAATGAGCGGGTTATGGATCTGGCGGCAAAATACCAGGCCCAGGGCCTGGCCTGCCAGGGTCTGGTGGCTGATCTGAAACAAAAACAGGATGTAGAGAAATATTACCGCCAGGCCACTAAACTCCTGGACGGTGAACTGGATATCCTGGTTAATGCTGCCGGAGTGCAAAGACGGCATCCGGCTGAAGAGTTTCCTCTGGCTGATTGGGAGGATGTCCTGGACATTAACTTAATGGCCCCTTTTATTCTTTGTCGCCTGGCCGGCCAGGATATGTTGGCCCGTGGCTCGGGCAAGATCATTAATGTCGCTTCAATGATGAGCTTTTTTGGTGGTGTCACTGTCAGTGCCTATGCTGCCAGTAAGGGCGGTCTGGCCCAGCTGACCAAGGCTCTGGCTAATGAATGGACCGGGCGCGGTGTCTGTGTCAACGCTATAGCACCAGGCTATATGGCCACAGACATGACAGAGAAGCTGCGCCAGGATGCAGGTAGGAATAAAGAGATTTTGGAGCGTATCCCGGCCGGCCGCTGGGGCCAGCCGGAAGACCTCAAGGGTCTGACTGTATTTTTGGCATCCCGGGCGGCTGATTATATCAGCGGGGCCGTGATCCCGGTCGATGGCGGCTATCTGGCCAGGTAAATGGCATTGCTGAAATGAGGTGGCTGAATTGGCAGAAGCAATAAAAAAATGCACAGTACGCATCGGTGGTGTTTTTTACCAGCTGGTGACCAGGGAAAATGAACAGTACACCAGGCAGATCGCAGCCCATGCGGATGAGATGATCCAACGGATCATGGCCGAAAATGAGCATCTTAATCAGACCATGGCCACAGTACTTTCTCTGGTTAATGTCCTGGATGACCTGATGCAGAGTAAAAAAGAGCAGCAGGTCCTGGAAAAAGGCCTTTTGGAAGCAGAAGGCAGAGCAGCCATTGCCAAAAGGGATCTTGATAAAGCCCGGGAAGACTACTGGGAACTGAAAAAGGAAATGCTGGCCTTAGCTGAGCAAAACCAGGACTATCTGGCCCAGATCAAGCTCCTGGCCCAGCCAGAAGAAGCTGAGCCGGAACCGGCCAAAGAGCCTGTCCTTTATGAGGAGGCGGGAGAAGACCTGCCTGACCTGGTCGAATTGGCTCTGGCCGACGAAGCAGCCCAAAAAGAGCAGGAGCGGCTGCAACAGACTAATCTGGAAGATTACCTGGCAGCTTTTGGCAAGGCGGAGGACAGGCAGAGTAAGGATGAATAAAAAAAGACTGCAGCTTTTGGCACCGGCTGGTGATAAAGCAAGTCTATTGGCAGCCCTGGACCATGGTGCCGCTGCTGTCTATTTTGGGGCCAGATCTTTTAGTGCCCGCAGCCAGGCCAAGAATTTTGCCGGGGCTGAGCTGGTCGAGGCGATTGAACTAACCCACCAGCAGGGAGCTTTTGCCTACCTGGCCCTTAATACCCTGATTAAGGATGAAGAAATGGCAGCTGCCCTGGCCCTGGCCGGCCAGGCCTATGCAGCCGGGATCGATGCCCTGATTATCCAGGATGTCGGCTTGGCCAGGCAGATCAAGGCCTGGCTGCCTGACCTGGACCTGCATGCCAGCACCCAGCTGACCATAACTGATCTGGCTGGGCTGAGGCTGGCTAAAAGCCTAGGCTTTAGCCGGGTGATTTTGGCCCGAGAATTGACCTTGCCTGAAATAGCTGAGCTCAGCCAGGCTGCCACCAAAATGGGTCTTGAAACAGAGGTCTTTATTCATGGAGCAATCTGCCTGGGCCTTTCCGGCCAATGTCTTTTAAGCAGTTTTGCCGGTGGCCGCAGCGGTAACCGGGGCGACTGCGCCCAGCCCTGCCGCCTGCCTTATACCATCCCGGCCCACAGTCCGGAGCCATTTGCCTGGCTCAGCCCCTGTGACCAGGCTTTACCCAAGGCCCTAGGATTTTTAGAAAAAGCTGGTGTCAGCTGTCTTAAAATCGAAGGCCGCCAAAAAAATGCAGCCTATGTGGGCCAGGTCACAGCAGTTTATCGCCAATTGCTGGACAGATCCAAAAAATCTGCACAACAAGAACAGGAAGAAGAGGCCTGTTTACGTCTGGCTCTTGCCTTTAATCGGGGCGGACGCTTCAGTGACAGGGTAGCCAGCGGCAGGATGGGTGAAGAATTTTTAAGTGGCAGCTACAGTGGTAGCCATGGTCTTTATCTGGGCCAGCTGGAACGGGTCAATGCCAGATCCGGCCAGATCTGGCTAAAGACCAGCCGCCAGGATGACTTTTTGCCCCAGCGTGGTGATGTTTTATCCCTGCGTGACCAGGAACAAGAAGTGGCCAGTGCGCCGATTGGCCTGATTCAAAAAGAAGCTAGCCTTTTGCTGGTCCAGGGCTTTCATCCTGCAGTACTGGCCAAGCTAAACCCGGGCCTTGCGGTCTACCAGATGAACAGCATCAGGGCGGCCCAGCTGGCTGACCAGGCCAAGCCGGCAAAAAGTAAGCTAGCATTTGAGTTGCAGTTGGAACAGGAGCAGGTGATCTTAAAGGCCACTGTCCTGAATGGGCCTCTGGCCGGCCTGGTGCAAGCGGCTAATGCCAAGGTTCTGCCGGTCCCGGCCCTGGCCCGCAAACGGGTTGCGGAACAGCTGGCCAAGACAGGCGGGACCAGTTTTGTCCTAGCAGAAATAACCGGCCTGCTTGATCTGCCTTTAACGATAAGCAGCTTAAATAAGCTGCGCCGGGAACTGCTGACAAAATTAACTGACAAAATCAGCCAGCAGGCCAAACGCCAGCTGCCAGCCAGGGTGGAGCCAGCTGAGAAGCAAGAGAATGAATCTTCTGGGCATATCTGGCAAAATAAAAAGGCAGTAGCCTTTTTTTATCAGCTGCCCGAGCGGCCAGAAGACTTACCCTGTCAGGCTGAAGCCTATGTTTTGCCGCTCTTTACTAAAGCTTTTAAAGAACTGAAAAAGTATACTGATGCCCTGAAGGCCCAAGAACCAGCAGCCAGACTATATGCCTGGCTGCCGCCAGCCCGCTATGGCCGTCTGACCCGTTTGCTGCCAGCTCTTCTAAAAAAGCTGACGGACTGGGGTTTTAATGGTATTGTTGCCAACCAGGCTGCTGATCTTTTCTGGGATCAGGCTACTGGTGCAGACTCTGCTAACCTCAGCTGGGCCCTGGACAGTTCAGCTAATGTTTTTAATAAAAAGACCCTGGCTTTTTTCCAGGAGCAGGCACCTGATTTTATTGTGCCTTCTTTGGAGCTGACCGCTAGTGGTCTGGTTCAGCTGGCCCAGGATCAGGGCAGGGATCTGGCTCTGGCAGTGCCTGTATATGGGCGGGCCAAGGTCCTGAGCAGTGCTTTTTGTGCAATCGGTTTTAATGAGCCGGGTTGCCGCAAGTGCCTGGAGGATGGCTCGGGCCAGCTTTATGATTTATTTGACAGGCGTGGCGGGCAAAAGACCATTATCACTTATCCTATGCTCTGCCAGATGGAGATCATCGATCAGCAAAATAAAAAAGATTTGCACAGACTTGAGCGTCTTGGTAAAGCAGAAGTCAATTGGTTGGCCGGCTTTTATTTTCTAAATGAAAGCCAGCAGCAAAGACAGGATTTGATCCGGGAATTTCATGAGGAAAATATTTATGGCAGTAGAGAAGACTAAAGTTTATATAAAAATTGGTCCGGCCGGTAAGCAGCCCCTTTATGCCACACCAGGTTCGGGTGGCTGCGATCTTTTTGCGGCTGCTGATCTTATTTTATATCCTGGCCAGACAAAAGTTTTAGGACTTGATATCAGCCTGGCTTTACCGGCTGGTGTGGAAGCGCAGATCAGGCCACGCAGTGGCCTGTCCCTAAAGACATCGCTCAGGGTGGCCAACAGCCCGGGCACGATTGACAGTGATTATCGGCAGCCGGTCGGTCTTATTTTGCATAACTCTTTTTCCCAAGCCGGTCTGCCCCTCCTGATCTGGCAGGATCCTGCTTTGGCCCAGGAGCTGGGCCAGCCGGAGCGGCAGCTGACCTGGGCTGAATTCTGGCAAAAAAAAGGTCTGGCTGACCAGGGAATAGAGGAGCTGGGCCGGGCCTTGGTCTATCTGGACAGCCAGGGCAACCCTTTTGGCACAATATATATCAAGGCAGGGGAGCGGGTGGCCCAGATGGTTTTTTGCCATTATCTAGAGGCTGAATTCATTGAGACGGATCAAGTGGAAAAGATCGGCCAGGACCGGGGCGGCGGCTTTGGATCGACCGGTGTTTGATGGTCTAAGCCCCGCATAAGGCTAAATGCCAGCTGGTAACCTTATTAAAGTCAGCTAGGACCAGTTTTTCATCTTTGCTGTGGTTATTCTAATAACCAGTGCCAGCCTGATGCATGCTAAGCCTAACCATTAATTCTATAGATATAACTGTATTGTTGTCTGGAGTTGAATCAAGGTTGAGAATATTTGCTCTAGAATTGGATAACGATATTAAGGGACTTGCTGAACGCAAACAGTATATTGAAACTCTCCTTGCCCAGCTGCCGTCGCCTGATCTGGTGTTGCTGCCGGAAATGGCAATATGCAGCTATATGGCAAGCCAGGCAGCATGGCAATATGCTGATACTTGCAGTCAGGATACTTCTGCCTGGGCCTTGAGCATGGCAGCGAAATATCAGACCTGTCTGGGTGTTGGCTATATAGATTATGAGGATGGAGACTATTTTAACCGTTATTTATTGGCTGACGGAGAGCAGGTCCATGGCATAATAACAAAAAGCGCAGCAGAAGCAGCGGTGTTTAAAAGGGGCTGGTTTGACAATATCATTAAGACTCCATTTGGCAATATAGCTGTAGCGATTTGCTATGACGCCAGGCGCAGGCACTTTTATGAGAACATTAAAGATGAGGCAGTGAGCCTTATTGTTTTCCCGCACGGCAGCCCAGCTGACCCGAAAAAGGATGTAGCCGAGCAAAAAACAAATGATGAACTCTGTTACACTTATGCTGATGCTTTTGGAGTTCCTGTGGTATACATTAACAGTTTTGGAAAACTTGAGCTTATGCCGGGCATGATGGGCGTCCTCATGAAAAAAGCGGGATTTACCATGAACGGCAAAAGCAGGATCTATGCCAGGGGTGGCCACCCCATTTCATGCGCTGTCAAGGAAGGGATTGGTTATGATATAGCTATTGCTGAACAAAAACGCAAGATGGATATAGGCTTTTCTGGAGATGACTTGATAAGGGGGAATTTTTTGTTCCGGCAGCTTATCTTGCCGTTGGATATAAAAATTGGTATCAGAAGATATAAGAGACAAAAAGGATCCGGAACCTTTGTTTTGCCGGACCGGCCAGTGTGAAGCTCTGTGTAGCTTGTCCACTCTAGCAGGGTGGAGAAAGGGATGGTTCATATGTATTCAGAAGTAATTAAGGGCGGGATGAATGATATGCACAGGAGGGTTTTGCCTATTCCACTCCAGGCCAGATTGTCAAATGAGTGCATCCAGCTGGATAGCAGCTGGTTTATGCAAGGCCAGTCAGGGAACAACCATCTGCAAACTATCATTAGCAAATGGACCAGAAAATTCGGGCTTTCCCTTGGCCAGTCAGCTGGACAGGCCAGGCAGATCCAGCTTCTGGCAAATGATGACCTGATAGAAGATGAGTACAGCCTGGATATAGGCCAAGAGCTGATCAGGCTGTCTGCCGGCTCTACCAGGGGCTTTGACTACGGCATGCAGACCCTGTGGCAATTGTCACCTGATGGCAGGCTGCCCCTGGGATCAATCAAAGACAGGCCAGCCCTGAAAATCCGCGGCTTCCATATCAATTTTGCTTCTTTCCGGCAGATGACAATTGATGATGCGATAAATTCCATCAGATGGGCAGCGGATCTAAAATTGAATACTGTCCTTATCGAGTACGCGGAAAGATTCCCTTATAAAAATTTGCCCGGGCTTGCTGTCAATACCAGCCTGACCCGGCCGGATATTACCAGACTCAATGCTGAGGCAGCAGAGCTGGGTATTAAGATCATCCCGCTGCAGCAGACGATCGGACACCTGGGCTATTTGGTCAGCCACCCTGATTATGCCCATATCAGGGAAAATACACCCCGGCCAGAAGCAAACCAGATCTGTCCACTGAGTTCAGATGCCCTGGCCTGTGTTAAAGAAATGCTGCAGGATATTATCGATTCCCACCCGGGCATTGAGTATATCCATATTGGCGGTGACGAAGCCAGGCATTTGGGCAAGTGTAGCAAATGCCAGGAGAAAGTGGCGCAGTTTGGTGTTGGCCAGCTCTATGCCGACTATATAAATTCAATAAGTGAGTTCATCCTTGCCCAGGGCATCACGCCAATTATCTGGGATGATATGCTGTGCACCCATCCAACAACTCTGGATCTTATCGATAAAAGAATCATAATTATGTATTGGGATTATTGGGTTGTGAAAAAAGCCAGTGCCCATTTCATTGCCAGGTATGACAGGGCGCAAAAACCTGTCACTGTTTGCGATGAAAAATGGGGCGAAGAATGGAAAAATGAGCTAAGTAACCTGGAAAGTGCAATACTTGATGTATTTGCCAGTCAGGTTGATTTAAGCACAAATCTCAGTGCAGATTTTATGGCCATTTATGGACAATATCTCGGATCAGAGTTTCCTAAGCGGATCAAGGCCTTCCCTTATCTGGAGTTCTACCAGGATAAAGGCTTTAAGGTTATTGGCGCACCAACGACCTTGGGCAACGGGGACAACTACCACAGCCTTCCTAACTACTGGCGCTTTGTGCCGAATATTAGAACAGTGGCAGAGCGCTGTATTGAGGCCGGGGCAGAAGGCATGGTGACAAGCTCCTGGTATAACTACCATCCTGCGAGTTTCCAGTTCGGCATTGTGGCAGCAGCCCAGTTTGCCTGGGGAGGATACTGGGAATAAAAATATACTGGCTGTTTATGCTTTAGCTATGGAGGAGCAAGATTAAAAATATAATGCCTTGCCAGTTTTTCTGCTAGATGCCTTCCTTTCACGGGCCGATCATAGTGATGCTCTGGGCGGCTAACCCCCTCTAACAGCGTGGAAAGAGGCTGGACTTAGCTGCCCTGCATTAGGGCGGCGGCCAGTTGGCCAGCTTTTAAAAAGTCAGCCAGCACCAGTTTTTCATCTGTGCTGTGGTTCTTGTAGTAACCAGTGGCCAGACCGACGCAGGTAATACCTAACTGGTTGAGACGGTTGGCATCCATGCCGCCGCCACCTTTTTCGCAGTAAGCCTTTATACCGAGCTTCTGGCAGGCTGTTTGAACTTTTTCGATAACTGGATCATCTGGTTTAATGAAAAAACCAGGATAGCTCAATTTACTGGAAGTTTGCACACGGGCACCATCTTTTTTAGCCAGTTTGTGGCAGTGGTCTTTAAAGTAGCTGATATAGGAAAAGAGTTTGGCTTGATCCTGGCTTCTGGCTTCGCCCCTGGCTTCGGCTCGGGCACAGACTAGATTGGTGACAGCAGAAGCTTCGATCACGGCAAAGTTGGCTGTCGATTCCTGATCGAGTCGGCCTTCTTTGAGGCTGGCCAGGATCCGGGCCAGGGTTTTTAAGGCGTTCAGGCCGGCTTCCGGTTCATTGCCGGCATGGGCAGCCCGGCCCTGGACTTGAACTTTCAGGGCGGCTGCATAAGGAGCTCCATTGATAATCCGGCCCACGGGTCCGGCTGAATCAAAAACATAACCCTGCTGGGATGCCAGGTCATTTGCTTCTAAAAGAACGCTGCCAGCCAGTCCGGTTTCTTCAGCAACAGTAAAAAGGATTTCCAGGCGGGGAGTGCTGACGGACTGACACTGGCGCAGTCCGGCCAGGATAGCACAGATGCCGGCCAAGTCGTCTGCGGCCAGGATAGTGCTGCCATCACTTCGGATGACACCATCTTCTAGCTGGGGCTTGATGCCCTGGCCCTGGGGTGCCCGGTCCATGTGGGCCGTAAATAGTAAAGAGCCAGGCTTTTGGCCAGAAAGAACTGCGATCAGGTTACCAGTACTGCCGCCTTTGGGTGGCCTGGTTTGCCTGACCTGGCAGCCCAGGCCAGTTAGCTTTGCCTTAAGGACAGCTGCCAGCTGCGCTTCCTGGCCGGAAGGGGAGTCTATCTGGACCAGTTCCATAAATTCTTCTAGCATCTGGTCCATTTGATTCAGCCCTTGTATTCAGCTGTAGTTTCACGGATAGCCAGGGTTGGCTTCAGGACAACATTCTGGACTACTGTAAATTCAGGATCTTCTATCTTATGCAGGAGGATACTGATCGAAACCATAGCCATTTCCCGGATCGGGTTGGAGATGCAGGTCAGGGAGCGGCATAGATAAAGTGAGACGAAGATATCATCCATGCCAACGATGGAGATATCTTTGGGAATGTTAAGGCCAGCTTCCGTGATGGCCCGCATGGCCCCGATCGCCATATCATCATAGGCGGCAAAGACAGCGCTGGGCCGCTCTTTGTTTTCCAGTAAAGAGAGCATGCTCTGGTAGCCGCCAATTTCAAAACGTTTATCGGCTATCCTGATCAGGGCTTCATTAACAGGCAGGGAATGCTTTGCTAGGGTCTGGCGATAGGCAGCCAGGCGGCCCGATGTCAGCCTGTCGCCTATATAGGCGATCTTTTTATGGTTCAGGCTGAGCAGATACTCAACCCCGGTGATGACGCCATATTGATCATCAATATGGATACAGTCAAAGTCATTCACTTCATCTTCGGAGGCGATCAGGACCAAGGGCTTGTGCCAGAGCTCCCTGGCATTATCAATCAGGTCCTGGATGTCCCGGCTTTCTGTGATAAAGATAATACCGGCAAAGTTCTGGCTGCCAAAATATCGCAAATATTCAGCTTCTTTTTTGCGATCAAAATCAGAAATAGCAATAAAGGAGCGATAATTTTTTCTGGACAGGCGCTTGCCAATCGTACTGATCAGCTGAGCATAATAATTGCTGTTAATCTCCGGACAGATCACACCGATGGTCAGGCTGTTGTCTTCCTGGCTTTCCTTATGCACGGAAGTCATATTGTAATTGAGTTCACGGGCAATCCGGATGATATTGGCTTTAGTATCCTTGTTGATCTCACGGCTGTTGTTGAGGGCCTTGGAGACAGTGGAAATACTGACTCCTGCCACAGCTGCTATATCTTTAAGTTTAGTCATCTGACCTCCTGTGCAGCCGCATATGTTTTGCCTGCTGGAAAATGACTGCATCTGCTTAATTATAAGATTTTCTTGATAGCTTATTTTATGAAATGATCTGCTTGCCTAAAGAATGTAAAAAAAGCAATCTCAATAGAATGGATTATATCGAAAATATATCGAAAGGTCAAATTTGAAAATAGCGCATAATTTTGTGAATTATGCCTGCTTCAGGCTAGAAATGTTTGGTTGACACTATCAGTTTGTTTGCTAAAATCATAATGTCAAACGAAAAATTTCGCAAAAGTGCGAAATCTCTATTAGTCAGCTAACTGACTTTGACTCCAGGAGGCCTCAAATGCGAAAATTCACCCCCTATCCCTTTAGCTGGGAAGAGATGCCCATCGATATTTCTCATGTGTTCTCTAATGAAAAACCTGCCGGTCGCCACGGCTTCCTCAAAGTTGATGGTGACAAATTCAGTTTTGCTGATGGCACTCCGGCCCGCTTCTGGGGTACAAATCTTAACAGTGCAGCCAATTTCCCTGATTTCGAGTTCAGTGAAAAGACTGCCCGCCGCTTGGCCAAGACAGGCGTTAACATTGTCCGTTTCCACCAGTTGGATTCCGAATGGTCGACCCCCAATATTTTCCAGTTTGAGAAAGGGCCACTCCTGGGCTCAACCCGCCAGCTGGATCCAGCAAGCATGAACAGGTTGGACTATCTGATCTATTGCCTCAAAAAAGAAGGTATCTATTGTTATTTTGACATGATAACCTACCGCAAGTTCAAGACAGGCGATGGAGTCGAAAACGCCGGGGCCTTGAAGGACTGTGCCAAGCCCTACAGTATCTTCTCGCGCCGCCTGATTGATCTGCAAAAAGAATTTGCCCAGCAAATCTGGCATCATATCAATCCCTTCACCGGACTGGCCTATAAAGATGATCCGGTCTTTGTCATGGCTGAGATCACCAATGAATGCAATATGTTCAGCCATTCGATCGATCCAGCAGTTGAGCCTTATTATAGTGAACTGGTCGCTTTGTTCGGTAACTGGCTATCTGAAAATAAGCTCAGTTATCCCGGAGCGCTAAGACCGGACTTCAATACTAAAGATGAGACTATCATCCGTTTCAAGATGGCAATCCAGGAAAGCTATTATCTGGAAATGGCAGAGTACATGCGTGGTCTGGGGGTCAAGTTTCCTCTGGCTGGCACCAATCAGGCTATCACTGGTGCTAATTCAGTGACGCAGAATTGCCTGGATTTCACAGATGGTCACACTTACTGGTCATCAAGCAAACCTTGGCAGGAGTTTGCCAAACTAAATGACCAAAGACCTATGGTCAAGGCCAAGGACACATTCGTACCGTGCCTGACCTATAGCCGCACTTTGGGCAAGCCATATTTCGTCTCTGAATGGGATGTTGCCTGGCCCAATGACTGGCGGGCGGATGTCTCCATTCATCTGGCAGCTTTAGGCGCTCTGCAGGGCTGGTCCGGTTTTACTATCCATACCTACCGCTATGACCATAGCCGCAACCAAAATATTATTGGCAAAGAGATTGTACCCAGTACTATTAATAATGTTGCCTACCGCGAAGGCGTCTTTGCCACCCATATTGATCCGGCCAAGTATGGCCTTTTCTATCATGCGGCACTTATTATGCGGCGGGGCGATGTAGCCGAGGCCAAAAAGACAGTAGCCCTGGAGATCAAGGACAAGGATCTAGCCAGCAGCTTTCATGATGTCAAGACCTTGGCCCTGCGCTTGATCACTGAGCAAAATAAGACCGGTCTGGTTTACCCGGGGCAGGCATATCAAGCTGACCAGACTTTTGGCATTTGCGAGCGTGTTGTTGACGAATCAAGCGGCCGGGTCCTGGCTGATACCGGTGAGATGATGCGGGACTGGGCCAAGGGTTATGGTGTCATCGACACTGAGCGCAGCAAATGCGCTTACGGCTTTTTGGGCGAAGTTGGTCAGCTTGATCTGATTGATCTATCTGTCCAGGTTAAAAATGATTATGCTGTGCTGGCGCTTAGCTCATTAACTGATGCCCCAATCAGCCAGTCCAACAACCTGCTTCTAACCACAGTGGGCCGGGCTGAAAATACTGACATGAAATATAGTGAAGACCGCCAGGAAATCCTTGACTTCGGTAAACCACCTATCCAGATTGAAGTTATTGCCGCAGATGTCAGCTTAAAAACCGATCAGACTAACCTTAGGGTCTTATCAATCGGGCCGGAAGGTTTTATCACTGGTGTGATCCCTTCGGTCTACGCAGATGGCCAGTTAAAATTCAGCCTGGGTGAGACTTGCTACTCCATGTACTATCTGATCCAGACAGAATAGGAGAGGCGCTTTATCTCGCCTCCATTTTGCATTAATATTTGAGATAGATAAGCTTATAACAGAAGGAAGTATGCCAAAGAGTTGCTGACAAGTGAGGAATGCTTTTCAAAGAAATGTGACAGCTGCAGACAGTAATTATGTGTCTCGAAAACATAGCGAAAGATCAAGCACAGTTATCTGCCCTGATCTTAGCGTATATGTTAGCATCAGGGCAGGAAATGTCTGGTTGACATTATTAGTTTGTCTGCTAAAATCAAAATGTCAATCGAAAAGTTTCGCAAATGTGCGAAATTTCCAGTTGTCAGTCAGCTGACAGCTAGCTCCAGGAGGTATAATAATGCGAAAATTCACCCCCTATCCCTTTACTTGGGAAGACATGCCTATCGACATCTCTCACGTGTTCGCTAATGAAAAACCAGCCGGTCGCCATGGTTTCCTCAAGGTTGATGGTGACAAGTTCAGCTTCGCAGATGGCACTCCGGCCCGTTTCTGGGGCACCAATTTTAACAGTGCCGCCAATTTTCCTGATTTTGAATTCAGTGAAAAGACCGCCCGCCGCCTGGCCAAGACAGGTATCAATATTGTCCGTTTCCACCAATTGGATTCCGAATGCT
>CAZZGG010000035.1:0-23739 GCA_964654125.1 uncultured Oscillospiraceae bacterium
TTTAGCAAAAGTTTTTATCTTTTTTTCAAGATCTCACAAATTTGGCTTGCACCCGGTCCAGCAAAATTTCTTGTCAAAGGTCTTGAATCGTGGTACAATTGCCAAGGTTAAAACACACATGGAGCTAAGGCCTGTTGCCGAATCGTGAAAACGGTGTGCATCCATGGAGGAAAAAACAGGAGGAATTATTATGGCCGTAATCAGCATGAAGCAATTGCTGGAATCAGGTGTCCATTTTGGTCACCAGACCCGCCGCTGGAATCCCAAGATGGCGGAGTATATCTACACAGAACGCAATGGTATCTATATCATTGACCTGCAAAAAACAGTGCGCAAGATCGAAGAGGCGTATATGTTTGTCAGGGAGCTGTCTATGAATGGCGGCACAGTTTTATTCGTTGGCACAAAAAAGCAAGCCCAGGATTCGATCCGTGAAGAAGCGGAACGCTGTGGTATGTATTATGTCAATAACCGCTGGCTGGGTGGTACACTGACTAACTTTGTCACCATCCGCAAAAGGATCAACCGGCTGATGGAGCTCAAGGAGATGGCCAGTGACGGCACCTTTGATCTGCTGCCGAAAAAAGAAGCTGCCGGCTTGCATCTGGAAATGGAAAAGCTGAACAAGAACCTGGGTGGTATCGAGGACATGGTGCGCCTGCCTTCCTGTGTCTTTGTGGTTGATCCGCGTAAAGAACATATTACTGTGCGCGAAGCCCGCCGCCTGGGTATCCCGATCGTCGGTATCGTGGACACTAACTGTGATCCGGACGAAGTTGACTATATCATCCCGGGTAACGATGACGCCATCCGGGCAGTCAAGCTGATCGCCGGCAAAATGGCTGATGCCGTTTTGGAAGGACGCCAGGGTGAACAGCTGGAAATGGCTGATGATGGCGCAGGAGCAGAAGAACTGGCTGAAGACGTCGATTTGGACGATGAAGCTTAAGAGGAGGTAGCTGGATGAACATTACAATTGATATGATAAAAGAGCTGCGCGAAAAAACCGGCTCAGGTATGATGGACTGCAAGAAGGCCTTGCAGGAATCAGATGGTAACCTGGATAAGGCAATCATCTGGCTCAGGGAAAAAGGCATTGCCTCAGCTGACAAAAAGATGACCCGGATAGCTGCCGAAGGTGTTGTTGATGCATATATCCATGCCGGCAACAGGGTGGGTGTACTCCTGGAAGTTAACATAGAGACGGACTTTGCAGCTAAAAATGAGAATTTCCGCCAGATGGTGCGCGAGATTTCCATGCAGATAGCAGCCATGAAACCACAATGGGTTGATCAGGACTCTGTCCCGGCCGATGTGATTGAAGCTGAAAGAAACATCGCCCGCAACCAGGCCCTCAACGAAGGCAAGCCGGAAAAGGTTGTTGACAAGATCGTTGATGGCCGCATGAAGAAATTCTTTGAAGAAAACTGCTTGCTTAACCAGTCCTACATCAAGGATGACAGCAAGACAGTGGAAATGATCGTCAAAGAGATGATTGCCCAGATCGGCGAAAACATCAGCGTCAGGCGCTTTGTCCGCTATGAGCTGGGTGAAGGATTGGAAAAAAGGGAAGAGAACTTCGCTGAAGAGGTCTCTAAGCAGATTAAATAAATCCGATATAAAGGGACATCTTGCATGTCCCTTTTTTTTAAGCTGATTACCAGGAGGAAAACATGTCAAAAGCTTATAACAGGATCCTGCTCAAGTTAAGCGGCGAAGTTCTGGCCGGTGACAAAGGCCATGGCCTGTGCCAGGAAACCCTGCATATCCTGGGTGAAACCATCGGCCAGGTCACAGAACTGGGCGTGCAGGTGGCCCTGGTTGTCGGCAGCGGCAACTTCTGGCGCGGCCGCACCAGCAAGGGTATGGACAAGGTCACAGCTGATCATATGGGTATGCTGGCCACAGCTATCAACGCCCTGGCCCTCTCTGACGCCTTGGAACAGGCCGGTATTGAAACCCGGGTGCAAAGTGCCATAGAAATGCGCCAGATCGCCGAACCCTATATCCGCAAAAGAGCCATCCGCCATCTGGAAAAAGGCCGGGTCGTCATCTTTGGCTGCGGCACGGGCAACCCCTTCTTCACCACCGATACAGCAGCCGCCCTGCGGGCATCGGAAATAGATGCCGATATCATGTTCAAGGCCACCATGGTGGACGGAGTCTATGACAAAGACCCCCATAAATATCCGGACGCTGTCCGTTTCGCCACGATCAGCCACGACCAGGTCCTGCAGATGGGCCTGGAAGTCATGGATGCCACAGCAGCTGCTCTTTGCCGCGATAACAAGATGACTATCGGGGTATTTAACTTAAAAGATCCGGCTAACATCATCCGCATGGTTAAAGGTGAGCCCATCGGCACCATAATCTGCTGAAAAAACAGCCCTTTCTTGCTCAAATCTAGCTGATCAGCTATAATGACGCTGATAATCACTTAAAGTTTTCTGGCAGGAGGTTCAGCCATGGCTATGATAGAAATCAACAAAGAATCTTATCGCCCCTATGAAGAAAAAATGCAAAAGACGGTCAATGTTCTCCAGGACAATTTTAACTCCATCCGGGCCGGCCGGGCCAACCCCAAGCTTTTGGAACGCATCACCATTGAATACTACGGTGTGGAAACACCCATTAATCAGGTGGCCAATGTCCAGGTGCCGGAAGCCCGCCTGATCACCATCACACCCTGGGATCCAGGCACACTGCGTGCCTTGGAAAGAGCAATCCAGGCCTCAGATCTGGGTATCAACCCCAACAATGACGGTAAGATGCTGCGGCTGGTTTTCCCGCCCCTGACCGAAGAAAGAAGGCGGGACCTGGTTAAGACAATCAGCCGCTACACCGAAGACAGCCGGATCGCCGTGCGCAATATCCGTCGCGAAGGTATCGACAAATACCGCACCCACTTGAAAAACAAGGAATTGACCGAGGATAATCTGGCCTTGTTTGAAGCAGAAATCCAAAAGCTGACTGACAAGTATATCGCAGAACTTGATCAAGTAGCCGCGGAGAAGGAAAAAGACCTGATGGAGATCTAAACAGGCCAGTAAAGAAAAAACAGCAAGGGGACCGGGCACTGACAGGCCCGGTTCTTGTTTCCAAGAGGATCGTATGAGTAAGTTTGCCAGATTAGGCAGGTTTTTTCTGCCCCAAAGAAAAGGGATCAGCCAGCAGCAGGCAGCCCGGCTAGCGGCCCTGCCCACAGCTGAAAACTTGAAAATACCCCTGCATCTGGCCGTGATCATGGATGGCAACGGGCGCTGGGCTAAAAAGCACGGCCTGCCCCGTTCAGCCGGCCACCGGGCCGGAGCGGAAAATCTGCAAAACCTCTGCCGCATCTGTGGCCGGCTAGGTATTAAATACCTGACTGTCTATGCTTTTTCCACAGAAAACTGGCAGCGGCCCGAGGCAGAAATCACAGCCCTGATGGAGCTCTTTGTCGAATTTTTCAACCGCTATGACGCTGAACTGGCCCGGGAGGGGATCAGGGTGCGCTTTTGCGGGGAACGCCAGGGTCTTAGCCCCAAGGTGCAAGAGATCATGACTAGGGCTGAAAACGACCTGGCCGGGCGGGACAAGATGCAGCTGATCATAGCCTTTAACTATGGCAGCAGGAGAGAAATCGCCTCTGCCTGCCGCCAGCTGGCTGAAGCGGCCCAGGCTGGCCGGCTCGACCCGGCCACGATCAGTGAAGGCACAGTTGCCCAGGCCCTTTATCTGCCCGACCTGCCCGACCCTGATCTGGTCATCCGGCCCAGTGGCGAGATGCGCCTATCCAATTTTTTGCTCTGGCAATCTGCCTATGCAGAATTCTACTATGACGATGTGCTCTGGCCTGACTTTGGCCAGGATCATCTGCTGGAGGCACTGCGTGCCTTTACAGAACGCCGCCGGCGCTTTGGAGGTATTTAAAACGTCTTATGCGACAAAGGATCTGGACAGGCCTGGCCTTCACTTTGGTCATTGCATTATTTGTAATTCCCGGTTACTGGACCATCTGGCTGCCGCTGGCCCTGTTTTTAGTCATAGGCATTATCGTCAGCTTTGAGCTGGCCGGGGCAGCCCGTGGCTGCGGCCTGAAACCTTCTTTGCCCCTGCTTCTGACTGGCTGTCTGACCAGCTTTTTACCCCTTTTATTTTTTCTGGCTAAAGACCAGACCTGGACCACAGCCAGCCTGGCTTTTGCTGTAACGGCCTTTGGCCAGTTTATCCTGCTGGCAGTCATAGTACTGCGTTTTATGCTGAAAAGAGGTTATCAAAGCCTGCCCGATGCCCTGGCCACCGGAGCAGCCCTGCTTTATCTGGCCTTCCCCCTGACCTGCACGGTCACTTTGATCAGTTTTTTACCCAGCGGCTGGCTCTGGCTGATCATCGGCCTGGCAGCCCCCTGGCTATCCGACGTATTTGCTTATTTTGTCGGCTCACTTTGGGGCAAGCAAAAGATTGTGCCGGAACTTAGTCCCAAAAAGACAGTCGCCGGTTTTTTCGGTGGCCTGGCGGGCAGCATGCTGGCCATGATGCTGATTTTTTATCTCTTTCAAGTTGAATTGCAACTGACTTTAGCCCGGCCAGCCTTTTACCTCCTGGCAGCGGCATTCAGCGGCCTGGCTTTCAGCCTGGCCGCCCAGCTGGGCGACTGGCTGGCATCCGGCCTCAAACGTTACTGCCAGATTAAAGACTTCGGCAAAATCCTGCCCGGCCACGGCGGCCTGCTTGACCGCTTCGACAGTGCCTTTTTCACCCTGCCGCTCAGCTTAGGCTTAGGCTTTATCTGGCAGATAATCTTTTAAGGGGAGAAGCAAATTGAGCAAAACACTTGTCATCCTGGGCTCAACCGGCTCTATCGGCACCCAGGCCATCAAAGTCTGCCGCCGCCTCGGCCTGGAGATCAAGGGCCTGACGGCCGGCACTAATAAAGAACTCTTATACGAGCAGGCCCTGGAACTGCGCCCGGAAATGATCAGCATTGCAGATGAAAAAGCAGCTCTTGAGCTGGCCCGCCGCCTCAAGGCCCAGGGCCTGGCCACCCAGGTCCTGAGCGGGCGGGCAGGCAACCTGGCTGCCGCCAGCTGGCCCGGTGCCGACACAGTCCTGGCTGCCATGGTCGGTGTAGCTGGCCTGGAGCCGGTCCTGGCTGCTGTCAGAGCCGGGAAGAAGATAGCCCTGGCCAACAAGGAAACCCTGGTGGCCGGCGGCCAGCTGGTCATGGCAGAGGCGAAAAAATCAGGTAGCCTGCTCTATCCGGTGGACAGCGAGCATTCAGCTATCTGGCAGTGCCTGGCCGCAGTGCCGGCGGGCAGCCTGTCTAAAATCTTTCTGACAGCCTCAGGCGGACCCTTTCGCGGCCGCAGCCAGGCCCAGCTGGCCCATGTGACCAAAGCAGAGGCCCTGGCCCACCCGACCTGGCAGATGGGCGGCAAGATCAGCATTGATTCAGCGACTTTAATGAACAAGGGTCTTGAAGTCATCGAAGCCCACTGGCTCTTTGACTGCCCGGCAGAAAATATCGAAGTAGTGGTCCACCCGCAAAGTATCATCCACTCCATGATTGAATTAAAGGATGGCTCCGTCCTGGCCCAGCTGGGTTTTCCTGATATGGAGCTGCCTATCCAGCTGGCCCTGACCTGGCCTGAGCGCCTGCCCACAGCCGGCCGGCCCTACGATCCTTTTGCCAGCAGCCCCTTGACCTTTGAGCCGCCGGACCTGGCGGCTTTCCCCCTGCTGGGCCTGGCTTATGCCGCCTTAAAAGAAGGCGGCCTGGCCCCGGCTGTGCTGAATGCCGCCAACGAGGCAGCAGTCAACAGCTTCCTGGCTGGCCGCTGCACTTTTAACGATATTGCCAGATTAACGAAGGCCTGCCTTGACCTTTATCTGCAAAAAGCTGCTGTGACACAAGCCGGCTTTGATGCTATCATGGAACAGGACAGCTGGGCCAGAAAAATTGTCTATGATCTGGTTGCCGGCGATTTTAAATAGACAGGAGCTAACGGATTAGCATGGGTATTATGGGCGTTATTGTCGGCCTTTTGATCTTGAGTGTCATGATGATAGTCCACGAACTGGGACATTACCTGACAGGCCGTAAATTAGGATTTACAATCGAAGAATTTGCAATTTTCATGGGGCCGGTCCTCTTTTCCTGGGAAAGGAATAACATAAAATACAGCATCAAGCTGTTGCCGATCGGTGCTTCAGTCCGCTTTGCCGGGGAATACGATGATGATCCCGACACGACAGATGAGGGTCATTTTTTCAACCGGCCCCGCTGGGCCCGTTCCTTGGTCATCACAACCGGGCCGGCCCTCAACCTGCTCTCAGGTGTGCTGGCCTTTTTTATCATGTTTGTTTCTTTTGGCTATACCCTGCCTGTGGTGGGGCAGGTGGCGGCAGACAGTCAGGCTGCAGCTGCCGGCCTGGAGGCTGGAGAGCGCATCGTGGCCTTGAATGGTAAACCGGTCCGGACCACACTTGACTATACCGGCCAGACAGCTTTTCTGGCCCAGGACCAACCGCTTGACCTGATTGTCAAAGACAGCACAGGCCAAAAAAGATCGCTGCGCCTGGAGCCGGCCTGGCGTGACGCCTGGCGTCTGGGCATCAGGATCAGGGCTGACGAAAACCAGGAAATAGTGATTGATGAAGTCGAAGCAGACTCCAATAATGGCCAGCCTGTCCTCAAGGCAGGTGATATCCTGATCTCAGCCAATGGGGTGCCAGCCCAGGATCTGGCTGCCTTTTCCCAGGCAGTGTCTGATACTGCCGGAGCTCCCCTGACCATCCGGGTCAGGCGGGACGGCCAGGAAGAAGATCTGGTCATGCAGGCCATGGTCTACCAGGACCTGGTTGAGCAGGGTATCTATTTTGAAGCCAGCCAGGCTATCGGACCGGCTATCGGCCAGTCCTTCCAGTGGTCCTGGTCCATCATCAAGGTGACGGTGCGCAGCATCGGCATGATGTTCAGCGGAGCCATCAGGCCCCAGGACACCTTGTCCGGCCCGGTCGGAGTGGTCTCCATGATCAGCGATGTGGTCACACAAAGCCAGCCCCTTTCCGAAAAAATCTACCAGCTGCTCTGGCTCTTTGCCCTGATATCGGTCAGCCTGGGTTTTATGAACCTGCTGCCCATCCCGCCCCTGGACGGCAACCACCTGATCCTGATCGGCCTGGAGGCAATCCGGGGTAAACGGCTTTCGGTCAAGGTGCAGAATTTGATTGGCATCATTGGCATAGCTTTGATTATAATGCTGGCTCTGGCTGGCCTGCTCTTTGACATCCTGCGTCTGGCTGGTAACTAACGTAAAAGAGGGATGAATCTTGTTTGAGAAAAAACTGACCCGTCAGATTATGGTCGGCTCTGTGCCGATCGGCGGCGGGGCTCCAATTGCTGTACAATCCATGAACAATACAGACAGCCGTGATGTGGCTGCCAGCTTAAAACAGATTGAACAACTGGCCCAGGCTGGCTGTGAGATCACCCGCCTGGCCATACCTGACCAGGAGGCGGCCCGGGCCCTGGCCTTGATCAGGCCCCGTTCGCCCCTGCCCATTGTGGCTGATATCCATTTTGATTATCGGCTGGCCCTGGCGGCCATCCAGGCCGGAGCGGATAAGATCCGCATCAATCCCGGCAATATTGGCGGCCAGGACAAGCTGGCCCAGGTGGCCAGGGCCGCCAAAGAACATAAGATACCAATCCGGGTTGGGGTTAATTCCGGCTCCTTGAGCAGGCAGCTGGTCGACAAGCACGGTGGTGTTAATGCGGCAGCTCTAGTCGAATCTGCCTTGGAAGCCATTGCCATGCTGGAAGCCTGTGACTTTTATGATATTGTCGTTTCCATTAAAGCTGCCCGCCCCCTGCTCAATCTAGAGGCCTGCCGTCTCCTGTCTCAAAAAACTGACTACCCCCTCCATATCGGGGTCACTGAAGCCGGCACCCTGCGTGAGGGCATTGTCCGTTCCGCCACCGGGATCGGCGCCCTGTTGGCCGAAGGTATCGGTGACACCCTACGGGTCTCTTTAACTGCTGACCCGGTTGAGGAAGTGCGCACAGCCTGGCAGATCCTGGCCGCCCTTGAGCTGCGCCAGCGCGGGCCGGTCCTGATCAGCTGTCCAACCTGCGGCCGCACAGAAGTTGACCTCAGCCAGGTGGCCCTGGAGGTGGAAGAGAAGCTGGCAGCCTACCAGGAGCCTTTGACAGTGGCTGTGATGGGCTGTGTGGTCAATGGGCCGGGCGAAGCGGCCCAGGCAGATATTGGCCTGGCCGGCTGCCGTGATTACTTTATTATTTTCGCCGCTGGCAAGCTTGTCAAAAGAGTCAGTCAGGCCGAAGCGGTCCCGGAACTATTTCGCCAGTTGGATCAGCTGATCAGCCAGCGCCAGCTCAGTAAAGGAAAACAGATATAATGAACCTCAGCTCTTTATCAGCCTTATGGCAGGCCCTGATTCCGCATAGTCAGCTCCAAGAACAACTGGAGCAACAAAGTGCCCTGGTCCAGGACATCACAGTAGAAACAGAGCAGTCATTACGCCTGACCTGCCTTTTGGACCAGCCCTTGCCAGTGGACCTGCTCTGCCGGCTGGAAGCAGAAATGGAAGAGCAGCTGGCGATCAAGGAAGTCACTCTCTGCCAGTATTTTGCCGAGGACCTTGATGTCCAGGCCAGCAGCGCCTATGCAGCCAGCCTGCAGCCCTGGCTTTTGCGGCATCTGGAAAAGCAGGATGTCCTGGCCGCCTCCCTGGTGCGCCGGGCGGTCTTTTGCCAGTCGGACAGCTGCGTCTATCTGGAGCTGGACCACGCTGACAGTATTTTACCTGAGCAGCTGGCAGCCTTAAGTGATTGCTTTCACGACAAGGTGGCCGGCACGACATCATTTTGCCTGCGCAGTGCCAGTGCCAGGCAAGAAGAGCTGAGCGATTATGCCCGGCGCCAGTTTCAGGCCCATACCAGCAAGGCCAATCAAATCCATGCGGAAAACGGTGCCAAGCTAGCCGCGGAAAAACCTGCACCGGCCCGAACCCGGGCCAAAGGCGCCGGCTATGGCCGGATCAACCAGGAATTAAAGCAGGTGCCGATAGCTTCCCTGGACAGTGAGACAGGCCAGGCCTTGATTGAGGGCCAGGTCTTCGAAGAGGAAGTGCTGCCGGTCAGTAACGGCACCCGCCTGCTTTTTAAATTTAACCTGACCGACAAGACCAGCTCAATTGCCTGCCTTTTATTCGCCAAGCCGGTTGATGAAGCCAGAATTAATGACATCCTGGCTGGCGGTTTTGTCCGCCTCAGTGCTGAAATCAGTTTTGACAGCCAGTTCAGCAAGGACCTGAGGGCCCGGGTCTTAGGCCTGGTCCCAGCCCAGCCCTGGCCTTTGCGCCAGGACCAGGCTGATAGCAAAAGAGTCGAATTGCATGCCCACACCAAGATGAGTGCCAAGGACGCTGTCTGTGAACCGGCTGAATTGGTCCGCCTGGCCGCCCGCCTGGGCCATCCGGCAGTGGCCATCACTGACCATGGTGTGGTCCAGGCCTTCCCTGATGCCGCCCAGGCCTGTGCCAAAGAGGCGGCAGCCGGCCGGCCGATCAAGCTGATCTATGGTATGGAAGGCTATCTGGTCGATGATTTTGCCTGTGTTGCCTACCTGGCGGATTCAGAAGACCTGTCCGATGGCTTTGTCGCCCTGGATGTGGAGACAACCGGCCTGGACAGCAGTCAGGACAAGCTGATCGAAGTGGCGGCGGTCCACTTTGCCCCGGATGGCCGGGGTGGCTTTAGCCCGGCTGACCAGCTGGTCAGTTATATCCAGCCCGGCCTGGCCCTGCCCGACAAGATCAAGAGCATCACCGGCATCACGGATGAGATGCTGGTCGGAGCACCGGCTGCAGCTGAAGTCATGCTAAAGCTGGCCGCCTGGCTGGGCAAGCGGCCCCTGGTGGCCCATAATGCCCTTTTTGACCTGGGCTTTTTGCGCCAGGCCGGCCAAGAGCTGGATCCACCCCTAAAATTTAACCCGCCCCTTTTTGATACCCTGGCCCTGGCCCGTACCATGCTGCCCGATTTGAAAAACCACCGCCTGGCCACTGTGGCCAGTCATCTGGCAGTTACACTAGACCAGGCCCACCGGGCCGCAGCCGACGCTGTGGCCTGCGGCCAGATCTTCTGCCAGCTCTGGCAAAAAAGTGCAGCTAAAACAGGCGCTGACCTGAACAGGCTAGCCGGTCGGCTCAGCCAGGCTGAGGTGCGGGAACATAAAAGAAAAGTCCACCATATCACCTTATTAGCTGGTGATAAGCTGGGCCTTTACCATCTCTACCGCCTGGTGTCGTTATCCCATCTGGACTACTTTCACAGCCGGCCCCGTCTGCCGCGCAGCCTGATCAGTTACTTCGGCCATGGCCTTATCATCGGCAGCGCCTGCGAGGCCGGAGAGGTCTTCAGCCTGGCCCTGGAACACTATCTGGCAGCCGGACGTGACTTGGGCCAGGCCCTGGCCGGCCTAGATAACAAAAAAAACCTGCCCATCGGCCGTTTCTATGATTACTTTGAGGTCATGCCCCTCAGTAACAATCAGTTCTATCTGTCTAATCCGGACAGCGGCCTGACCAGTCAAGAGGACCTGCAAAATTTGGTCCGTCTTATCTTAGCCTGGGGTAAAAAACTAAGAAAACCTGTCTGTGCCACAGGTGATGTGCACTTTTTAGAAAAGGACGATGCCATCTTAAGGGCCATGCTGATGGCGGCAGACGGCTATCCTGATTTTGACGAGCAGGCCGAGCTTTACTTCCACACCACTGACGATATGCTGGCTGAATTTTCCTACCTGGAGCCAGAGGATGCCCGGGATGTTGTCATTAACAACACCCAGGCCATTGCCCGGCGGGTCAGCTCCGAGCTGGTGCCTTTCCCGGCCGGGTCCTACCCACCCGTGATAGAAACCGCTGATGACGATATCCGTGAGCTGACCTGGACCCGGGCCCAAGAGCTTTACCTGCACGAGGGCCAGTTGCCGGAACAGGTCAAGCAGCGGATCGAGGAAGAACTTAAATCCATCATTGAAAATGATTTCAGTGTCATGTACTACATCGCCCACCGCCTGGTCAAAAAATCCAATCAGGACGGCTACCTGGTCGGTTCACGCGGTTCGGTCGGCTCCTCCCTGGTCGCCTATCTTTGTGGTATAACCGAAGTCAATCCGCTGGCGCCCCACTATCTGTGCCCGGCTTGCCGCTATGCCAGTTTTGCCGGCCAGGGCGAATATGGTTCCGGTTTTGACCTGCCGGCCCAGGACTGCCCTGAATGTGGCACAGCTCTTTTAGGCGAAGGCCAGGACATACCCTTTGCCACATTCTTAGGCTTCACCGGTGATAAGCAGCCTGATATTGACCTGAATTTTTCCGGCGAATACCAGCCCCGGGCCCACAAGTACACTGAGGAGATGTTTGGCCAGGGCTACACCTACCGGGCCGGCACGATCAGCGGCTTTGCCTTGAAAAATGCCCAGGCCATAGTCCACAAATATTTTGAGGCCAAGCAGCAGCCCGTCACCCAGGCTGAAGTCAGCCGCCTGGCTGCCGGCCTGATCGGGGTGCGGCGCACAACCGGCCAGCATCCCGGTGGCATTGTTGTTGTGCCCAAAGACCGCGAGATCTATGATTTTACACCGGTCCAGTATCCGGCCAACCGGGCCGCCAATGGTATTGTCACCACCCATTTTGATTTTAATGCCCTGCAGGAGACTATCTTGAAACTGGATATCCTGGGCCATGATGATCCGACCATGCTGAGGCTGCTCGGTGATATGACCGGGGTAGATGTGGCTACCATCCCGGTGCCGGATCCCCAGGTCATGACTCTTTTCACCTCCAGCAAAGCCCTGGGCTTTGGCCCAGATGATCTGCAGCTGGACAGTGCCACCCTGGGCCTGCCTGAGATGGGTACCTTCATGGCTAGGGACATGATCAAGGAGACCCAGCCGACCCGTTTTTATGACCTGGTCCAGCTGATGGGCCTGTCCCATGGCACCGATGTCTGGAAGGGCAATGCCCAGGACCTGATCAGGCAGGGTATCTGCACCATTGAGCAGGTGATCGGCTGCCGTGACAGTATCATGACTGAGCTGATTTATGATGGTCTGCCGGCCAAGGAGGCCTTCACTATCATGGAGCAGGTGCGCAAGGGGCGCGGCTTGACCCAGGAGCAAGAAGACCTGATGCGGCAAAACAAGGTCCAGGAATGGTATATTGAATCCTGCAAGAAGATCCGCTACATGTTCCCCAAGGCCCATGCTGTGGCCTACACCATCTCAGCCCTGCGCATAGCCTGGTTCAAGATTAATTATCCGGAGGCTTATTATTGTGCCTATTTCACGGTGCGGGCAGTTGAGTTTGACTGTCTGTTAATGTGCCGGCCCCAGGCCCAGATCCGTCAGGAGCGCGAGAAACTGCGCCGCAACTGGCGCGAGAATTCAGACAAGGAACAGCGCACCTACTATATCCTGGAAATCGTTGAGGAAATGCTGCTGCGGGGAATCCGCTTCTTGCCGGTCGACCTGCATAAGTCGGCTGCCCAGCAGTTCTTACAGGTGGGGCCGGGCCAGATCCTGCCCCCTCTGGACAGTATTCCGGCGGTCAGCCCGGCTGTGGCCGGCCAGATAGCCGCCGCCCGCCAGGCGGGTCCTTTCAAGACCCAGGATGAGCTGGAGCGCCGGGCCGGCTTAGGTCCTGCCATCATGGAAAACCTGCGTGAGGCCGGCTGCCTGGCCGATCTGCCCCAGTCCAGCCAGATCAGCCTGTTTGACTTGATGTAAGATGGATAACACACAGCCAGCCAGATACTGCCAGGTGGCCCTGCGTGATGCAGGCCTGGCCTTTGACCGCCCCTATACCTATAGCATTCCGGCCCAGCTGGCCGGCCAAATCAGCCTGGGCAGTTATGTCGAGGTGCCTTTTGGCAAGGCCAACCGCCTGGAGAGGGCCTTTGTCACAGCCTGTCCCGTCCAGGCTGACCAGTCGCTTCAGATCAAGCCCCTGGCCCGTCTGCTTGCGCCCCGGCCTGTCCTGCGCCCGGACCAGATCAGGCTGGCCGCCAGCATGTGCAGCCAGCTGGTCTGCACTTTGGGCTCAGCCCTCAGCTGCATGGTGCCGGCTGCTGTGGCCGCCCGCCAGGACCGCTCGGTCAAGATGGCAGAGCTGAAGGACCCGGCTGAAGCCAGCCGGCGTCTGGCCGGCGGTGAGATCAGCCGCCTCGGCCAATTGCGGGTAGTGGAACTGCTGCTGGAATGTGAAATGGCTCCCGTCCAGGAGATCATGGACGCCTGCCAGGTTTCCCGCTCTGTTTTAAACACCCTGGCTAAAAATGACTGGCTGGTTTTTTTCGACAGGCGTCAGCCGCCCCCACCGGCCGCAGAGGCTGATTATGAACTGGTTTCGCCCTGGACAGCTAATCCGGACCAGGCGGCTGCAATCAAGGCTATTTGTGGGGCAGTGCAGGAGCCACCAGCTGCCAGCCGGGAATTTTTACTTTTTGGGGTGACCGGCAGCGGCAAAACTGAAGTCTACCTGCAGGCGGCCAAGGAGATTACAAGCAGCGGTAAGACAGCCCTGATCCTGGTGCCCGAAATAGCCCTGACCCCCCAGATGATCAGCCGGATCCGCTCCCGTTTTGGCCCGGCTGTGGCCCTTTTACACAGCCGGCTGACCCCGGCCCAGCGCTATGCCCAGTGGCAGCTGATCTGGCAGGAAAAGGTCCAGGTCGTGGTCGGGGCCCGCTCGGCCATCTTTGCCCCTTTGCGTGAGATCGGCCTGATCGTGATCGATGAAGAACAGGAAACCACCTATAAATCAGAAACCCACCCCCGCTACCATGTGCGCGATATAGCCCGGCTGCGCTCAGCCGAGCATGGCGCTGCCCTGGTCCTGGGCTCAGCCACCCCGGCTGTGGAGACCTATTATCAGACAGTGGCCGGCCAAAGCCAGCTGCTCAGCCTGCCCAGCCGGATCAGCCGGGCCGGGCTGGCCCAAACAGAAATAGTCGACATGCGGGCAGAGCTAAATAGCGGCAACCGCAGTATCTTCAGCCGAGGCCTGCAAAAGGCCATGCTGGAGGCCTTCTCTAAACAGCAGCAGGCCATGATTTTTATCAACCGGCGCGGCTTTGCTGGCTTTGTGCTCTGCCGCAACTGCGGCCATATTGTGCGCTGTAATGAGTGCAGCGTCTCACTGACCATCCACATCGACCAGCATGGCCTAGAGGATAAGCAAAAGACCCAGCTGATCTGCCACTACTGCGGCCGGATCAGGCCGCAGCCGGCCAGTTGCCCCGAATGCGGCAGCAGGCAGATCGGCCGCTTTGGTGCTGGCACCCAGCAGGTCGAGGCTGCCTTCAACCATGAATTTGCGCCCCACAAGGCCCTGCGCATGGACCAGGACACGACTGTGGGCAAGGATGCCCATGCCCGTATCCTGGCCAGTTTTGAACAAGGTGAAGCCAGTGCCCTGATCGGCACCCAGATGATTGCCAAGGGCCATGATTTTGCCAATGTGACTGTGGCCGGTGTTCTGGCAGCTGACCTGATGCTGGGGATTTCGGATTTCCGGGCCCCGGAAAGGGCCTTCCAGCTGATCACCCAGGCGGCCGGCCGGGCTGGCCGCGGCACTGAGCCGGGCCGGGTCTTTATCCAGGCTTATAATATTGATGACTTTGCCATCCGCCATGCGGCTGCCCAGGATTATCCCGGTTTTTTCGGCCAGGAACTGGCCTACCGGCAAAAGATGGGCTATCCGCCCTTTGGTGCGCTTTGTTCCTTGACGGTCAGCTCCCTGGCTGAGGCAGCCGCCCGGGAAAAATGCCAGCAGATTGCTGCCCGCTGCCGCCAGATCCAAAAAGAGCAGGGTCTTGACAAAGTTAGTCTACTAGGCCCGGCCCAGGCCCCGGTCTACCGGATCAGGAAGCGCTACCGCTGGCGAATCCTGCTGAAAAGTCCGCAAAGAGAGGAACTGGTCCTTTTGGTCGGGCCCCTGCAAAGGGAGTTTGCCGGCGGCGAGGCGGCCCTGGCTGTTGACTTTGACCCTTATAGCCTGCTCTAAGCTGAATATTTTGTAACAAGGCGAACAGACCGTCCCTGGCGTGATCTGTTATAATTAGGGTTGGCAAATAAGAAAGATCAGGCAGGGCCTGATCGAAAGGAATGATGTAAGATGGCACTGCGCAATATTATTACAGAAGAAGATGCATTACTGCGCAAGGTCAGCCGGCCTGTGGAACGCTTTGATGAGCGTTTGGCGGAGCTGGTCGCAGATATGCTCGAAACCATGGCGGCCAATAACGGGATTGGCCTGGCAGCTGTCCAGGTCGGTATCCTGCGCCGCATCTTTGTTATGGATATAAATGACGGGGAGGGACCCTATGTCCTGATCAACCCGCAGATCATAAAAGAAGACGGTGAACAGGTGGGCCAGGAAGGCTGCCTTTCTGTGCCGGGCCGCTGGGGCGATGTTAAACGGCCGGCCCGGGTCACCCTTCAGGCCCAGGATCAGACCGGCCAGAGCTTTGAGCTGGAAGCTGATGGTCTTTTGGCTGTCTGTGCTTGCCATGAATATGATCATCTTGATGGCATCTTGTTCAGGGATAAGGTGATCGGGGAGCTGGAAAGCAGTGAGTAAGAAAATTGTCTACATGGGTACGCCTGAGTTCGCTGTACCGCCCCTGCAGCGTCTTTTAGAGTTGGACGAATATAAGATCACGGGTGTTATCTGCCAGCCGGACCGGCCCAGCGGCCGCCATCTACAGCTGGCAGTCCCGCCTGTTAAACAGCTGGCCTTAGAGCATGGCCTGACTGTCCTGCAACCGGAAAAAGTCAGGACAGCGGAATTTTTGGCTGAGCTGGCCCAGCTGGAGCCGGATGTGATCGTCACGGCCGCCTATGGCCGGATCCTGCCCCGTACCGTGCTGGACCTGCCGCCTTTTGGCTGCCTTAATGTCCATGCCTCCTTGCTGCCGGCTTACCGCGGTGCAGCCCCGATCCAGTGGAGCATTGTGCGCGGCGAGCAGGAAACCGGTATCACCTTTATGCTGATGGATGAGGGGATGGACACAGGACCCATCCTGGCCCAGGAGAGCCTTGTTATCACTGATGATATGAATGCCGGCCAGCTTTCAGAGCAGTTGGCCCAGCTGGGAGCACGGCTTTTGCCCCAGGTCCTGGCTGACTGGCTGGCCGGCCGGATCCAGCCCCAGGCCCAGGATGAAACAAAAGCCTTTGCCATCCCGCTTCTAAAAAGGCGTGATGGTGAGCTGGACTGGAGTAAATCAGCCCAGGCAGTCTATAACCAGATCCGGGGCTTTTATCCCTGGCCGGGTTCTTACACCTGGTGTGGCAAGAAACGGATGAAGATCCACCGGGCCCAGATCAACCATGATCCGGAACTAAATGAAGCAGCCCGCTCTTTACCGGAAGGTACTATCTGCCAGTGCAGCGGTGATCGGATCAGTGTGGCTTGCGGCCAGGGTGTGCTGGATCTTTTGGAGATCCAGACTGGCTCGGGCAAGCGGATGTCCTGCCGTGATTGTGCACATAACTATCGCTTGGGTCAGCTAATGGGAGGAGAAAACTGATGTTTTTGCTGCTTGGTGCCGGGAATGCTTATTTTTATGGCTTTGACCAATGGTATCTGGTCCTGATCCTGCCCGCCCTTTTATTCAGCCTGATCGCCCAGGCCATGGTCAAGAGCACATTTAGTAAATACAGCCAGATCAACGCCCGCTCCGGCCATACCGGCCAGAGCGCCGCCCGGCGCATCCTCAGCCAGTATGGCCTAAATGCTGTCCGGGTCGAGCGGGTGCCAGGCCATTTAACTGATCACTACGATCCCAAGGCCCAGGTGCTGCGCCTTTCGGATTCAACCAGTGACAGCATCTCAGTGGCAGCCATTGGTGTGGCGGCCCACGAAGCAGGCCATGCCGTGCAGGACCAGGAGGGCTATCTGGCCAACAAGGTCCGTTCCGCCCTGGTACCCATCGCCCAGATCGGCTCGTCTTTTGGACCTTATCTGGCTTTTTTCGGCATGCTGCTCAGCCTGCCTTTCCTGGTCGATATCGGGATAATTCTTTTTATCGGAGCTGTCTTATTTTACCTGGTCACCTTGCCGGTGGAATTTGATGCCAGCCGGCGGGCCCTACGTGTTTTAGAAGAACAGGGGCTCTTGACTGATAGTGAGCTGAGCGGAGCCCGGCGGGTTTTGCGCGCTGCCGCCATGACCTATGTTGCTTCAGCCCTGACAGCCTTTGCCAGCCTGGCCCGCCTGATCTTGCTTTCCCGCAATCGCAATGACCGGCGCTAAGCAAAAACAAACTTCTGGCCGCGGCGCAGATCCAGCCCGCCTGGCTGCCGCCGAGGTGCTTTTTGCTGTCTATGAGCATAAAGCCTATGCTAACTTAAGCAGCCGGGACCTGCTCAAGGCGGCTGACCTGGATGCCCGCCAGCGCAGCTTTGCCGCAGCTCTCATCTATGGCACGATCAGTTACACAGTGACCCTGGACTGGCTTTTAGCCCGTCTTTCCAGCCGGCCTTTGGACCGGCTCGATCCCTGGGTGCGGACCAATCTGCGCCTGGGCCTCTGGCAGCTAGCCTATAGCCACAGTGTGCCGCCAGCTGCAGCTATTGATGAGTCTGTCCGCCTGGTCAGGCTGCGCCACGGCAGCTGGGCCGGCGGTTTTGTGAATGCTGTCCTGCGCAGCTATCTGCGCCAAAAACCAGAGCTGCCGGCACAGGATTTTGCACTGGCCAACGGCCTGCCGGCCTGGCTGTTTGGCTGCCTCAAAAAATGGTACGGACTAGAGACGGCAGTTGACCTGGCCCGCCAGGGGCTAGCGCCCAGACAGGCCGTCACCTTGAGGGCCAACCAGACAAGGACCAGCCAGGCTGATTTACTGGCCAGCCTAAAGGCGCAAGGCTACGCGGCCAGTCCTGGTTTTTATTCAGACCAGGCTGTTCTGGTCGAACTGGCCGGCCATCCGGTCACTGGCCTGCCCGGTTGGGCAGAGGGCCTCTTTTCGGTCCAGGATGAAGCGGCCCAGCTGGTCGGTCTTTTAGCAGATCTAAAGCCGGGTCAGCTGGCGGTTGATCTTTGTGCCGCCCCGGGCGGCAAGGCCTGCCATCTGGCCGAGCTGAGCCTGAATCAAGCCCGGATCCTGGCTGTGGATCAGCATGCCGGCCGTCTGGAGCTGGTGCGCCAGCAGGCAGACCGCCTGGGTCTGGAGCTGGAGTATCTGGTGGCGGACAGCTCAAGCGGTAAAAGAGACGATGGCAGCCCGGCCTTTTTTGATCTGGCCGGGCAGGCTGATCTGGTCCTGGCTGATGTGCCCTGCAGTGCTTTGGGCCTTTTAGCTAAGAACCCGGAAATAAGGCTCAGTCTCACTTATGAAAAGATGCAGGCCCTTTATCCGCTTCAGGCAGCCATCCTGGACCGTGCGGCTGGGCTTTTGCGGCCGGGCGGCCGGCTTATTTACAGTACCTGTACCCTGAACCCGGCTGAAAATCAAGTGCAGGTGCAAAACTTTTTAGAGCGCCAGGCCGGCAATTTTAAAAGGCTTACTTTAGGAGCGCCAGTGGCTTTGCCTGAGGGTCAGATCCAGCTGCTGCCGCACCGGGATAATACAGACGGCTTTTTTATCGCCTGTCTGGAGAAGGTTGATTGATGAAAAGATATTTTTATGATCTGACTTTGCCTGACTGGCAGAGCTTTATTAAAAAACAGGGCCTGCCCGCCTACCGGGCCGGCCAGTTGGCCGCCTGGGCGGCCCGGGGGGTCCAGGATCTGGCTGACTTGACTGACCTGCCCCAAAGCCTGCGCGAACAGATCGCAGCCAGTTTTTACCTGGACGGTTTAAAGCTGGTCGAAAAGTTCCAGTCCAAGCTGGATGATACGGTGAAATATGTCTTCAGCCTGGCTGATGGCAACCTGATCGAGAGTGTGCTCATGCACTACCGCTATGGCTGGTCGGTTTGTATCTCCAGCCAGGCCGGCTGTGCCATGGGCTGCACCTTTTGCGCCTCGACCGGGGCGGGTTTTAGCCGCAGCCTTTCAGCAGGTGAGATGCTGGCCCAGGTCGCCCTGATCAGCCGCGACAGCGGCCAGCGCATCTCTAATGTCACCTTGATGGGTATCGGTGAACCCCTGGCCAACTATGCTAATACCCTGGCTTTTTTGAAGCAGGCCAATGATCCCCAGGGCCTGGGGATCGGCATGCGCCACCTGACTGTCTCAACTTGCGGACTGGTGCCCGAGATGATAAAATTCACACAAGCAAGACTACCGGTCACCTTGTCTGTCTCCTTGCATGCGCCCAATGACCAGATCCGGCGCCAGCTGATGCCTATCGCCAATGTCTACAGCTATGGCCAGCTGCTTGATGCCTGCCGTCAGCACAGTAAGCTGACCGGACGACGCATATCTTTTGAATATGCCTTGTTTTTGGGTGTCAATGACCAACCGGAGCATGCCGATGAACTGGCCGGGCGGCTAAGAGGCATGCTGGGCCATGTCAACCTGATCCCGGGCAATGAATTTGCCGGCGGACTCTGGCAGCGCAGCCCGCAAGCGGCCATCCAGGCTTTTCACCAGCGTCTGGTGGGACAGGGCATAAAAGCAACAATCCGGCGTGAGCTGGGTTCAGATATTATGGCCGCTTGCGGCCAGCTGCGAAGAAGGATGAAGGCATGCACAAAACCATAAGATTCGGTTCAGCCAGCCACATCGGCCTGGTCCGGGCGAAAAACGAAGACAGCTTTGCTCTCATGGCCTGCGCAACAGGCTCTCCTTTGGCCATGATCCTGGCTGATGGCATGGGTGGCCACCGCCATGGTGAGCTGGCCAGCCGGATTGCGGTTGATTATGCCCAGGGTCAGCTGGCCGGCCTGCTGGATAAAAGCCAGGCTGATCCGGAAGAGGGGACAGACCAGCTGCTGGAAGCTATCGTGGCCAAGGCCAATGACAAGGTTTATCTGGCTTCGCTGGGAGATCTGGAAAACCAGGGCATGGGTACGACCATGACCTTGGCCCTGGTCTATCCTGACCAGCTGCTGCTGGCCCATGTCGGCGATTGCCGGGCTTATATCCTGCATGAAGGTGAGCTCTGTCGCCTGACCACGGACCACACTTATGTCCAGGAACTGCTTGATGCCGGCACAATCAGCCAGGCGGAGTCCTGGCACCATCCCCAGCGCAATGTGCTGACCCGGGCCCTGGGCACCCTTGATCCACTGTTGGTGGACCTGACCTGCCGCCAGCTGGAGGCCGGCGACAGGATCTTATTGTGCAGTGACGGCCTGCATGGCTTTGTCACAGAAAATGTCATAAAAGAGCAGCTCTTGACCAGCCTGCCGCCGGACCAGCTGGCCCTGCGGCTGGTGGATCTGGCCCTGGCTCTGGGCGGTGAAGATAATATCACTGTTTTAACAGCTGACATCTGCAGTGATGAGCAGGAGGAAAAGAATGAAATCAGATAAGCAGCTGCCGGCCGGCAGCTTGATCGGTGGCCGCTACAGCCTGATCCGGCCCATCGGTCAGGGCGGTATGGCCAAGGTCTTCCTGGCCGAAGACCGCCAGGCAGGCAATAGCTATGTGGCTGTCAAGATCTTGCACGATGAACTGACCAATGATCCGGAGTTTGTCAAAAGATTCGCCACTGAGGCCCGGGCTGCTTCCAGCCTGGACCATCCCAATATTGTCAAGGTGCTTGATTATGGCCAAAGTGATGGCCTGCGCTATATTATCCAGGAGTATGTTGAGGGCCAGACCTTAAGTGAAATGATCAGGCAGCAGGGGGCCCTGCCCTGGCAGACTGCTGTGCCCCTGGCCATCCAGATCGGCCTGGCCCTGGAACATGCCCATAAAAATGGCATTGTCCACCGCGATATCAAGCCGCATAATATCCTGATCACACCGCGCATGATTGCCAAGGTGACTGATTTTGGGATTGCCCGGGCTGCCAACAGCAGCACCATCACCCTGACTGCCGGTGTCACTTTTGGCTCGGTCCATTATTTTTCACCGGAGCAGGCGCGCGGCTCCCTGGTCGGGGAAAAGTCAGATATTTATTCCCTGGGCATCCTGCTTTATGAGATGGTGACCGGCCAGGTGCCTTTTGATGGCGAGACCTCGGTCGCCATAGCCATCAAGCACCTGCAGGAGATGCCCCAGCTGCCTTCGGCCCTGCGGGCCGACCTGCCGCCCAACCTGGATGATATTATCATCAAATGCATCCAGAAGTCGCCCGATAACCGTTATGAGACGGCCCGTGAGCTGGTCGATGAGCTGGATGCCTTCATGGTTGACCCGGAGGGCATCTATGGGGTTTTAGCCGGCAGCGGCAGTGATCACAGTAACACGACGGCCCTGGGCCTGAAAAGGCCGGATGCCAACTATGGCAAGCTGCGTGATATTGAGCAGGCCATTGTGGAAAGGCGCCGTTCACGCCAGCGTGATATTGCCATAATTGTGGCGATTGTCCTGGTGGCCATGGCTTTTTTGGCAGCTATCGGCAGCTGGACCTGGGACAAGATCAAGGACCGGCTGGAGACCCAGCCGGTTGAGACAGTCTTTGCGGTCCAGGACTACCGCGGGCGCAGTATCGATGAGGTCCTGACCCTCTTTAAAGAAAATGAGATCAAGTACCGTCTGGAGTACCGCGATGATGATAATATCGCTGAGGGTATTATTATTGACCAGTACCCGCCGGACGGGATAGAGATCAGGCCGGGCGGCACGACGATTGTGCTTTATGTCAGCGGTGGCCAAAACCTGATCACCATCCCTGATTATACGGGTGAGTCGCAGACCATCGCCAAGGCTGAGCTGGAGCAGACCTACGGCTTTACGGTTTCAGTCCAGTATGAGTATTCCGATGTCAGCAAAGGCCGGATTATCAAGACAGTGCCGGCTGCCAATGCCCGGGCCCCCCAGGGCAGTGAAGTGGTGCTTTTTGTCAGTGAGGGCCTGCCCCAGATTGTGATGCCGGACTTCACCGGCCGCTCCCTGACTGATGCGATTGATGAGCTGGCTGCGCTTAATCTTATCCTGGGACCGGTCCAGAGCATTAAAACTGATCCGGAAATAGACATACCAGCTAACCAAAGGATCGTCCTCAAGCAAAGCCCGGCGCCAAAAAAGGAAGTTATGGCCTTGACTATGGTCACCTTCACCTATGGCACCCAGCAGGATTACTACTACTTCTTTAATCCAACCCCGATTCCGACCCCGACACCGGAGGCGACTCCGACCCCAGAGCCGGAACCCTCGCCTGAGCCCAGTGATACTGAGCCCGAGCCTGATCCGACCCCGGATCCTGAGCCCACTGCGACAGAAGAGGAAGGCGATGGTTGATAAGACCAGGTTATCCGGCCAGATCCTGCGCGGTAAGGGCGGCCTTTACTGGGTCGGCCTGACGGATGGGACGATTCTTTTGTCCTCAGCCCGGGGTCTTTTCCGCAAGGACAAGCTGGTGCCGACCACGGGCGACAAGGTCGAGGTGACCCCGAGCGGGGACACGGACCGGCCCTGGCAGATCCAGGAGATCCTGCCCCGGCGCAACTACTTAAGAAGGCCGGCCATCGCCAATCTGGATGGCTTGATTATTACTGTTTCTGTCAAGGATCCAGCTCCAGATTTTTTGCTGGTTGATAAGCTGCTGGCGATCTGCTACAGCAATCAGATTGAGCCGCTGCTTTTGGTGACCAAGACAGACCTGGACGGGGTGACAGATTTTATCACCAGCCAGTATGAACCGACCGGCTGCCTGATCTATTTATCAGCGCCGGAAGATGACAGGGCGGTTTTGGGCCTGGAGGCCTGGCTGCCTGGCCGGACTGCCTGTCTGGCTGGTTCTTCTGGTGTGGGCAAGTCCTCTTTACTCAACCGCTTAAAGGGCAGCCCGGTCATGACGGTTGGGGCAGTTAGTGAGCGGATCGGCCGCGGCCGCCAGACGACCCGGGAAGTGGTGCTTTTTCCCTATGCGGGCGGCTATTTGGGTGATACGCCCGGCTTTAGTGTTTTGGAGCTGGCTGAAACTGGTATGACAGGCCAGGAGCTGGCCTTTAATTATCCGGAGATTGCCCGGGTCAGTGACCAGTGCTATTTTCGCGATTGCCGCCATCTGGCCGAACCAGGTTGCGCTGTACCGCAATCGGGCATCCATCCAGAGCGGCTGGCCAGATATAAGGTGTTAAGAACAGAACTGGACGAGATAGAGCCTTATCAGATGAGAACACGGTCCTAGACCGTAGTGGGAGGGAAGTATTATGTTACCTGTGTATGACAAGAAGAGTGATCAGCTTTATATCTGCCCATCTATCCTGGCCGCAGATTTTATGCACCTGGCCGAGTCGGTTGAAAAGATCAAGGACGATGCCGATATGCTGCATATTGATGTCATGGATGGCCATTATGTGCCTAATATGAGTTTTGGCCTGCCCATAGTGGAGGCTCTGGCCAAATATACCGATATGCCGCTGGATGTTCATTTAATGATTGAAAACCCCATTATCTGGCTGGAGCAGTATGCCCAGGCCGGGGCTGACAGCCTGGTCATCCATGCTGAGGCCTGTGTCCACCTGCAAAGGGCCCTGCAGATTATCAGTGCTGCCGGCTGCACGGCTGGTGTGGCTTTAAACCCTTCTACTCCTCTTTATGTGCTTGAGGAAGTGCTGCCTTTTTTGGATATGGTGCTGCTCATGACGGTTAATCCGGGTTATG
>CAZZGG010000036.1:0-23703 GCA_964654125.1 uncultured Oscillospiraceae bacterium
GGCCAGGCCGGCTGTGTAGACAGCCAGCTGGATGACTGAAAAACTGTTGTCAAACTGGCCGATCGCTGTCTGGCAGGTGTCAGCCGGGAACCAGATCTGGTCCTGGGGATTACTGCGCAGCAGTTTTTTGGTGGCCCGGCTGGAACGAAAGCCCTTTGATTCACCAGGCAGGTCAATCCCTGTATATTCACCCAAGCCAAACTGGCTGCCCCAGTAGTCGATATTGTCGATGCCTGTGCGCACACCCAGATTGAAAAAATAAAGATTGCAGGATGAAGCCATGCCCCTGGTCAGGCTCAGGTCGCCATGACCGCTATTGGGATACTGCAGGCAGCGCCAGGGCCAGTCACCGATCACTTCATGGCCCAGGCAGCGGATGGTGTTCATATAGGGCGTGATGGCACCACTTTCCAGAGCAGCAATGGCTGTCATAGGCTTGAAGGTGGAACCCGGGGCGTAAATCTCAGCTATGGCCCGGTTCCAGATCGGCTTATTGACCTGGTCAGTCAGATATTGCTGGACTCTGTCGGCCGCTGCTTCATCGTATTGCTGTTTGACAAAATCAGCCGGATCATAGCCTGGTTCACTGACCATGGCTAAAACAGCCCCGGTCTTGACATCCAGCATGACTACCGCCCCGGCATCAGCATCGCCCTTGTTTTTGTTGTCCGGGCTGCTGCGGATGGTCTCTATGGTCTCAATCAAAGAGCTGTGGGCCAGTTTTTGCAAATTGAGATCAATGGTCAAGCGCACATCAAAACCTGGCTCGGCGGCCCGGCCGCTGTCTTCTTCATAAAAGGCACCTGCTTCTGCCGCCACACTCCAGATATTGTAGGGACTGATACCGTCTTTACCGCTGAGATAGCGCTCTGCGCTCAGTTCCACGCCAGCCTGGCCCACTATTGCATCTGCACTATAACCAGCTCCGGACCAGTCATAGTATTGTTCTGCACTGATATTGCCGACATAGCCCAGGATATGGCTGAGTAAAACAGCGTCATCAGTGTAGCGTCTTTCATATTCCACGGTGCTGATCACACCCTGATAGCGGTAGTTTTGCTCATTAATGATCTGGACCAGCTTATCATCGACATTGCGGGCCAGTTCCAATGGTGTGCCATTGATAAAAGCCCAATTGTTTTTCCTGATCAGGTAGCGCAGGTTCATGATCTGCCAGGCCTCGTCCGGACTGTATTTTTGGCCGTCGGCAGCTGGATCCTCCAGCCCGAAAAGATAATAGAGCAGATAGTCATAAAATAAGCCTGCGCTTGGTTTGGCCAGCTGGTTGTCTGCGGTGGCCTTGCCGGCACTAGCTTCTTTCAAGGGGAAAATCCCGCTTTTGGTCTGCCAGAACAAGATCTCCGGGCTGCTTTTAGCAAAGTAATAGCCAGTGGGCCCTTTTTTTAGATAGTCTTCCAGTTCATGCGGCCAGTCCAGTTCATGTTCATCCAGCAGCCGGGCCAGGTCAAGCAGCATCTGGTTGAGCTGGTCTTCAGCCAATCCGGCATAGGACAGATGCAGGACATTGAGGGCCTGGGAATAGGCCAGGGGCAGGCCGTCAGCAGCCAGGATATCGCCGCGGGCCGCCTTGATGACCTGCTGGCGGGGCACACCGGTTGTTTCATCAATGCCTGCCGCCACACTATCGCCCAATTGCAATCTGGCTGTGCTATAAAAAATTAAAGAGCCAGAAATAAGCACAATGATAGCTAAAAGAGCATAGCGGCTACTCAGGAAGGATTTGAGGCGCTGGCCCAGGCTGGGCCTTTCCTGGGCCAGGACAGCCTGGTCTTCTTCCTGCTGGTCGAAGACAAAAAATCTTTCATTTTTCTTTACATGACGCGCCATAGACTAGCTCCTGCAAGACCGCCTTCTTCATCCAGCTGGCGGTTACGCTGGTAAGGACCCAGCCAGGCCAGCAAAAAGATCAGGGGCAGCCCGGCGATCAAGTTAATTGCTGTCTGGGCCGGCAGTCTTTGGCTGGCCTGGCTGGCCAGGAAGGTAAAACTGTAGCTTATATCCGGCTGCAGCGGTACCATGAATGTCAAAATCACTAAGGCCAGTTCATAGACAAGAGTGAAAAAGGCAATCTGGACCAGGCCGAAAAGGATATTGCGCCGAAAGAAACGGCGCAGGAGTAAAGATGCTAAAAAACCACTGTACATCAAGCTGAGCATGCCCAGGCCTAAAGTACGGCCAGCCAGCAGATCACGCATCAGGCCGGCAAAAAAACCAACTACCAGACCGTCGGTACTGCCGAACATATAGCCGCTTAAGACAGCTAGGATCAAGGTCAGGTCTGCTCTTTGTCCTTCCAGGGCAAAAGAAGCCGGCAAGGTCACCTGGAACAGGCCCAGCAGCACGATGTAGATGCTGTAAATGATCAGGCGGCGCCAGAAAAACTTCTTAGCCTTCACTGCTTTTCTCCTTCATGACAAAAACGGTGCTGATCTGGTCAAACTGGGCAAAAGGCAAGATGACAGCCTGGCGCTGGGTCCGGGGTGTGGCTTCTTTAACCGAGACCACTGTGCCGATCGGGATACCTGCCGGAAAAAGACCGCCCAGGCCGGATGTGACAAGCACATCACCAGGACTGATCTTGGCACTGGGCGGGATCTGGTCGGCCAGGCAAAGACCCTCTTCTTTCAGTTCTAAAGTACCCCGCACCCTGAGCAGGCTGCCATCGGGACTGTCAACATGAGCCGAGACACTAAAGCCCTCATGTAAGAGGGGCAGGACCTTGGCTGAAACAAGATCACTGGAGAGCACCCGCCCGATCAGGCTGGAGCTGGCATCCACAACAGCATAGGATCGTTTTTCAGTCACCACCAGGCCGTCTTTACTGCCCAGGTCTATGCGCAGGACATCAAACCAGAGTCCGATATCACGGGTCAGGACCCGGCCGCCCCTGATCTCATAGCCATCATAGCGTTCCTTGAGCTGGAAGGCTTCCTGCAGGGCTTCATACTGGCGGCCGGCTTCAGCCAGCTGGTCAATCCTGTTTTGCAGGGCTGTATTTTCCTGGCGCAGCTGTTCATTTTCCTGGCGGATCCTCTCCCCTTCACTGATGGACTGGTAAAGGCCGCCCACCTTATCCGCTACATTGAGCAGGACTTTTTGCACCGGGTTGAAGACGGTCGACAAGGGTGAAGTGATAAAGCTGAGCGGACTGCCGGGCAAGGCAGCCAAAAGCGCAAAGGTCACCAGTAAAAGGCTGGTGAAAACCAGGATGAAAACTCGATTGCGGCCAACTTGGCGCAAGAGATCACGCTCCCTTTTTTTAAAAATTATTGCCTTAATCATACCTGAAGCAGGAGAAAACTAAAAGCAGATCAAGTGATCAAGTGGACCTAGTCCTTGGATCTGTTGGGCATCTTAGCCACAAAATCGCAGATACCCTGGCAGATCTTGGCCTGGTAGACCGGGTCGGACAGGCGGCGGTCTTCTGCCGGGTTTGTCATAAAGCCCATCTCCAGCAGGAAGTTGGGCAGGTCATTGGCCCAGTTATTGCCGGGATAATTACTGCTGGCATTCAAGGTGCCATGTTTGGCCCCGGTTGCTGCGCAGACACAGTCCATCAGCATTTTACCCCAGCCCAGCAGCTGGTCTTTATAGATGCCTGTATCTGCCACAAAAACTCCTACACCAGATCTGTTTTGGTCAGTCGAGCCATCACAGTGCAGCCGGAGGTAGACATCAGGGTTTTTCGATTGGGCAAACTGGGCTCTCTCCCTGTTGGAAATATTAACATCATGGCTGGTCCTGGTCATGTAGACAGTACAGCCCTGGCTTTCCAGCCAGCTTCTTAATAAAAGTGCAATCTCCAGATTAACCTCATATTCCGGCCGGCCAGTGGCCACACCGGTGGTACCGGCTTTCACTTTGGGCCGCTCCTCAGTTAACCAGGGAGCCAGTGGTTCCGTATCCCTGTTGGCTTTAAGCTGGTGACCTGCATCTACCACCACTATATAACCGGCCAAACGGCTGTTAACTGGCATGGTCACACTGGCGGCTCTAGTTGGACTAGGCAGCGGTGTTGGCACTGCTGTGGTTACTGGCTCTGGTGTGGGACTGGCTGTTGCAGTTGGAGTTGGTTTTGCTGTTGGGGCAGGCGTTGGTGTTGGTTTTGCTGTCGCTGCGGCAGTCGGGCTTGGTTTTGCTGTAGGGCTTGGGTCAGCTGAGGGTTTTACGGTCGGGCTTGGCTGGGGCGATGGTGTTGGTTCAGTTGTTATTGACAAACTGGTCGCCTTGCTGGTTGCAGCAGTTGTTGTTTGCTCTGGCTTGCTGCTGGCAGGAGTGCTTTCTTTGCTTGGGCCCAGGCTGACACTGGTGCCATTTATTTCAGGTGTTAGACTGACTGCCGGACCAAGACAGCCTGTCAGGGCCAAAACGAGCAGCAATACCAGAAAAAAAAGCTTTTTCATAAGGCCTCCAGAAGCGGGATTATTATCAATATTTTAACATGATCCCTCTTTTGGTCAAGCAAAACTCAAATCAGGCCCTTTTCCAGCATACTGACTGAACCGCCGCTGGCGATGATCAGGTGGTCCAGGATTTTAATGCCCATCATTTCGCCCATTTCCTGCAGGGTTTTACTGGTATCAATATCACTTTGGCTGGGGCTGGCATCGCCGCTGGGATGGTTGTGGATCAAGATCACAGCAGCTGCATTGGCCTTGACGGCCACCCGGAACAGTTCACGCGGCTGGATGATAGCTGCTGCCAGGCCCCCTTCACTGATCCGGCTGACCCGGATCACGCGGTTGCGGCTGTCTAAAAGGACCAGACGCATTTCTTCCCGGGTCAGGCTGGCCATTTCAGACTCCAAAAAGGACAGGACATCCTGGGGTCGCCTGATCTGGAAGCGCTGCTGTAGACGGGTGGGCTGGCTGGCCCTGCGGCCCAGTTCAACTGCGGCTTTAAGCTGCAGGGCCTTGACCTGGCCGATCCCGGGCAGGAGCATCAGTTCTTCGATTGTGCTGTCTTGTAAAAAAGCCAGGCTATTGTCGGCTCCGGCCAGCTGGCTGATCAGGCGCTGGCTGAGGCCTAAGGCGGATTCTTGGCGGCTGCCGCTGCGGATAATAGCCGCAATCAGTTCTGCATCACTTAAGCTGGCCGCCCCCTTGCGCAAAAGCTTCTCATAGGGCCGGTCATCTGCGGGCAGCTCACGCATGGTTAAAGGTTTATTGTGCATAAGGTCCTCCTCATATGTGAGGATTGCTCATGACCAGGGTAAAAGTTGAGCTAAATTGTGAAATGAGGTCAATTCCGCCTTAGCCTGCCTGAGCAGGTCGAGCAGCCTGGTTAGGGGCAACCCCATTACATTGTAGTAACATCCCTCAATGGATTTAACAAGGGCGGCGCCATAGCCTTGAATGGCATAGGAACCTGCCTTGCCCATGGGTTCTTTGGTTTTGATATACCAGTCAATCATGGCCTGGTCGAGCTGGTTAAAAACCACCTTTGTCTTTTCCACAGCACTTAAAAGCTCCAGCTCGCCTTCCTGGCAGAGGGCCAGGACCAGGCCGGTATAGACATGGTGGGTTTGGCCGGACAGGGCCTTTAGATGGCTGACTGCTTCAGCTTCATCTTGTGGTTTACCCAAGACCTGGCCCTGGCTGACCACCAAAGTGTCAGCTGTGACAATACAGCTTCTACCGGCTGGCCGGTCACTTTTCAGTACGGCAGCAGCCTTCAGCATGGCCAGCTGGCGGGCCAGCTCTGCCGGTCCGGCCTGCCAGGCCTTGACCGTAGCTGTTTCATCCACCTGGGGCAAGATGAAGCGGACCTTGTCCGGCCAGAGTCTTTGCATCAGCTCCTGGCGGCGCGGTGAAGCCGAGGCCAGGTAGATTTGCCAGTGATCAGAAGTCTGCACTGCCTGGTGTCCTCGGAAAAGGTATGACATCACGGATATTGGCCACACCTGTCAAATACATAATCATGCGTTCAAAACCCAGGCCGTAACCGGCATGAGGCACTGAGCCATACTGGCGCAGCTGCAGATACCACCAGTAATCTTCTTCCTTCAGCTCCAGCTCAGCCATGCGTTTTTTCAGTTTAGCGATATCTTCTTCCCGCTGGCTGCCGCCAATGATCTCGCCAATACCCGGGACCAGGCAGTCCATGGCCGCAACAGTCCGGCCATCCGGATTCTGTTTCATATAAAAGGCCTTGATCGCACTGGGATAGTCAGTCACAAAAACAGGGCCCTGGAAAACCTTTTCGGTCAGATAGCGCTCATGCTCTGTCTGCAGGTCACAGCCCCAGTAGACTGGATAAGTAAAACTGTCTTTGACCTTTTCCAGCTCCTTGATGGCGTCTGTATAGCTGATCCTGGCAAAATCACTTTGCAGGACATTTTCCAGCCGGATCAAAAGATCCTTATCGACGAACTGGTTGCAAAAAGCGATCTCTTCCGGGCACTGCTCTAGCACATCGCGGATGATCGCCTTGATCATGGCCTCGGCCAGCTCCATGTTATCGCTCAGGTCAGCAAAGGCGATCTCCGGTTCGATCATCCAAAACTCAGCCGCATGCTTGGGTGTATTGGAATTTTCCGCCCGGAAGGTCGGGCCGAAAGTGTAGATATTGCGCAGGGCCAGGGCAAAGGCCTCGCCATTTAACTGGCCGCTGACAGTCAAGTTGGTATGCTTGCCAAAAAAATCTTTTTTAAAATCAACCTGGCCCGCATCGGTCTGTGGGGCGTTTTTCAGGTCAAGCGTGGTCACGGCAAACATCTCGCCGGCACCTTCGGCATCACTGCCGGTGATGATCGGGGTGTGCACATAAACAAAGTCGCGCTCGTTGAAAAACTTGTGAATGGCAAAAGACGCCACTGAACGGATGCGGAAAACAGCCGCCAATAGGTTGGTCCGCGGCCTTAAGTGGGCGATGGTGCGTAAAAACTCCGGCGAGTGGCGCTTGGGCTGGAGCGGGTAATCCGGTGGGCAGTCCCCGACCAGTTCAATTGCTTCAGCCTGCATCTCAAAAGGTTGCCTGGCCCCGGGTGTTGCGACAATAAGGCCGCTGACCTGAAGCGCTGCACCTGTGCCCAGATGGGCGACCTGGCTAAAATTAGGCAGGTTTTCACGGGCAAAAACAATCTGCAGGTTGCTGAAAAAAGAACCGTCATTCAAATTGATAAAGCCATGCTGCTTTTGATCGCGCAGGGTGCGGATCCAGCCGGCCACCGTGACCTTCTTGCCGATATAGTCTTCTGTTTGGCGGTACAGGTTGCGTACCAGTGTCATCTCTTGCATGTTCTCCTCCAAGGGGGCTAGGCCAGCCGGGCTGCGATCTTTTCCAGGAAAGTCCTGGTGTCAAGTACCTGAGGATCGGCCAGCCGGGCCAGGTTTTTTAAATCACCGGTGATAAAGCCGGCTTCAATTGTGGCCAGGGAGGCTGCCTCCACTTGAGTGGCAAATTCTGCCAAGCGGGGCAGCTCATCCAGCTCAGCCCGCTTTTTTAAGGCACCAGTCCAGGCCCACAAGGTGGCCATGGGATTGGTTGAAGTCTTCTCGCCCTGCAAATGGCGGTAATAATGCCGGGTCACAGTACCGTGGGCCGCCTCATATTCCATGGTGCCGTCCGGGGCAACCAGGACAGAGGTCATCATGGCCAGGCTGCCGTAAGCAGAAGCCAGCATATCTGACATGACATCGCCGTCATAATTTTTCAGGGCCCAGATCATACCGCCTTCTGAGCGCATGATCCTGGCCACAGCATCATCAATCAGATTATAGTAAAAATTCAGATTGGCTTTTTGGAACTTGGCTTCATATTCTTTGGCAAAGACTTCAGCAAAGATATCCTTGAAGCGATGGTCATAGATCTTGGATATAGTGTCCTTGGCCCCGAACCAGAGATCCTGGCCGGAAGAAAGAGCATAGTTCATGCAGGAACGGGCAAAGCTCTCAATTGACTTGTCCAGATTGTGCATGGCCATGAGGATGCCGGGCTCTTGAAAATCATGGACCAGCAGTTTTTCCTGGCTGCCGTCCGGCCGGGTCAGGACCAGCTCAGCCCGGCAGGGCCCGTCGGCCTTTACTTCCACACCGCCATAGATATCACCATAGGCGTGGCGGGCCACAGTGATGGCACCTTGCCAGTTGCCAACCACCGGCCGGATAGATTCGGTCAGGATCGGGGCCCGGAAGACAGTGCCATCCAAATAGGCCCGGATCGTGGCATTGGGGCTTTTCCACATCTGGCTTAAGTTATACTCTTCTACCCTTTGCGCATTGGGCGTGATGGTGGCACATTTGACAGCCACGCCCAGTTCTCTTGTCCTGATCGCACTGGCCAGGGTCACCTGGTCAGCTGTTTTTTCCCGCTCAGGCAGGCCTAGGTCAAAATACTCTGTTTTTAAGTCAATAAAGGGCAGCAAGATAATGTCTTTGATCTGCTGCCAGATTATCCGGGTCATTTCATCGCCGTCTATTTCAACCAGCGCTGTCTTCATTTTTATTTTTTCCATATATCCTCCCACAAAAGCTCGGCGGGCTTAAAATACGCCAATATTATATGAACAGCTGGACCTATTAGTCAATCCTGGGCCCCGCGCAGGGCCAGGGCACTTTCCACCAGCAAGGTCTCCAGACCCAGCCGGTCACTGATCAGGCCGCTTTTAATCTTGCTGTCGGTGCTAAAACAAGCACTGTAAAGCTTTTCCAGCTGCTGGGGCTGGAGCCGTCTGGCCTGGCCGGCCAGGCGGCTGGCCACAAAGGGCGGCACCTGCAAGGTCCTGGCTATGTCAGATTGGTTTTGCAGCTCAGCTGCACAAATCAGCTGGCGCAGGTGGCGGGCCAGCATAAACAAGATCAGCTGGACCGGCTGCTTTTGGCTGATCAGATTATCGGTTAACTGCAAAGCCCGGCCGGCCTGACCGGCTGCCAGGGCATCGGTCATGGCAAAAACAGTGCCGGTCAGGTCAGGCAGGGAGATAAAATCAATCAGATCATAGCTGACATTTTTCACACCAGTGGCAGCTGTGTACAAAAAGAGCTTGCTCAGCTCCTGCCAGATCTGCTGCATGCTGCTTTCAGTGCGGTCGATCAGGCTCTGGGCTGCTTTAGCTTCAATCGTCAGACCCTTCCTTTTACACTCAGCTTCAATCCAGCTGGCCAGCATGCGGGGAGGCTGCTGGTCGAACTCAGCTAGAACCCCGGCCTGGCGGATAGCCTCAAGCAGTTTTCTTTGCCGCTTGTCGATTTTTTCTTCATAAAAGACTAAACAGGCTGTTTCATGCAGCTGGCCGAATAAATCAATCAGGTCGGCCGGCTCCACTTTTTTGGCCTGGCCGGAAAACCAGCCGCTTTGGCGCACAATAATCAGCTTAGCCTTGGAGATGAAAGGAGCAGTCTTTAATTCTGCTGCCAGCCTTTTAAAATCCAGCTTATCGTCAGCCAGGACCAGGCGGTCGACCAGGCGGGCAGCGGGACTGATCAGCAGGCCGCCTAAGGCCTCAATCAATTTATCTTTTAAAAAGGTTTCCGTGCCAGTCAGCACATAAAGGCGCCGATAGGTCCCCTGCCGGATCTCGGCTCTTAATTCATTATAACCAGGTGTTGTCTTGTCTGCCGCTCGGGCCATCCTTTTCTCCTCGTCTATTCACTAGTACTATAGCTGCTGCAACTGATTTTATTCTGATAGAAGCCCAGTACCACAGCCCCGTCCCGGTCGGTCCGGTAGACCTGGCAGGATCGGGCTGCCAGATTGTCTAAAACCAGCTCAGCCGGATGGCCGTAACTGTTGGCTCCGACTGAGATCACTGCCAGGCGGGGCTGGACCTGATCTAGCATAGCCAGGCTACTGGTGGCAGCCGAACCGTGGTGGGCCACTTTTAAAACATCAGCTTGGGGCCAGGCCAGGCGTGTTTCGGCCGGTCTGGTGCAATCGCCTGTCAACATGAGCCTAGTGCCGGCCAGCTCAGCCAAGATGATCAAAGACCAGGCATTGCCGTCGGTCTTGGCTTCTTCTTTGACATAAGCGGCCCTGGCCGGGGCCAGGACCTGCAGCTGGATATTTTTATTAACTGCTATTGTATCATGAGTGGCGGCTTCCTGCAGCTGGCCACGGCGCTGCTTGAGCATTTCCAAAAGCCGGGCCAGTTCAGCATCATCAGCAGCCAGATTTTGGGCCAGGCCAGCTGGCAGCACGAGATTTTTGACCAGTCCGTAATCCGCCAGCTCGACCAGACCACCAACATGATCGGCATGGCCATGGCTGGCTATGACCAGATCCAGCCGCCTGATGCCGAGGGCATCCAGAGCCGGCAGCAAGACCTCCCTGCCCCGGCCGGGATTGCCGCCATCAATCAGGGTAGCCTTGCCCCAGCGGGAGTAAAGCAAGATGGCATCGCCCTGGCCGACATCAAAAAAGTAAGCCTGGACCGGGGGCTGGAGCAGGCGTCCGCCCAGCTGGCCTGCCAGTAAGAGTACACTCAGCAGCAAAAGCAGGCGCAGGCGCGGCGGCCGGGGCCCGGCCTGGTAGAGGCGATAAAAATAAAAGATCAGGCAACCTGCAAAAAATAAAAAAGCAGCCTCCAGGCAAAATATCCGGCCGGTTCTTTGCCGGGCCAGCCAGGCTGCCAGCTGGGCCAGCAGCTGTAAAAGCCGGGCCAGGGGCCAGGCCAGATAGGACAAGAAAGGCCCGGCCAGGAACAGGTTTACCAGAGCCAGGGGTAAAAAGATAAGACCCAGCCAGAGGATCAGGGTTGTCAAAAAACCGGCTGGCAGATTGGCTAAGAGACAAAGCAGGCTGATTGCCCGGCCGCTGGCCAAAAGCAGCGGGGCTGTGGCCAGCTGGGCAGCTAGAGTTACAGCCAGGGCTGAAGCTAGGCTGGCCGGCAGCCATTTGAGCCAGCTAACCAGCCTTGCTGCCACAGGCCGGCTCAAAAGCATCACGCCAGCAGTGGCTGAAAAAGAGAGCCAGAAGCCAAACTGGAAGATGAAAAAAGGATTTATCAATAAAAGCAGCCAGAAAGCCAGACCCAGGCAGTAGCAGCTGCTCGTGGTGCGCAGGAAAAGCTTGCCAAGAAGCGGCAATGCTGTCATGATGACAGCTCTGCTCAAAGAGCTCTGCCAGCCGGTCAGGCTGGCAAAAAGTAGTAAAAAGAGTAAAAGATAGATATAACGCCGCGGTGCCCTGATTTGCAGTTTTTGCAAAAGCAGCCTGAGCGGCAGCAGGATGCATGATAAATGAAGGCCGGACACAGCTGTCAGATGAGCTAGGCCGGCCTGGTTAAAATCAAAACGCAGCTGTTTTTCCAGCTCGGCTGTGTTGCCAAAGAGCAGGGCAGCCAATAGACTGGCCTCTTGGTTAGGCAGCAGTTTTTTTAAGGCCTGGAGTAAAAGGTCACGCAGTTTTTGCAACAGGGCCTGGCCTTTTTGCCATAAACCAGGCTGCCTGATTAGTAGTGGATTGTCCAGGGGCCGGGCCTGGAGTAGAACACCCTGGCCCCGGGCCCAACTTTTTAAGGAAAAGCCACCCGGGTTTTGCTGTCCGGCCAGGCTCTGGCCCAGGGCCTGGACCTGGATCAGGCTGCCGGCTAAAAGCTCCTGCCGGCAGGTCAAGAAGATCCGCACACCGTTTTTTTGCCGGATCAGGGCCCGGCTGCCCTCCTGGCTCAGGACCCGGCCTGTTAAGCTAAAGCTCTGGCCTTTTTCTTGCTGGGCCTGGTAAATTGCCGGTCCCACACGCAGCAAGAAGGCCAGCACAAGGCTGATCAGTAAAAAGCCAAACAGCTTTTTGTTTTGCCAATAACTGTGCCGCACCGGCAGATAGGTCCAGTTCATCTAGTCCTCCTCATCCAGCCTGATCTTTTTACCAGCATAGCTGGTGAGCCAGATGGTGCAGGACCTAGTCAGCCGGCAAAATGTGGCAAATTAACTGTATTGGTCAACAGCCTGGCCAATCAGGCTGCGCAGCTCATCCAGGCCTGTGCCGGCCTGGGCGGAAATAACCAGCAATTCTTCCGCATCGACCAGGTCCAGCTCGGCTGCTATTGCCAATTGACGCTGGCGGGCAGCAGAGCGGCTCAGCTTGTCGGCCTTGGTGAGCAGGATCTGCCAGGGGTGGCCTGATTCTTCCAGCCAGTGCAGCATCTGGCGGTCCTGGACGGTCGGGCTGATCCTGATATCTAAAAGCAGCAGGATCAGGGCCATGGGCCGCTGGCTGCCCAGGTAATCGTCGGCCAGCTGGGCAAAGGCTTTTTTATCCTTTTTACTGGCCACAGCATGGCCATAACCGGGCAGGTCAACCAGATAAAAAAGCTCATCCACCTTAAAAAAAAGGATCTGGCGGGTCTTGCCCGGAGTGCGGCTGGTCCGGGCGATATTCCTGCGCCGGGCCAGGCCGTTGACTAAGGTGGATTTGCCCACGTTGGAGCGGCCGGAGAGGATGATCTCAGGCAGGCCGTCCTGGGGGCACTGCTCCGGTTTGACGGCCAGGCCATAATATTCTGTCTGCTTAAATTCCATGCTTGTTTTTCCTTTCCCAAAGCCTGTCTTGGCACTTTGCCTGGTCCTGTTCACTAATTAGACCAGATCGTATATAATGAAAGCGATGACTAATAAGATAAAAGCGTACTGGAGGTAGCGCAGCCATGCCTGATTCAACCCGGGTTCACGACAAAAATTACTATCTGTACGACCAGTACGGTGACAATCTCATGCAGCCGGTCGGTCCGATCGGTTTAATCGCCCATAATCTAGCCGCCGATTTTTCTGATTCGGTCAACTATTTTTTACGCAACCGCCGTTCAGTTTATCTGGCCAACCACCCTGATCTGGCAGATACGCCAGGTTTCATGCGCATGGATTACCGCCTGCCTGTCAGCACACCGCGCTTTTCATCCGGTGAGGGCAAGGCTGTGATCGGCCAGTCCGTGCGAGGGCATGATATCTTCATTATCACTGATGTGCTGAACTATGCCGCCAGCTACACCCGTTACAACCAGCATGCTTCCATGGGTCCGGATGAACACTTCCAGGACCTGATCCGTCTGATCCTGGCTGTGGCTGGCAAGGCCCGGCGCATTAATGTTATCTTACCTTATTTATATGAAGGCCGCCAGTATGTGCGGGCTGCCCGCGAGTCGCTTGATTGCGCGGCCATGCTGCGCTATCTGTTTGACCTGGGTATTGATAACCTGCTCACCTTTGATGCCCATGATGGCCGGGTAGCCAATGCCATCCCCAATTCCGGCATGGAGAATATCTCGACCGCCTATCAGATCATCGAAGCCATGATCCAGACCGTGCCCGGCCTTTCCCTGAAAAAGGACCGCTTCATGGTGGTCAGTCCGGATGAGACCTCGATCTCGCGGGCTGTTTATTACGCGTCCATGCTGGAGGTGCCCATGGGTATCTTCTACCGCAAGCGTGACTATCTGCAGACTGTTGACGGGCGCAATCCGGTTGTTGGCCAGGCCTTTTTGGGTGAAGAGCTGAGCGGCCAGGATATTTTGATTGTAGATGATATGATCGTAACCGGTGAATCCATGCTGCGGGTGGCCCGCGATCTCAAATCGCGCGGCGCTGGCCGCATCTTTTGTGCAGCCAGTTTTGCCCAGTTCACGGACGGCCTGGCCGCCATGAACCAGGCTTATTCAGATGGCATTGTCAACTATGTCTTTGCCACCAACCTGATCTACCGCCCGCCTGAGCTTTTGGCCGCACCCTGGTTTGTTGAGGTCAACATGGCCCGTTTTGTCGGCTTGTTGATTGATGCCATCAACCACGATGCCTCTTTGCATAAGCTCTTGACCCCTACTGAAAAGATTGCCAAGTTAGTCAGCTTTTACAAGGCCAGACACTAATATATATACTAAAGGAGATTCCTATGTTGCCTGAGAGCCCCAAACGGACAGATGATAAAAATTACTATATTTATAACCAGTACGGCTCCAATCCCATGCCTCCGGTCGGCCCGATCGGCATTATTCCTTTGATTGGCAGTGCTGAGTTCTCGGCCCGGGTCAACACCAATCTCCTGCAGCGCCGCACCTTATATTTAGAGCAACGGCCCCAGGTTGGCCAGCTCCATCCCGGCTTCATCCGCCAGGACTACCGGCTGGATGTAAAAAACTACCGCTTTGCTTCCGGTGAAGGTAAGGCTGTTTTAGAAAACACCGTGCGGGGCCATGATATCTTCATCATCTCAGATGTGATGAACCATTCCTGCACCTACAAGATGCATGGCCTGGACAACCGGATGAGTCCGGATGATCATTATCAGGACTTAAAGCGGGTCATCCTGGCCATTTCCGGTAAGGCCCGCCGCATCAATGTGATCATGCCCTTCCTTTATGAAAGCCGCCAGCATAAAAGAATCAGCCGCGAATCACTCGACTGCGCCTATATGCTGGAAGAGCTCTACAGCCTGGGCATCCAGAATATCATCACCTTTGATGCCCATGATGAACGGGTCGCCAATGCCATTCCCACCAGCGGTTTTGAGAGCATCCCGGCTGCCTACCAGATTATCAAGGCCTTGATCAATGCCGCACCTGATTTGCAGATCAATGAAGGCCGGCTCATGATTGTCAGCCCTGATGAAGGCGGAATTTCCCGGGCCATGTACTATGCCTCCATGCTGGGCGTGCCCCTGGGCACTTTTTATAAAAGACGTGACTACACCCAGGTTATAGAAGGCCGCAACCGGATTATCGCCCATGAGTTTTTGGGTGATTCGGTTGAGGATATGGATCTTCTGATCGTTGATGATATGATCTCTTCCGGCGAATCCATGCTTGACCTGATGCGCGAACTCAAGGCCAGAAAAGCCCGGCGTATCTTTGCTGCGGTCACCTTTGGCCTTTTCACTGAAGGCATCGCTGTCTTTGATAAGGCCTGGGCGGATGGCCTGGTGGACCGGGTCTTTGCTACCAACCTGATCTACCGCCGGCCTGACCTGTTGGCCGCCCCCTGGTTTGTCGATGTCAATATGGCCAAGTTTGTCGCCCTCCTGATTGATGCCATCAACCACGATGCCTCGCTTTCCAGCCTGATCGACCCGACCGAAAAGATCAGGAAACTGCTGGTCAATTACCGCCTTGGCATCCTGCCCCAACCGGCACCCTGAGTTGCTGGAAAGGATTTTATAATATGTTAGAGCTTTTGCAAGAACTTTTCAGCGGAGTCACTTATTTTGCCTCGGCAGATGGACTGCGCACCCTGGTCATGTTTATCATCTCCGGCCTTCTGATCTATCTGGCCATCGCTAAGGACTATGAACCAGCCCTGCTTTTGCCGATTGGCTTTGGTGCCATCCTGGCCAACCTGCCTCCCACCATTGATGGGGTGGCAGCTGTGATCGGCCTGGAGGAGGCACCTGGCTTTTTAAAGATCCTCTTTGATGCCGGTATCGCCACTGAGCTCTTCCCTGTCCTGATTTTTATTGCGGTCGGGGCCATGATCGATTTCACCCCGCTTCTGAAAAACCCCTTCATGATCTTTTTTGGCGCGGCAGCCCAGTTTGGCATCTTTATTACCTTCTTGGCCACCTTGCTGCTGCTGCCACTTTTTGGTATCACAGGTGATGCAGCCTTAAAGTTGGCCGCGGCTGTGGGCATCATTGGCGCTGCGGACGGGCCAACCACCATTTATGTGGCCAACCATTTCCAGCTGCGCGACTTCATGGGGCCAATCTCTGTGGCGGCTTATTCCTATATGGCCCTGGTACCTATTATCCAGCCCCCGGTCATCCGGGCCCTGACTACAAAAAATGAGCGGCTCATCCGCATGGATTACAGTGAAGAAAAGGTCTCGCGCCAGCTGCTGATCCTCTTCCCTATCCTGATCACCCTGATCGCTGGCATCCTGGTGCCTATGAGTGCACCCCTGGTCGGCTCGCTCATGTTTGGCAACCTGCTGCGTGAGTGTAAGGTCCTGGAAAAACTTTCCGCAGCAGCCCAAAATGAGTTGTCCAATCTAGTCACCATCTTGCTGGGCTTGGCGATTGGTTCCACCATGGTCGGGACCAGCTTCATCCAGTGGAACACAGCCCTGATCATGCTTTTAGGCTTGTTTGCCTTTGTCTTTGACACGGTGGGTGGTGTGCTTTTTGCCAAGCTGCTCAACCTTTTCTTGAAAAGAAAAGTCAATCCCATGATCGGAGCGGCCGGCATTTCGGCTTTTCCCATGTCAGCCCGGGTCATCCAGCGCCTGGCCAAGGATGAAGACCCCACTAATTTTATTCTCATGCAGTCAGTCAGCGCCAATGTGTCCGGCCAGCTCGGTTCGATTGTTGCCGGTGGCCTTGTCATCGGGCTGGTCACCCTGCTGGTGAGTTAGGAGCAACTATGACATTTATCGAAAATATTCAGCAAGCAGATAATTTGAGTAAAGGCGTCTTTGTTGCGGCCAGCGGCCTGGTCATGGTCTTTTTGGTCCTGACCTTGTTTTACGGGGCCATCAAGCTGATCCAGAGCTTGGATCGCAAAAAAGACAGCTGATCAGGTCTTGCGCCAGATCAGGCGCAGCCAGAAAAAGAGGGCTGTGGCGACCAGTTCCAAGCCTGTGATAATAAAAAACATTTCGTACCTGTCGCCGGTCAAGAGCAGATTGAGGCCTAGCAGGGCTGCCAGAATAAGCCCAAGCAAAAAGATGCGGCCAAACCAGGACATGAGCAGCAGGGCTAAAAATGCCTTGCCGAAGGAACGGCCCTTGCGGCGGCTGGTTTTTTTTCTGGCACTGGTTTTTTTAGCTTTTGCAGCCATCTAGTCACAACCTTTCTGCTCCAGTATAAAAGAACTGATGATTTGTCTCAAGTGGGAGGAACAATATGCCCCTGGATGGAGTTACAGCCAGGTTTTTAAGTAAAGAACTGAGCACTAGCCTAGTGGGTGCCCGGGTTGACAAGATCCACCAGCCCCAGCGCTCTGACCTGATCCTGGCCCTGCGTACGGACCAGGGCAGTCAAAGGCTCTTTTTATCAGCCAATCCGGCCGCACCCTGTCTTTATCTGACTAGTGCCTCAATCAAGAACCCGGTCAGCCCGCCCAGGTTCTGCATGCTGCTGCGCAAGCACCTGCTTGGCGCCCGCATCACTAAGATCAGCTGCCCGGACTGGGAAAGAATTTTTATTTTTGAATTCTTAACCAGCAATGAAATGGGGGATCAGGAAGAAAAAACCCTGATTGCTGAGATCATGGGCCGGCACAGCAATATCATATTGCTCAATCAGGCCGGCTATATCCTGGACGCCATCCACCATGTTGATAATTCGATCAGTCGGGTGCGTGAAGTCATGCCTGCCCGGCTCTATCAGCTGCCGCCTGCCCAGGCAAAAACCGATATTTTCCAATTTATCGAACAAGGCATGATCTTACCGGCCCAGCTGGACGGACGCGGTCTGGCCCAGGCGCTTTTAGCCACATTGAAGGGCTTTTCACCCCAGCTTTGCCAAGAACTGGTCCTAAGGGCCGGCCTGGCCGAAAATACCCGTCTAGCTGATTTAACTGCTGGCCAAAAAGCCAGCTTGGAGAGGGCCATAATGACCTTGGCCGCCCGGATTAAAACAGCCGACTACCAGCCCAGTACCTTTTATTTGCAAGAACATGCAGAAGTCCCGCTTGATTTTCATGCCCTGCCCCTGGCTATCTATGCCATCAGCCGGCCCGAGCAGGATATTTCCGCTGCGATGGAGCTTTTTTACCGGGCCAGGGACCAGCAAAACACCCTGCAGCAAAAAAGGCAGGCGCTGGAAAAAAAGGTGGCCAGCCGCCTGCTCCAAGTCGAAAAAAAGCTGGTCATCCATCAGGAAGACAGCCAGTCCCAGCCCCAGGCCCTGGCAGAAAAGCGCAGTGCTGATCTGCTGCTGGCCAATTTATCGCTTTATCAGCCCGGAGCAGCATTTATTGAAGCGATTGATTATTTTTCCCCGGATCAGGCCACAATCCGCCTGGAGCTGGCTGCAGGTAAAACAGCCACCCAGACAGCCCAGCTCCACTTTCGCCGCTATGAAAAGCTGATGCTGCGGGCTGCAGCCGGCCAGCGTCTGGCTGAGGCAGACCGGGCAGAGATCGGCTGGCTGGAAAGTCTTTTGCATGAGATTGATATGGCCCAAAGTGATGCTGACTTTGCCGCTATCCGCCAACAATTGGCTGCCGGTGGCCTGGATCGCCAAAAAGCAGCTGCCGGGCCGGACCAGGTCCAGATCCAGCAGCCAGGCCGCCCCGGCAAGGGCAAGTATAAAAAACCGGCCCGCAAAAAGCAGCCTGGCAAAAAAGATGCTGGCTTGCCCCCCTACCGCTTTGTCAGCTCAGATGGTTTTACTATCCTGGCCGGGCGCAATAATCTGCAAAATGACAGCCTGACCTTGCGCCAGGCTGCCCGGGATGATATCTGGCTGCATGCCAAGGACAATCCCGGTTCCCATGTCATTATCCGCAGTGAGAAAAAAACTGTGCCCACCAGCACCCTGCAGGAAGCAGCCGCCCTGGCAGCCTGGTTTTCCCGGCCGGCTGCCCAAGCCAGAAAGTCTGGCGCTGTCGCACCGGCCAAAATCGCGATTGACTACTGTTTTGCCGCCCAGGTCAAAAAACCGGCCGGAGCCCGGCCGGGAATGGTGATCTACGACAAATATAAAACAATCCTGGCCAGCCCGGCCCTGCTCAAAGAAGCTTAAGGCCAGGCCTGGTTGTCTTCCAGCTCCTGGATGATTTTATCCTTAAATTTAGAATCAGCAATTGATGGCAGGCAGCCGCAATATTTTTGGCGGTAAAGCTGGTCCTCCCGGGCCAGGGCCTGGCCTGCCCTGTAGAAGGGGCGCAGGTCGCGGTAAAGAAAGCTGACCTTGTAACGGGCCGCCAGGGCCCGGCCTACTGCTCTGATCGCCGCCTGGTCCTGCCAGGGACTGATCAGGAGCGTTGTAGTGAAAGCAGTTAGACCCAGCTGGGCGGTTTTTTGAGCGGCCTGGCCCAGGCGCTCGCTGTAGCACATCAGGCAACGTTCGTTTTTACTGCCGGTCCAATTTTGCCATTTTTCCGGTTGGGAGACTGATTCTGCCAGGGCCGGGAGACCCAGTTTTTCTGTGACAGCAAAAAAGCCGGCCTGGCGCCGGGCATGTTCAAAGGCCGGCTGGATGTTGGGATTGTAAAACCAGGCGGTGAAGGAGCGGCCTTCCGCCAAAAAGGCGCGGGCCGGGTATTCCAGGCAGGGGCCGCAGCAGGCATGCAGTAAAAAAGGCAGACCTGGATCAGCCAAGGTCAAATCATCTGGATATGCAGCCATCTGATTCACAACAGTTCCTCTTCAATGGTCAGCTGGACCGGCTCTTCTTTATTATTGGTATATTGCCGGCCCAGGCCGCGCAGCTTGTCCTCGTAGTTGGCCGGGCAGGTCATGTTCAGGTGGTCCCAGCCCAGCCTGGTCAGGACCCTGCCCCGTGGGGTTTTGGCCAGAAAGCCGATCTGCATCAGATAGGGTTCATAGACATCTTCTATCGTCACGGAATCTTCGCCGGTGCAGGCAGCCAGAGTATCCAGGCCAACTGGTCCGCCGCCGAACATTTCGATCATATTGCTCATCAAGCGCCGGTCTGTGGCATCCAGGCCCCGGCTATCGATCTCCAGGGCATTCAAACCATAATCGGCTATCGCCTTGTCAATCACACCCTGGCCGCGGATCTGGGCAAAATCACGCAGTCTTTTCAAAAGGCGGATAGCAATCCTGGGTGTACCACGACAACGGCCGGAGATAGCAGCTAGGCCAGCCTTGTCAATCCCGATATTTAAGATGGCGGCATCGCGCTGTAAGATCTGGCTGATTTCGCCAGGTTCATAGAGTTCCAGGCGGTTGATCATACCGAAGCGGTCACGCAGGGGGGCTGTCAGAAGACCAGCTCTGGTGGTGGCTCCGATCAAGGTGAAATTGGGCAGGTCGAGCCGGATAGCCCTGGCACTGGGCCCTTTACCGATGACAATGTCTAAAGCAAAGTCTTCCATGACCGGATAAAGGGTCTCTTCCACTGAGCGGTTAAGCCGGTGGATCTCATCGATGAAAAGAACATCATGCTCACCCAGATTGGTCAAGATAGCTGCCAGATCACCCGGTTTTTCAATGGCGGGTCCGGTTGTGATGCGCATATCCACGCCCAGGTCGTTGGCAATGATACCGGCCAGGGTGGTTTTACCCAGGCCGGGGGGACCGTAAAGCAGGACATGGTCGAGCGATTCCTTGCGTAGGCGGGCTGCTTCAATAAAAACCTTGAGGTTTTCTTTGACCCGGGCCTGACCAAAGTATTCTTCCCAGCGCAGTGGGCGCAGGCGGGCTTCGTCCTTGTCTTCATAGCGCTTATCCTGGTCGATCAGACGCTCATTGTTGCCAAAGCTGATAGCATCATCTGGATAATTGTCTTCAAAGGGCACTAGGGCCACCTCTTTTCCTTGTTTAGCGCATCAGCTGGCGCAGGGCCAGGCGGATGATCTCTTCAGTGCCCTTGTCTGCCGTGTCAACTGCCGCCACAGCCCGGGCGGCCTCTGTGCTGGTGTAGCCCAGGACAAGCAGGGCGCTGACTGCCTCGGCCTGGCTGCCGGCATCGGTGGCCAGGGCTGGTGCTGCCTGGCCAAACTGCTCGGGCAGTTCAGTGTTTTTCAGTTTATCTTTCAGTTCCAGGATCAGGCGTTCGGCACTTTTTTTGCCGATGCCGCGCACCTGGGTCAGGCTCTTGCTGTCCCCGGCCAGGATAGCCATGGCCAGCTGGCCGGGTGTGAAAGTGCCCACTATGGAACCAGCCACTTTGGGCCCGATCCCGCTGACCGTCAGCAAAAGCTCAAACATGCTCAGCTCTTCAGCTGACATAAAACCAAAAAGACCCAGTTGATCCTCCCTGACATAAAGCCAGGTATGGATCAGGACTTCTTCACCACGACTGGGGAAACGGGGCATGAGCTCAGGCGCAGCCTGGATCTTATAACCTATCCCCTGGTTTTCAATAATGAGGCCATCTGCTAAACGGGCCGTGACTGTGCCCTTGATATAAGCATACATCTATTGATATCCTCCACGGGCCAAAGCACTGCTGCGCTGGCCGGAATGGCCCTGGCAGATAGCCACTGCCAGGGCATCGGCTGCGTCGTCAGGCTTGGGCAGCTTGTCCAGGTTCAAGATGATGCGCACCATCTGCTGGACCTGCATTTTTTCGGCATTACCGTAGCCTGTCACAGCCAGTTTCACCTGCATGGGTGTGTATTCAAAAACCGGCAAACCAGCCCGGGCTCCACTGAGCACGGCCACACCACGGGCCTGGGCAGTGCCGATCGCTGTGGTGGTGTTGCGGCGAAAGAAGAGTTCTTCCACTGCCATGGCATCCGGCTGCCACTGTTCCAACAGCTGATCTAGCCTTTGGCTGATGGCCAAAAGGCGCAGGGGAAACTGTTCCTTGCTGCTAGTGCGGATCACACCGTATTCAAGACAGTCGAAGTGGTTTTTCTGGTAGGCCACAATCCCGTAGCCCGTGATGGCATAACCGGGGTCAATTCCCAAAATAACTGTCTTCTGATTGGACCTGATCAAATAAAATCGCTCCCTTTACGTCAAACAATTGTTCTAGATATTTTAACATAGAGAGAGCGCTTTAACAATTTTTGCAAATTGCTGTTAGTTAGCCGCCATATATGAAGTTATGCAATTTATTGACCGCTATCTTGAAGTCAAAGCGGTACATTTCCATTTTGCGCACATAGATCATCTGACGGTAGGATTCTTCCGGCAACATCAGCTGGCTGATAGGGTATTCACGGGCCTGGAACATGTCAGCCAGCAGGGAGAGGATCTGGCCCTGGGACAGATTGGTATTGACCAAAGGCAGGATCTCCCTGGCCAGGTCATTCATCTGGCCCAGGCTGAGGGAACGGCTCTTTTTGATCAGGGCTTCAATGACAGCCCTTTGCCGGCCGGTCCTTTCAAAGTCCGAATCAAGTTTGCGGATCCTGCTGTAATCCAAGGCAGCCTGGCCGCTAAGGAGATTATCACCGGCTGTGCGGCCACCACCGAGCTGTCTTGCTTCAGCAGCGGTCAAATTGATGGTGACCCCGCCCACCTTGTCGACAGCTTTAGTGAAACCGTCGAATTTAATGACAACATAATCATCAATCTTGATGCGCAGATTTTCTTCAATTGTAGCAATCAGCAGCTTGGGTCCGCCCCAGGAAAAGGAGTGGTTGAGCATAGACCAGCCCTTGCCGGGTATATTGACGTACATGGCCCGCATCAGGGAGGTCAAATGGACACTTTTGGTTTCCTGGTTAATCGACATGATAATCATGGCGTCAGAGCGGCCATTTTTTTCGCCAGGCCGGGCATCTGAGCCGATCAGGAGGATATTATAGACCTTTTTATCCACACGCTGTGGCACCTTGATTATATCGTCATATTCCTTGGCAGCCTGCTGGATCGCCTCTGTGCTGTCGGGAGCCTCCACAAAATCATCTATATCATCGACCAACTCTTCATCTTTGAGATCAGGATTTCCGACCAACTCTTCCCTGTCGACCAGGCCGAGCATCTGGTTGACATAAACTGCCGCAGCCACGCCAACGACGACTAAAAGGCTGCAAATAACTATAGCTGTTATAACGGCTTTGCCGATTGGCTTTTTCTTACGGCGGCTCGGCCCGCTTGGCGGAGCCGGTACTCTGGTAAAGGGTTGTGCTTGTCTATTTGTTTTTTTCAATAGTTCCACCTCAAATCGGTTTTTCATAAGAAAATTTACTCTAGGTTTTTTTGCTAAATCAGCTGTCATTATACAGTATACAGTGGGCATGTCCAAGTAAGCGCTAGGTTTTTAGCTAAATCTTAAACCTCCTTGCCTCAGCTCTTTTCCTAAAAAAAGTCCTAAACATCCTTTTAGACGCAGCCCGCCCTGTTTTTGTTCCTGGTTTTGTGTAAGTTGAGCTGTGCAAAAAAAAACAACAAGGTCTGGTCCGGCTTATTTTTGGCCAGCAGAGGGGTGGTCTAGCAGCGCTAAGATTGGCTAGGCAGCATATTTAAGCTCATTTTTTAGTTTTTCTGACCATAGAAACGATAGCGCAGTTCGTGCAAGGCAACTAGCGGCCCCTGATGATAAGTCTGGTCCGGATAGCTGGTGCTTAGTCTAGTATAGCAGGCTATTAGGAAAGGTATCAGGTCCAGTTCACCACGCAGGCCCAGCAGCAGGCACACCATAGATTCGACATAGGGGCTTTTTATTTCAGCATAGCGTTGGCACAAAACGGCTGTGTAATTTGTCTGACTGCGCGCTAAAATAGCGACAGCGTTTTCAATAAACGCAGGATTACTACTGCGGATGAACCAGTCAATCAGCTGTGGCATTAACTGATTTCCAAAAAGCAAGACTCTTTTTTGCAATTTAGTGTGCGCCAGGCTCGTCAATCTCTTGCGCAGTAGCTGGAAGAGATCATCCAGATCATTTGTTTGCTCAATTAGGACGATTTCCTTCTGTGCTTTTTCTGCTATATGTGCAGGCAGCAAGGAGGATTGATGTATCAGCTCTATTAGGCTCTTCTCTTCGTCGAAGGTTAGCCTGTCGTATACAAATCGCTGGGCGCTCATTTTTAGCAATGGATTATTTTTTAAAAACTCATTTAATTCACGAAATATAGGCATTTTCTTCACACAAAAAGGGCAGGCAATTAGTCAGCTAACTGCCTGCCCGGGCTAGATATAGGATCAATAATAGCCTGCCTCTGCTAATAAGTTC
>CAZZGG010000037.1:0-23235 GCA_964654125.1 uncultured Oscillospiraceae bacterium
GATAAGGAGGGTTAGTATGTCTAGTGTTCATCACAAGTATTTACCTACCACAACCGAAGATGAAAAGCTGATGTTAAAGGCAATAGGAATAGACACTATAGAGGACTTGTATCAGGACGTGCCTAAAGAATTCCTGTTAGGCCCGAACGATAAACTCGACTTAGTAGGGCCGCACTCCGAGCTGGAAGTTGCTCGTTGGGTAGGATCACTTGGCACAAAACTCGTCGTCCAGCTTACATTTAAAGCCACAATTTGAACAAAAGGTAAATGAATCAGCAGTTTTATCTACTTTTTCCAAATGGTTCCAGCCGGGATGGTAGTACACGGGGTCACCCAGCTTGTAATAGGCATATTTTTCCGCATCATTAGGGAAATGGACACGCCGTTTTTTGCCTGCGGGCCCCTGGACCAAGATAGTGTAGATGGTGTTTTGATCTTTTACTTCAGCTGACTTGTCGATGACCAGGCCAGCCCAGCTGCGTGCCAACAGGCGCCTGGCCTGGACCAGGCTGAAGATTAATAAGTTAAGTCCACCGGCAAAAAGGCCAATCTGCAGGGCTGCTGGATTGTTCATCTTGCTGCTGAACTCCCCATACAAATAAAAGCAGCCACTGATAAGAAGGGCCAGCCCTGTTCCCAAAGCCAGGGACAGGGCTGCTGCTTGCCTGCGCCGTCTTATTAAGGCCGGCTTGATTGGGTAAGGGTTCTTTTCTTGCTGCAATTTTATTGCCTCTCCTAGTATCAGGCTAAATATTCTATACATAGTAACAAAAAAAGGCCGATAAAAAAAGCTCTGCCAGCTCTCTGGTCAGCACCGGCCAGCTTTGCTAAAATGGATGCTAAATAGCAAAGTCAGTGAAGAGGTGAATTGTCATCAAAGAAAAACTAGTTGAACTGATCAAGGCCTACCAGGACGATCAAGCAGGATTGGCTGATATATTTGCTGCTCTGGAAAATTTTGCTGCCTATCATCAGGCTATAATTAAAGAAACTGGCTGCAGGCTGGTCTATGAGGCCAAAGGCGGCCAGGATTTTTTGCTAAACTATGCCAAGTATGACCGGCTGCGCACAAGTGCCCACGACCAGGCCATTGCCTCTCTGACAGTGCTCAATAAACTAGCGGAAAAAGCCGGTCTGGGGCTTTTATACAGTTCTATTATCAGTTATGACCAGCCTTTCCGCCGCCAGATAGCCGACCAGATCATTATTTTGCTGGATCAGATTGTGGCAATAAGGCTTTAAACTAGCAGCAAGATCAACCAAAAAGCAAAAGATGTGTCTTGCTTGATCTTTTATTAGTATACTGCTGCTAAGAAAATCACACAAAACGAGGGCCGGCCCATGCTAAAACGCCGCTATTATTATGTATTTAAATGGCTCAGGCCTTTGTTCAGGCTTTACCTGCAAGTATTTTATGCCTTTCAAGGGGTGCGCTACAATGATCTGGACCAGGCAGAACCAGCCCTGATCCTGGCCAACCATAATGGTGCCCTGGATCCTTTCATGCTGGCTGTCAGCTTTAACCGCCCCATCTTTTTTGTGGCCAGTGACCATATTTTTCGTCTCGGCTGGGTCAGCCAGCTGATCCGTTACCTGGTCAATCCTATTCCGATTGTCAAATCACAGCTGGATTTACAATCTTTGCGCCAGATCCGTGAGACCATCAGGGCAGGTGCCCTGGTCGGCCTTTTTCCGGAGGGCAACCGTTCTTTTACCGGGATCACATCCTATATTCCTCCTTCAACCGGCAAGCTGGTCAAACAGCTCAAGTGTTCTTTAATCCTCTACCGTTTTGATGGTGGCTACCTGGCCACTCCCAGATGGTCACTCTACCGCCGTAAAGGTTATTTCAAGGGCCAGGTGACCCGGCATCTAACAGCTGTAGAACTGGCTGACCTGTCAGCGGAGCAAGTCTATCAGCTGATCAAACAAGAGCTTCATGTTGATGCCTTTGCTGACCAGCAAAAATATATGTCTGATTACCGGGGCCGCCGCCTGGCTGAAGCTCTGGAAAGGGTGCTCTTCGTCTGCCCCAACTGCCGTCAGCTGGCCTGCTTAAAAAGCCAGGCTGATCTTTTTTGCTGCCAGAACTGCAGTTACAGTGTGCGCTACCAAAAAAACGGCTTTTTCCAGCAAGTGGATGAGGTCACATTAAAAGACAATTTCCTAGATAGTGTTGCAGCCTGGGACAACTGGCAAAGGCAGGTCCTGCCCAGTCTGCTTTTTGCGGAGGGCCAGCTGGACCTGAGCGGACAAAAAGCTCTCTTTTTGGATCAGGAGCAAACCTTGATTTTGACTGAAAGAGCCCGTCGCTCCCAGGTGCTCAGTCAGGGTACATTAGCCCTCTACTCGGACAGGCTCCTGTTTATAGACAGTAAGGACAGCAGTTCATATAATTTCCCCTTACCAGTCCTCAGCCGGCTCATTGTCCACGGTCCCCAGACCTTACAATTTACCAGTACAGACAACAAAGTCTATGAAGTGCGCAGTCGCAAGATAAGATCGGCCTATAAATACCTGCTGGTGTTTGCTCTCCTGCAACAACAGCGCAAAGGAGAAGAATATGGATTTTACGGCATCTAACACCAGCCTTTGGCATGGCCTGATCCAGATTGGTTTTTTAAGCCTGATGATTTTATTAGGCAACTTGCTCCGGCGCAAAGTGAAGCTCTTGCGCATATCATTATTGCCTACAGCTGTCATAGGTGGTTTTGCCGGTCTGGCCCTGCGCCAGTTGGGCTGGCTGCCCCTCAGCGAAACATTTCTGGAGAGCCTGACCTATCACATGACCGGGATCGGCTTTATTGCCCTTTCCTTGCGGGCGCCAGCCCGCAGCGAAAGAGAACGCAGCAAGTCTTTGGCCCGGGATGGCTTTAACAGCGGTGCTTTTATTGTCAGCAATTACCTGCTCCAGGGAGTTGTTGGCATAATTGTCATGGTTCTGCTCAGCCTAGCTCTTAAACCGGATCTATTCCGGGCTGCCGGCCTTATCCTGCCCATGGGCTTTGGCCAGGGGCCAGGTCAGGCCTTCAGCGTCGGCAACACCTATGAAAGCACCTTTGGTTTTAAGGGGGGCGCCGCCTTTGGCCTGGCTATCGCCACCATGGGCATGCTCTGGGCCAGTGTGGGCGGCATAATTTACCTTAATATCCTAGCCCGGCAAAAACGCCGCCAGGTTGACCAGGCCGAACAGCTGTTGATCGACCGCAGCCAGGAACCGATCGGCGATGCAGATGAGATCCCCTTGACCGAGGCAGTGGATAAGTCAACCATCCAGCTGTCCCTAGTCCTTTTTGTCTATCTGGCCACTTATGGTGTGGCTTGGGGCTTGACCCAAATCCTGACTAAAACACCAGCTCTGGCCGGCTTGGCCGCATCCATTGTACCCTTGATCTGGGGCTTTAATTTCCTGATCGGCTCAAGCCTGGCCCTGGCCCTGCGCGGCGGCCTGGCCGGCCTGCGCAAGATCAAGCTGATGCGAAGAAAGTATACCAATAACTATTTGCTCAACCGCATCTCCGGCACAGCCTTTGACCTGATGATTGCCGCCAGTATCTGTGCCATCAATATTGATGACTTAAAAGAGCTCTGGTTGCCCTTTGTTGTTATAACTACAATAGGCGGTTTTGTCACCTTGTTTTATATCAAGTGGATGGCTAAAAAAATCTATCCCGATTATTACCTGGAAGGGATGCTGGCCATGTATGGCATGATGACAGGTACGGTCAGCACTGGTATCTTGCTTTTACGCGAAGTAGATCCGGCTTTTAAGACACCGGCATCCAATAACCTGGTTGTAGGCAGTTCAGTGGCGATTGTACTGGGCTTTCCCATGCTGTTGATGATCGGCCTGGCTCCCCAGTCCAGCCAGTTACTCTGGCTGACCCTGGCTCTGGCCACAGCCTATCTTCTAGCTTTAAATATCCTGCTCTACCGCAACAGGCCTAAAAAAGCTAAAGATTGAAGCTGCCCTTTTTGTCAATTATTTCCGTGACCCTGACGCCATAGCTGTCATCGATCACGACAACTTCACCCTTGGCAAAGAGCTTGCCGTTGACCAGCACATCGACCATTTCACCAGCCAGGCGGTCCAGGACGATGACTGAGCCCATCTTGAGGGCCAGGATCTCCTTGATGCTTTTCTTGCTCTTGCCCAGCTCAACTGTCACGTTGAGCGGCACGTCCATGATCAGGTCAATATTGTCCCGCCCGGCCAGGCCTCTAGTGCTGGTGGCCGGATCGGCCTCCTCGGCAAAGTCCTGGTATTGGACCGTGCTCACCTCAACTTTATAATTATGGCTCGGCTGGACTGGCGCTGGCGGCGCTACAGGAGTAGCTGGGGGCGCAGCTGGTGGCGGCGGCGGAGGAGGAGTTGCAGCAACTGGTGGCGGTGCTGGAGCAGGCTCTGCTTCACCCATCAGGGTCCGGACCAGCTCCACACCAAAGTCATAAGGCAGGATCTGCATGATCTCGCTGCCTAAAAGGCCTTCGATTTCCATGGAAAAACTCGTCTTGATAAAAGCTTCCTGCAGAGAGAGGATATTATCCAGATTATCGTCATCCATGAGGATTTCTTTGACTGTGGGCGGGGCTATCAGGACCGGGATGCCTAAAATATTGGCCAGGGAGGTGGCAGATGCGCCCACCATCTGGTTCATGACTTCACTCAGAGCGCTCAGGTAAAGAGCTTCCAGATCATTATCCGAGCTCATGCTGCCATCGCCGCCCATGAGCAGGTCGGTGATTAAAAGAGCGTCTTCCTGCTTGAGTAAAAAGACATTCTGGCCGAAAATACCTTCAGTATAGGCCACTTCCACAGCCACATAGGGCCTTTTATAGACGCCCAGCTGGTTGGCTGATGTGCAGACACTGACCTGTGGGGTTGTGATATTGACCCGCCGGTCCAGCAAAGTGCTGAGTGCGGTGGCAGAAGCTCCCATACAGATATTGCCGATTTCACCCAGGGTATCTATTTCAATTGCAGAAAGTTGCCATCGCTGCGTAGCGCCTGCAGCGTTATTCATGTCCTGCAAAACATCCTTCTGGCCTGCCATATCATTCATCAGCTTCATTCTCCTTCAAAATATCTGATATCCGCACAGCATAGCGGGACTTGTGCCTGCCGATTGCGGCTTTGAATTTGGGCATATGTTCCACCAGCACAGTGACGGGCTTGTTAACCGTATGGTCAACCCGGATCACATCACCGACCTGCAGGTTGATGATGTCCTGGACTGTGCCTACTGTATCATCAAAAATAGCATGTAGTGTCAGCTGGATATCGCTCAGCTTGGGGGCCATGTCCAGATCGTCTTGTTCCTGATTATTCTGGCCGCTGGTCTCCTGGTAAAGGGTCTGCATATTGAGCTGTTTCAAAATAGGCTGGACAGCTACATGGGGAATGCACAAATTCATCAGGTCGGAGACCTGGCCGATTTTGACATTCAAGGTGACTATGACGATCGGTTCATTGGCTGCAATAATCTGGGTATACTGGGCACTGGTCTCAACCCTGTCCAGGGTGGCCCGGACCCTGATCACTTTTTCCCAGGACTCATCCATCAGTTCAATGATCTGCTGGCTGATCCGGCGCAAGACAGAAAGCTCTATCTCTGTAAAGCTTTTACTGGTGTCAGTAAAGTCACCTGTGCCGCCAAAAAGACGGCTGATCATTTCATAGGCGATGACCGGTGTGATCTCTAGAAGTGAATTGCCCTGTAAAGGCGGCATGCTGATAATGGAGAGGATAACCGGTGAGGGGATGGAGTTACTGAATTCAGCAAAGGTCTGCTCTTCAATGGAGACAACTTCTGCCTCGCTCATCACCCGCAAGGTGGCTGAAAGATAAGAGGAGAGCTGATTGGCAAAGTTCTCGTAAATAAATTCGAGCATACGAATATGCTCTTTGGCAAACTTATTGGCTGTGCGGAAATTGTACTCCCTGACCTGGCCTAAAACTTCCTCCTCGGGCTCCTTTTCCGGTTCATCCACGCCGGCTGCCAGAGCACTGAGTAATTCATCTATCTCATTTTGCGATAAAATCTCGGCCAAATAATCATTCCCCCGCTGCTTGCCGCCTACTGCAAGATAAAATCATTAAAGTAGATAGTTGTGATGTAATCAATAGCCAGGCTGTTTTCTAGCTGGTTGGTTATTTCCCGGCGTAGAGCATCCTGGATATCAGTTGCACGCAATTCTTCCTCTGTCTTGTCCCTTAGAACAAAGACTATCACATCCCGGATGACATGTGTATGCTTTATTAAAAATTCTTCCATGTCATCGCGCTCTAAAGCCAGGACAATTGTTGTTTTGAGCAGTTTTTGGCTATCCTTAACATTGGTTATAAAATAATCACCCGGCACATAAAACGAGGGAGTGGGCGGGGCAGGCGGTTTGAAAAAGAACCAGTAGACAGCGCCTGCCACTAATAAAACTGCCACACCAATGATAATCAGCTTCTTGACCAAAGTAAATTACCTCACTTAATATCCATATTATAGCCGATAATGACAAAATCAACCCGCCGGTTGGCAGCTTTACCTTCTTCTGTCTCATTGGTGGAGATCGGCTGGAATTCACCATAACCCACGGCTGAATATTGTTCTGGTTTTAAGGCAGCGCAATTCAAAAAGTAGCGCAAAACAGTGGTGGCCCGGCTGGTGGACAAGATCCAGTTGTCCTCATATTTAGGTGATGTCATGGGCACATTGTCAGTATGTCCTTCAATCCGAACCATCTTGATGGCCTGGTTGTACTTATCAAATACACCAGCTGTCTGGTCTAAAAGTGCAATCGCATTATCCTTGATAATGGCCTTGCCTGAATCAAAGAGGGCTGAGTCTCTCACCCGCAGCAAAATGACATCATCGTCTTTTTTTATGCTGAGGACAGTGTCCAATCCTTTTAATTCGATGTAGGACTTCATCTCCTTGTAGAGCAGGGTGAAATCATCCGGAATATCTTCCAAGTCAGCATCGGGATCAGTGATTGTCGGATCGGGTGCTTCCTCAGCGCCGCTTTCGTCACCAAGGCCAGTCTCACTGGGCTGGATTCTGTTATCTATCCCTGGTATGGAGATCTCATCGCCAACATTGCCATCCAGGGCCTGCCGGGCAATGACAGGTGTACCGGCAAAAGCACTGGCTATCTCCGCCCATTTTTGGGCGTCGATCACAGAAAAGGAAAAGAGCAGGACAAAAAAGGTTAATAGCAAGGTCACCATATCGCCATAGGTGTTCATCCAGGCCGGTGCGCCCTCTTCCTGGGTTTCTGCGGGCTTTTTGTTAAAGCGGTCATTGCTCAAGGTTAGGGATCTCCTCTATTTCCGGTTTTTGGCTGCTTTGCAAGGACTCGTTCATTTTTAGTTCGCGCCGGGACAAGAAAGCATTGAGCTTGTCCCGGATAATACGCGGGTTTTCGCCGTCCTGGATGGAAAGCAAGCCTTCCAGAAGCAGTTCTTTCTGGCGTGCCTCGGCAGCAGTCTGCAGTTTGAGCTTTTTGGAAATGGGGGTAAAGATTAGATTGGCCAGGACCACACCATAAAAGGTCGTGACCAGGGCTACAGCCATGGAAGGACCCAGGGTGGAGGAGTCTTCCAGATTTTTCAGCATATTGATCAGGCCGATCAGGGTGCCAACCATACCATAGGCCGGGGCATAGCTGGCCATGCTGTCAATCACAGCCTGGCTTTGCGCATGTCTTTCCTGGATGAAATAGATTTCAGCCTGCATGATATCCTTGACCAGTTCCGGGTCAGCCCCGTCAACTATCAGCATGACACCCTTGCGCAGGAAGTGGTTATCCATATTGTCAACAGCATCTTCTAGGGCCAACAGTCCTTCGCGCCGGGCCACATTGGCGATCTCAATGATCATGTCAATATTGTGCTGCAGATCATAATCTTGCTCAGCAAAGGCTATCTTAAAAACCGGGATGATGGTTTTCAATTTACTGAAAGGAAAAGAGGCGATCGTGGAGGCGATGGTGCCGCCCGCCGTGATCAGGATCGAAGGCATATCAACATAATCGCCCAGTTCGCCGCTGATAAAAATTGAGATCAGGATACAGGCAACTCCGGCCAGGATTCCTGTGACTGTAGTTTTAGTCAAGCTCAAACACTCCAATCAAACTGGATCTGGTGCTGAAGTGATCCGGTAGATTTCTCTTTTATACTCCAGGACCAGACGCTTTACTTCCTCAGAAGCTTCTGACACCAGAACCTTACGGCCGGACATCATGGAGATGATGGTGTCCGGTGTTTCATCAACAAATTCAATCAGTTCACAATTGACCAGGAATTTTTCCTGGTTGAGGCGGGTCAATCTTATCATACGCAATCTCCCGGTCTGAAGTGGCCGGGCCCTTGGGGCCCGGCCAGCTTATGCCAGATTACCTCTTCAGGTTAACCAGCTCTTCAAGCATAGAGTCAGAAACGGTTATTATCCTTGAATTGGCTTGAAAGCCACGCTGGGTAACGATCATGTCAGTGAATTCATTGGCCAGATCAACGTTAGCCATCTCCAAGGTGCCCGGATTAAGCAGGCCACCGCCGCCTGAGCCAGGAGTAGTCACAGTGCTGGGCCCTGAACTGACTGTTTCCACATAGGTGTTGTTGCCGTTTTTTTCCAGTCCGCTGACATTGGAAAAAGTGGACAAGGCCAGCTGGCCCAGGATGGTTCTTGCATTAGTGGTCCCGTCCAGGGCGATGATCAGGCCGGTTTTATCAATGGTGACATCGTAGTAGTTGGGGTCAATCAAAAGGTTGTTGATGCCGCCACCATAATCAACATCGCCTGCTGCGTCCACACCATAGCCTTGGACATAGGCACCGTTGGCTGTAACCAGATAATTGTTAACGGAAATATAGAAGTTGCCAGCCCTGGTATAAAGTTCCTGGCTGCCGTCGGAGATGATGAAGTAGCCTTCACCGTCAATGGAAAAATCGAGTGGCTCGCCTGTATACTGGGGCGCACCTTTGGTGTGCATGACATCAATGGCAGCAATGGAGACACCCAGACCGACCTGTTGGGGGTTGGTGCCGCCATTGTTGGCATCAGGGGCTGCTGCTGTCTTGATCGTGTTGCTATAGATGTCCTGGAAGATCACCCGGGACCCTTTAAAGCCGACTGTATTGACATTGGCGATATTATTACCGATCACGTCCATGCGTGTCTGGTGGTTGCGTAAGCCGGTCACACCGGAGTAAAGTGAACGCATCATATGTTAAATCCTCCCAATTATTAGTTGATCAGACCGTCCCGGTCAGCCACTGCAATGACCTGGTCAGGTGTGAAGAGCTGCTGGTCGATCATAATGTATTCGATACCGCCATGGCGGACAATCGCATCGACCTGGCCGTAAACGGCCACCTCACCTGCCGCAGTCGGCTGCGCGACTAGAACAAACTTATCGATCAGGGACTGAGTCTGGCTGGAACTAAAAGCAGTATTTAAAGCCTGCATCTGTTCCAGGGCGGTGAACTGGGCCAGCTGGGCGACAAACTCAGTGTCGCTGACCGGATCAAGCGGATCTTGATTGGCCAGTTGGGCAGCCAGGATATTCAAAAATTCTGTCTTGCCCAAAGCATCTGAGCCAGTCTTTCTCTGCCTGATTTCTTCGTATGATCTCAGCCCGGCCGGGCTGCTGATGTGATCTGTACTAGGCATCTTTGTTTCCTTTCTTAGGCCAAAAATTCGACTGAATTGTAAAGTTTTAGCCGGTCTGGGCTGGCCTGTTCATAAGGTTGGCCGCTTTCTAGACGAGCCAGTAAGCCGGCCAGGTTTTTCAGCCGGGCCGGGCCTGGTCGGGCCTGGCCTTGTTGCTGCTGCCGGTAACCGCTGTCTGCTAAAACAGCTTCCTGACTGACTTCCAAAGCAGCCAGATTGAGGCCTCTGGCCTGCAGCATGTCCTCAAGCTGGCCGGCCTGGTCTTTGATCAGGTGGCCGGCAGCTGTGCTTTCGACCTGGACCAGAGCCCTGATATCGCCTTTGTCCAGACTGAGCTGGATACGCACCTTGCCCAGATGCTCTGGTTTTAAGGTCACGATACAGGCCTGACCTTCCAGACTAGTGCGGGCAGTCAAAGACTCCACCAGTAAACTGAGATTGTGCTCAATCTGCCTGGGCTCTAAAGCAGCCTCCTCTTGTACTAGCACCTGGTCCGGCGCCAGAAAAACAGCTGGCTCTTGTAAGGGCAGATTTGTTTGCCCATCTAAGCGATCAGCTTGAGGTCGGGCTGGCCTGGCCAGGGCCTGGCCGAAAAAGCGGGCCAGCCTGGCCTGGTCAAATGTTGCTGGACTGGCAAGAAGATCAGCATGAGGGGTAATCTTATTAGCATTCTCTAAGGAGGATGCATCTGGCAGATCGGCCCTGCTGCTAGCTGCACTAGACTCATTTTCTCTTAAAGTCGCGGGCAGATTAAAATCAGTGGGGCCGGCTGGGGGCATCCATGCCCTGGTGTTTGAAGCTAAATCCTGGCCTGCTTGTAGCGACTGCTGCGGGGCACTATTTTCACTAGTAATCCCTGCCTTCGTCCCTAACTCTTGGGCAACAGGACTTGCTGCTTCAATCTGGTCCAGCAATCCGAATCCTTCGAGAATGCCAACAATCCCACCTGCGCCTGGCTCAGGTGTAAAATTGCAGCACTTGCTGTCCTTACATGTTTCTTCCTTTTCCTTGATCTCCTTGGTCAATTCCGGCATCGCCCGCCCACCTAGTACTGTTTGCTCCTCTTCCTCCTCTACAGCAGCAGACATTTCATTTGTTGCTAAATCATTGTCTGCTGGACTGCCAGCTGGCTCAGCCAGGAGCGCAAAAATAGCAGCAAAAGACTGCTGCGGGGCCTGGGTTTCTAACGGCAGTTCTGCCGTCTGGCTGGTCATGACCATATCCTGTATTGCATTGATCATCTTTTCACCTCCTTTCAGTTTGGATTTATCAGCCCATCATTTCCCTTAAGATGGCTGTGGCCAAGCTGGTGTCCAGCTTTTCCATGATCCTGGCTGCGGCCGGGCCTGAGATACTAACTAGCACCCGGGCCATTTCTGTCTGGCTGGTCAGCTGGCTGATGATTTCAGCTGCCCGGGCCGGATCCATTGCTTCCAGCATGGCAGCAGTCTCTTTCAGGTTGGCGCTTTTGCCGATCAACTGGTTTTTTTCATCTGCCAGAACCAGTTCCTGCCGGGCTAGTTCCTGCTGGCGCTTGTCCAGGTCGCTGGCTTTCTTATCCAGCTGGGCCTGTAGATTGGCCAAATTAGCCTCGCTTAAGCGGATTTGGGCTTCCTTGTCTTCTATATCGTGTAATTGGCTGCTAAAATCCACTGTTTCCTGATTTGTTTCTTGCGGCAATTGTAAAATATCGGCCAGGAACTGCTTGCTGCCGGCCAGATCAAAGTAAACAAAGAGCGAGGCAATGACTAGGATAAATAGTAAAGCCAAGCTAAAAATCAGGCTAAGAGCTAGTTTTTTTGGTTTTCTGGGGGGAAGAGTTGGATTTTTCATGTTTTTTACTGAGCAGGAAGGCTTTGCAAAAAAAACTTCCTGCCGCTCCTTTTTATATTAATTAGCTCCTGCCAGAGCAGGCGGCCTAGATGACAAAATCCGGTTCGATCCGGATCTAATGTGCAAAAAAACAACTGGCTTGGCCTGGCTTAATCGCTAGCAGGTTTGGCAGCTACCTTGTAGGAGAGCAGATCATCGACCAGTTTATACTCTTCTTGTTTTTCTAAAAGCTTATATTCTTCCCATTCTATTTCATACAGCTTTTCTAGTGACTTTTGCTCCTGCCTGATCTTGACCAGGGCGTCAATACAGGCCTGCTTTTCTTTTTCGGCGGCGGCGATCTCTTTTTGCTTGGCTGTCCGGGCTGCGAGAAGGACTTCATAATAGTTGGTGTAGGCGACCAATTTTGTTGCTGCCACACCACGCACGATGTCAGCCTGGTGCTGTTGGCGGGTCTTGGCCAGTTCGGCCAGGAGTTCGGCCAGCTGGAGCTCTAATTGGACAAGTTTTTCTTCGCAGCTACGCAGCAGCATTTTTTGTTGGAATTCCAAGGAGTCTTTGACATCAGCTAAAGATTGCAGGGAAAAGCTAAATTTCTTCATGACTTATCCAGCCTCCTGGCATAGATCCGGGCCATCTGCTCCAAGGTCTCCTCCACACTGAAGCGGTCAGCAATCTGCTGGCGCAACAGCTGGTTGATCGGGCCGATCTGTTCGATGGCTTCATCGATGTCCGGGGTGGAGCCAGGTTTATAGGCGCCGATGGAGATCAGGTCCTGGGCCTGCTGGTAGGTGGCCATGATCTTTTTGATGTAGCCGGCTGCCCGGACATGTTCCGGATCGGTGATGTCTGGCATGACCCGGCTGATGCTGGCCAGGATATCGATGGCCGGATAATGGTTGCTGTTGGCCAGTTGGCGCGAAAGGACAATATGACCGTCCAGGATCCCCCTGACGGTGTCAGCCACCGGCTCATTCATATCATCGCCTTCGACCAGGACTGTGTAAAGACCGGTGATGGAGCCCTTATCGGAGTTACCGGATCTTTCCAGCAGGCGGGGCATGATGGAGAAAACAGAAGGGGTGTAGCCGCGCGAGACAGGCGGTTCACCGACAGCCATGCCGATTTCCCGCTGGGCCATGGCAAAGCGGGTCAAAGAGTCCATCAGGAGCAGGACATTATAACCCTGGTCCCGGAAATATTCGGCGATGGCTGTGCCGACCAGGGCGGCTTTCAGGCGCAGCAGGGCTGGCTGGTCTGAGGTGGCGACAACCAGGACAGAGCGGGCCAGCCCTTCAGCCTGGAGATCTTTTTCTAAAAAATCATTGACTTCCCGGCCCCGTTCGCCGATCAGGGTGATCACATTGATATCAACCTTGGCATTTCTGGCGATCATGCCCAGCAGGGTGCTTTTGCCCACGCCGCTGCCGGCAAAGATGCCCAGGCGCTGGCCCCGCCCGACCGCCAGCAGGGAGTCGATTGCCTTGATACCAAGGGGCAGCTGCTGCTTGATCCGCATACGCGATAAAGGGTTGGGCGGAGCATTTTCAATTGGATAGACCTGGCTGGTCAAAAGAGGCCCTTTGCCATCCATAGGCTGGCCCAGGGCATCTAAAATCCGGCCCAGGCATTGCGGCCCGACCGGAACCTGTACTGATTCATTGGTGCAGATGACATAATCTTCCGGTCCAATACCGGAAAGATCAGAAAAGGGCATGAGCAGGACCTTGTCTTTTTTAAAACCAACCACCTCGGCCAGAGTTGAGTGGTTCATGCCGCGGTTATAGATCTGGCAGACATCGCCCAGTTTGGCATCGATACCGACAGCTTCCACTGCCAGGCCGATAACCTGGGAGATCAGGCCGCCTGTTTCATAAGGACAAGCCAACTTGATTCTTTCTTGGTAAGTTTTGATGTCTAAGAGTTTACCCATTAATCTTTCTGGCCCAAAGCCCAGGCAATCAGTTTTAGCTGTGAGCTGATGCCTGCGTTTAAGATCCCACTGGAGAATTCAATCAGGCAATCGCCGGTCTTTAAGGCATCGTCGCGCACAAGAGAAAAATCCTGGCAGCTGCTCCTTTCTTTTAACTCCTGGTCCGCATCAGGACTGACCTGTAAAAAATCTGCCTGGGAAAGCCTGACAGTGATCTTTTCTTTTTCCTTGATCTGGCCCAGGGCGGTCTGGATTATCTCCTGGAATAACTTATCGTCCTTTTCCAGCTGTTTGTCCACAATTTTTTCTGCAACATCTAAGGAGAGCTGTAAAACAGCCTCTTCCAGCTGGCCGGCCAGGCTGGCTTTAAAAGCGCCTATCTCCTGCCTGATCCGGGCCAAAAGGCCAGCCTGCTCTTCCTGCTGGGCGCAAAAATCGGCCTGGCCGGCAGCAAAGCCCTCCTGCCAGGCTTTTTGGCGCATTTGTTCTGCTTGTTGATTGGCTTTGGCAAGGATAGCTGCGACTTCCTCTGCGGCTTTTAGGCGGATTTCTTTGGCATAGCTTTCGGCTGCCTGGACCGGCTCAGCCGGATCTTTTTTTTCAGTCTGTTCCGGGCCTCCGTTACGCACAGCGAACATGGACATGTTCTGGTCCATGTATTCGACACTGGATTTGTCGATTTTAAACAATGAGATCATCCTCCTGTTTACGCAAAATAATGATCTCGCCGGCATCATCCAGACGGCGGATGACATTGACTATCTTCTGCTGGGCTTCTTCAACATCGCGTACCCGGACCGGGCCCATGAACTCAATATCTTCCTTGATCATCTCCTGCAGGCGCTTGGAGATATTATCATAGATGATGTTGGCCACATCGTCTGTTGTGCCTTTCAGAGCAATGGCCAGGTCATGGTTATCAATCTCACGCAGCACACGCTGGATGGCCTGGCTGCCCAGTTTGACGATATCTTCGAAAACAAAAAGCCGGTTCCTGATCTCCTTGGCCAGATCAGCATCCTGTTCCTCCAAAGATTCCAGGACGCTTTTTTCTGTGCCACGGTCAACACTGTTGAGGATATTGACCAGGCTGTCGATACCTCCGACCAGGGTCTGCTCACCCAGGCTGATGGCTGAAAGGCGCCGCTCCAGGATCCTTTCAGCTTCCTTGATATATTCCGGGGCGGATGAACCCATATTGGCGATCCTGGCTATGATGCTGGTCTGGTTTTCCAGGGACAGGGAGGACAGCACATAGGCGGCTTGCTCCGGTTCCAAGTAGGACATGATCAGGGCAATCGTCTGGGGATGCTCATTTTGAATGAAGTTGACTATCTGGGCACCTTCCATGCGGCGGATGAAGTCGAAGGGCCGCACACGCAGGGTTGAGGACAGGCGGGTGATCAGGTCATTGGCCCGGTTTTTGCCAAAGGCCTTGTCCAGGATGTCGCGGGCATAGTCAATCCCACCTTCTGAGATGAATTTCTGGGCCATGCAGATCTCAAAAAACTCACCCACCACCAGATCTTTTTCTTCCGGATCGACCCGGCGGATGCTGGTGATTGATAAGGTCAGTTGCTCGATCTCTTCTTCGGAGAGGTATTTATAAAGCTTGGCAGCATAGTCCTTGCCTAGGGTTATCATCAAGATGGCTGCCTTTTCTTTAGGAGTGATTGTTTTACGAAGCATGTTTTGACCTCCTATTCATCTGACAGCCAGCTCTTGAGCAGCTGGGCGACTGCTTCCGGACTCTTGTCAATATATTCTTCCAGCTGGTTCAAGTTGGTATCCTTGCTGTCAAAATCCAGCCGGGGTGCTTCAGGCTCAGTGGCCTGGGCGGTCAGGTCCTCATCAACAGCCATATGCAGGGGGGCACCCGGCATATAGGCCTGTTCCTGGCCATAGTAATAATCGTAAACCGGCTCCTTACTGCGCAAAGACAAGACCATGAGCAGGGCCAGCAGCATGATGACAATGCCGGCCAGAGCCAGGATGATAGTGCGCCGGGTGTTGCCCTTGTCCAGCAAGGTCATGAGCAAGGTCTGCTGTTTGAAAGGATCCTGGTCCGGATCAGTCAGGCCGGCTTCCTGCCAAAAGGGCATCATCTGGATCGTGACACTATCAGCTGCAACCCCGACTGCCCTGGCCACCAGTTCCTGGACACTTTCGATATAACCAGCCGCACCGCTGGCACTGTCCAGGATGACTGCGACAGAAAGATCTTCTATCTTGCCCTGGGCTCTTTCCAACAGGGTCTTTGTTTCATTGAGCCGGTAGGTCACATCGCGGCTGATCTTTTCGTAACTGCCTCCGTCCAGGTCGCCGGCCGGGTACTCCGGAGCGGCTCCGTTGGGATCTATTCCAGCAACACCCCCGCTGGACATATTATTGATCTTTTCACTGAATTCAGAAAGGCTGGCAGCCAGGCCTGCTTCGCTGCCTTGCGGCGGAGCGAATTCGATTGATTCAGTGGCGCTTTTATCAAAGTTGAGCTGGACGTTCACTTCAGCTAAGACATGATCCGGGCCGAAAACAGGGCAGAGCAGGTTCTTGATCTGCTGCTGCAGATTGTTTTTCACTGTAGCAGCCAGTTCCATCTGGGAATTGATGTTGCCGATTTCATCTTCCTGATTGACTTCATATAGGTTCATCTGGGAATCAACGATGCGGACATCATCCGTCTTGAGACCGGAGATGGAGGTGGCGACTAGTTCAGCAATGGCCCGGACTTCCGTTCGGGCCAGCTTTTCACCCGGGACCAGCATGAGCATGACTGCTGCTGTGGCCGGCTTGGAGTGTTCTTCCAGGACAAAAAGGCTCTCTTCCGGCAGACTGAGCGTGACGACTGCATCATCCACCTTATTCATCTTGAGCAAGGTCTGGCGGATATGCTCCTGCAGTTGGAATTGATAGTAGACTTTCTTTTCCATGTCGGTGGTGCCCAGGCCGGCGGCTTTGGCAAAGATATCATAATTAAAGCCGCTGTTAGGATAGCCCTGGGCGGCCAGTTCCATGCGCACCTGGTCAACAGTGCTGTTTTCCACCAGGATGGTGTCAGAACCACGCGTCTTGGCATCGACATTCATCTCCTGCAGCAGATTCATGACCTTGCCGGCATCTTCCGGCTTCATGCCGCTGTATAAGACTGAATAAGAGCGCTGATTGAGTAAAATAGCTGCGCTGACAAGGACACTGATCATAAACACCAACAGGATGGTGAAACGCACTTTCTGCCCTTTTTCCAATTTGGCAAAATATCCACTCACTTTATCGACAGTGCTTTTCAAAAAGTCAGGCAATTCAGGCAGGTCTCCTTTAAAGTATTACGTCCTTAATGACGCTATAATTAACAGCTCGCCTTACTAGGTACCGTCAGGCAGCTATTTGATACATATAAAAACAACAGCTTCATAAAAGCTGTTCTTTAAAAATAAAATGGTTTCAGATGCAATAATCTTGTTTACCATACAAGACCTCAAGGAATATGAAATGAGCTGACTCATTCCGGCGGCATAATGGAACTATTATAACATATTATTTGTATGCAAAAGAATATATTAAGCTGTAAGTTGAAAATTGTAAAAACATAGTAAAGCTGATCCAAACAAGGCTTTTTTTCTGGAAATTTGCAAAAGAGTTCAAGTTTGACCGGCTTTGCTACGATAAGATAAGTGACCGATTATTTAGACCTCGCAAAAGAGGCAGTTGACAGGGGAGGAAGCTATGATTCGCAGCATGTATCTGACCGGCACCAGCATGCTGGTCCAGCGCAAAAAAATGGATGTGCTGGTGAACAATGTTGTTAACGCAGAAACCAGCGGCTATAAAAGCGGCCAGCTGCTTTCACGTTCTTTTTCTGAAATGCTGATCAACCGGATCAATGATCCGGCTGTGCTGGCCTCTAACCAGCAGGTCGGTCCCCTGGGTCCTGGTATTCATATTGATGAGATCTACACCGATTTTACCCAAGGTCCCCTGGAGGCCACAGATAGGCCCCAGGATCTGGCCCTGGCCGGGGATGGCTTTTTTGTGATCCAGACCCCAGATGGTGAGCGCTACAGCCGGGATGGCAGTTTTTTGATCAGCCCGGCCGGTTATCTGACCACAAGTGATGGCTGGCCTGTTTTGGGTCAAAATGGCCGCATCTATGTTAATGACAGCTTCCTGGTCAGCGAACATGGCCTGATCAGCCAGGACGGCGCTTACGTTGACCGGCTGCGCCTGGTCAGCTTTACTGATCCGGGGCAGCTGCGCAAGGAAGGCAACAACCTTTATCTGAACTATGGCGGATCAGCCCTGCAGGAAGCCGGGGACACCCTGGTTAAGCAGGGCTATTTGGAAAACTCCAATCTTGATCTGGCCCAGACCATGGTGGACATGATCAAGATCTCCCGCATGCATGAGATCAACCAGCGGGTGATCAGGATGATAGATGGCACACTGGACAAGGCCGTCAATGAAGTGGGAAGAGTGAGGTAATAATGCTATGCTTCAGGCTTTATCTGCAGCAAAAACAGGTCTGACAGCCCAGCAAAGGCGGGTTGACACCATCGCCAACAACCTGGCTAATATAAGTACCAATGGTTATAAGGCCGACAGTGTCAGATTTAAAGATGCCCTTTATGTGACCATGCAAAGACCGGTCCAGCCCCAGACCGGGCAGGACCTGCAGCTGGGCACTGGTGTGCTGGTGGCCTCTACAGCCCGCAGCTACAGCCAGGGCTCACCGGTCGAATCAGAAGAGGCGCTTGATCTTTGCCTCTTGGGTGATGGTTTTTTTACAGTTGAGGCTGCTGGTGAGATCCAATATACCAGAGATGGCTGCTTTGGCCTGGTTGACCAGTATCTGGTCACAGCCCAGGGCTTTTATGTCCTGGATGAGAACCAGCAAAGGATCAGCCTGGATCCGCAGGCTGACCTGTCTATTAACGAAGCAGGCGAACTGGTCCAGTCCGGCCAGCTGCTGGCCAGACTGAATCTTGTTTCTTTTTCTAATAATGACGGCCTTGAATCAGTCAGCCAGAATTGTTTCCGGGCTACAGAACTGTCCGGCCCGCCCCAGGCCAGCCAAGCCACAGTGCGCCAGGGCTGGCTGGAGTCAGCCAATGTTGATCTGGCCCGGGAAATGACCCGCCTGATCAGGGCGCAAAGATGCTATTCCCTGGCCAGCCGGGCTGTGACAACCCTGGATGATATGCAGGCCACGACTAACAATCTACGCCAATAATGGGAGGATTGCCTGATGAGTCTTGATATTAAACAATGTGGCCAATGCGGACGACTCTTCCAGTCCCTGGGCAACAGGACCTGTCCGGATTGTGTTGAAGCGATTGACAGGGCATTTGTCCTGGTGCGGGATTACATTTATGATAATCAGGAAGCCGGTGTTGTCGAAGTGGCAGAAAAAACCGGTGTGGAAGAAAAACTGATTTTGCAGTTTTTAAAAGAAAGACGGCTCAGCCTGGCCCAAAGCAGCGGGTTGCTGCTTTGTGAACATTGCAGTGCGGCTATAACATCCGGCCGCTACTGTGATAACTGCCTTAATAGTCTCAGCAATGAACTGGACCGGGTGACAGACAAACCGAAAAGGGAAGTAAAAACCACTAAATCCAGAAAGATGCATGTCGAGATTAGAAATAAATAGCTTATACTATAGGGTGAGAGGTGATGAAAAATGCGCATAAATTCTGTACCACCTAATGATTTGCTCAGTAAATATGTCCATGTCCGGGAAAAGACTGCCGTCAGCCAGCCCAAAAAGGCCGGCTTTGACAGGACTGAATTAACCAGCGAAGCCCAGACCTTCTCCGCCAGCCTGCGGGCTGTCAAGGAAGCCATGCAAAGCCATGCTCCGGAAAGGCAGGAGCGGATCCGTCAGATTGCGGAACAGATCCGCCAGGGCACTTATGAAGTATCCGGCCAGGATGTGGCTAAAAAAATTCTAGGTGAATGAGATGGTGACTGAACTGATCCGGATGCTGGGCCAGGAAAAGGACCAGTATGCTCTGCTTTTGCAATTGGCAGAAGCAAAAAGAGCCGTCCTGGGCCAAGAAGATGTGGCCGGCCTGGAAAAGATCAGCCAGGATGAAGCGGTTTTACTGGAAAAGATCAAGCAGCTGGAAAAAAAGCGGGTCAGCCTGGCTGGTGCCTGGGCTAGTCTTTTGGGCCTGGCTAAGGATGCTTCCTTGTCAGACCTGATCGCCGGGACCAGCCCGCCTTATCAGGAGCAGCTGCTTTTGCTGCAGGCCGGCTTTAATGATCTGGTGCAAAAGATTGCTTTGATTAATGAGGCTAACAAGAAGCTGATCCAGGTCCAGCTCAGATACACCAACTTTTTTTTAAATGCCCTGGCCGGACCTGACGGAGCAGCTAACACTTACGATAATGCCGGTGCCCTGCGTGAACCCCGGGCCAGCCGGCTTAAAATCATGGACAGGCAGGTTTAGGAGGTATTATGAGCGGCTTGTTTTATGGGCTGGAGATTGCCAGAAGCAGTATGTATGCCAGCCAGACAGCTTTAAATATTGTTAATCATAATACTGCCAATGCTGAGACCCCGGGCTACACGCGCCAGCGGGTCATCACCCAGTCGATTGATCCGGCCAATCTGGCCTCGCGCATGGCCGGCCCGGCCGGCAGTGCCATTGGTGGCGGGGTCAAGGTCCAGACCATTGACCAGATCAGGGATAAGTTCCTGGACCGCCAGTTCCGCCAGGAAAATTCTGAGACAGGCCGCTGGCAGACCTTGACGGAACAGATGTCTTATATTGAATCAGTACTTAATGAAATCGGTGATGATGGTATCACCGGCACCCTGGCCGGTTTTTTTAACAGCCTGAGTGATCTTTCGGCTGATCCGACCAGCATAGAGATGCGTACAACCGTCCAGCAAAAAGCAATCAGCCTGACTGAGTCTTTTAACCATTATTCACGGCAGTTTTGCGAATTGCAAAGGATGCAAAATGATAATATAGGAACAACCGTCGCTAATATCAACCAGATCCTCAATAATATCTCCGCCTATAACAAGCATATCTTCACCCAGGAGCTGAGCGGGGAAAAGGCCAATGATCTACGTGATAAACGCAATCTACTTCTGGATGATCTGGCTGAACTGGTTAATATTGAATATAGTGAGAATTCAGAGGGTATGCTGCAGGTGACGGTGGATGGCCAGATTCTGGTTGACCACATCACGGCAAACCTGCTGGAAACCCGGCCGGAGCTGACCGGCGCTGTTTCTGGTGAGCCAGGTTTTTATGAGATCTACCTGGCCGGCAGTGATGCTGTTTTTACCTTCAGCAGCGGCAGCCTGATGGCCTATAAGCAGCTGCGTGATGATACAGGCACTGATTCGCTGGGCCTGCCCCGCCTGCTGGCTAATCTGGACCAGCTGGCTGCCAACTTGACGGAAAAGTTTAATGAAGTGCACAGGCAGGGTTTCACCCTGCCATATGAGGGCAGCCCGGCATCAACTGACGGGGTTAACTTTTTTGCTGTACCGGATGGTAGTGCGCCAGTCACGGCAGCTAATTTCAAACTGTCGGCCGAGATTTTGGCAAATCCGCATAATATCGCCTGTTCTGACCAGGCGATCGACCTGTCTGCTTTGAATAATCAAAGTGGTAATAATGAGATAATCCTGGAGATGGTCCGGCTCAGCACCAGTAATGACGGGGCGGGCGGAGACAGTTTTACGGGCCTTTTAAAAAGCCTGATTGTTGAAGTGGCCACCAAAAGCAGCTACAGCCAGACCATGTATTCCGGCCAGTTCTCAGTCATGGAAAACTTAGAGCAGCGCCGTATGTCAGTTTCCGGGGTGTCGGTTGATGAAGAAATGATCAATATGGTTAAGCTACAGCATGCCTATGCTGCAGCGGCCCGCTTGATCAGCGCAATTGACCAGGCCCTGGAGATCTTAATCAGCAAGACCGGGATTGTCGGCAGATAAATAAAGGGGAGAAGGATTATGCGCATAACTAACGGGATGCTGTCGCGCAACCTGATGAACAGCTTGAATAATAACCTGGGTGACCTGGCCAAATACCAGATGCAGGCCTCCAGCGGTAAGAGGCTGCTCAAGCTTTCTGATGATCCGATCGGGATTATTGCCAGCATGAATGCCCGGGGCCGCCTGGCCCAGATTGAACAATACCAGAAGCGGGTTGATGCTGGCCAGGAGTATCTGGTCCAGTCGGAGACCTCTGTCATGGAGGCCAATGCTGCAGTCCAGGAGGCTTATTATACAGCCGTCCAGCTGGCTAATGGCTTTTTGACTGGCCATGATAAGACTGCTGCAGGTGAGTTGGTGCGTGAACTGCGTGACCATGTCCTGTCCCTGGGTAACAGCACCTTTGGTGATACCTATATTTTCGGTGGTTTTAATACCAAAAAAGCCCCTTTCACAGTTGATGAGAATGGCAACATCTTATATAACGGCCTTAATCTAAAAGATGCTGGCAATCCTGATCTATTGGCGATTGCTGACCAGAATATCAAGTATGAGATCGGCCCGGGTAACCAGATTGATGTTTCCTTTAACGGTATCCGTCTGCTCGGTATGGGGCCGGATAATATCTATTCTGTGCTGGATGATCTGCATACTGCCTTGCAAGAAGACGCTCCACCAGATGAGATCGCCAGTTTTGTCGGCAAGCTGAAGGAGAGCCAGAACCATCTGCTCAGCCTGGCAGCTGAGATTGGCGGCAAGAGCAACCGGCTGGAACTGGTCAAGGCCCGCTATGCGCAAGATGAGCTTAACTACATCAAGATGAGGTCCAATGTCGAGGATGTAGACGAAGCTGAGGCCATCATGAATTATAAGATGGCCCAGACTGTTTATACTTATTCCTTGCAGGTGGGAGCCAATATCCTGCGTACTTCTTTGCTGGATTTTTTAAGATGAGCAGCAATAATAAGCAACAGCTTTGCCTTTGCATCTTGGCAGCTGTATGTATACAATAGCCTTGAGCAAAGGATGGTGATTTTGTGTTTATCGAAACAGAACGCTTTGGCTCTTTTGAAATGGACGACAGTAAAGCGATAAATTTTCCAGCTGGTCTGCCCGGCTTTGAAGATCTGCATGTCTTTGTCATTATCAAGAACAAAGAGACTCAGCCGATTTACTGGCTGCAGTCAGCAGAGAATAAATATATTGCCCTGCCGGTGATTGTTCCTTTTGAGATTATCAGCGACTATATTATCCAGATCCGCGATGATGAATTGCGTGAGCTGAAAGTTGAGTGCCAGGATGATCTCCTGATCACCAACGTTGTGGTCATCCCGGAGGATGTGACCAAGATGACAGTCAATCTGGCTGCCCCCATCGTGATTAATGCTAAAATAGGTGTGGGCAAGCAGATTATTATTGACGCCAAAAGCATGCCGATCCGCTTTCCCATTTATGAGGCCATGCTGGATGCTATGAAAGGGGGCAGTGAAGATGCTGGTGCTGTCGCGCAAGACGGGTGAGTCAATCCTGATCGGAGAAAATGTCAGTATTGAGATCACGGCCATTGAAGGTGACCGGGTCTACATTGGAATAGATGCCCCCTGGGATGTGCGCATCTACAGAAAAGAGCTGCTCCAGCAGACAATTGACCTGAACAAGCTGGCGGTCAATTCGCCCGCTGACCTGATCTTCAGCCGTTTAGTCGAAAGAGAGTCGGTTAAAAAAGATCAGGACGAATGAGACAAGAACAAAAAAGCTGCCTTAGAAAAAAACTTGCTTTCAGGGCAGTTTTTTTATGCTCCTTAAAGGAAAAACTTAGTGCATTAGCCCTTGTTGCATCAGCCAAGCAACCG
>CAZZGG010000038.1:0-22747 GCA_964654125.1 uncultured Oscillospiraceae bacterium
TTTAGTAGTATACTGGGTTTTAGGAGGTGGTTTTGATGAATTTTTCTTTCATGAGCTTTTCTTGTCCGGAACTTGATTTCAAGCAGATGATTCAAGCTGCTGCCACATATGGCTATGCCGGAGTGGAACCGCGCCTGGGCTCGGGCCATAAGCATGGTATTGAGCCGGAGGCAGCTGACTCTTTCCTCAAGGAGGCAGTGGCAACAGCAGCAAAAGAGGCGATAGCCATCTGCTGCCTGGCCACATCCTGCCGCTTTGCGGATCCGGAGGACTATCTGGATCATCTGGACCAAGCCCGGCGGGTGATTGAACTGGCTGGCAAGCTGGGCGCAGCAACTATCCGGGTCTTTGGCGGGACCATTCCGCAGGGCGTGGAAAGAAGCCGCTCATTTGATCAGATCGTCAGCTCCTACAGCAAGCTGGCTCCGGAAGCAGCGGCCAATGGGGTGACAGTCTGCATGGAAACCCACGATGACTGGTGTGATCCAGAGCAGGTGGCTGCTGTGATTAAGGCAGTCAACCATCCTAATATAGCGGTCAACTGGGATATTATGCACCCGGTTCTGACAGCCGGCTATGCCATGGCAGATGCCTTCAGCATCCTGCAGCCCTTTATCAGGCATGTCCACCTGCACGACGGCAGCCGCACAGACGGTAAATTGACCCTTTTGCCGGTTGGCCAAGGCAGTGTCGATCATAAGACAGCCATCGCTTTGCTAAAAGAAGCTGGCTACCAGGGCTACTTAAGCGGGGAGTGGATTGGCTGGGAGCCATATGAAGTCCATCTGCCCAGAGAGATCAGCCTTTTAAAAGCACTGGTCTGAAAAACCAGCAACACCTAGCAGACAGGAGAGAGCTATGGCTATAAAAACTGCTATTTTGGGCTATGGCAGGAGTGGCAGCAGCCTGCATGCTGATCCCATTGCCAAGCTGCCGGATTTTCAGTTGACTGCAATCTGCGATATTGATGCAGCCGCCCGGCAAAAGGGCCAGGCCCGCTTTTCCTGCCGGACCTACACCGATTATAATGAAATGCTCAGCCAAGAAGAGCTGGATCTGGTGGTGCTGGTGACCCGCAGTGACCAGCATTGTGCCATGGCTTGTGCTTGCCTGGCAGCAGGCAAGCATGTGCTGGTGACCAAACCCTGGGCTGCTGATGTGAAACAAGCGGACCAGATGATTGCAGCCGCAAAAAAGAGCCAGGGCCTGCTTTTGCCCTGGCTGCCTGCCCGCTGGGGCAGTGACCTGGTGCGGATCAGGCAGCTGGTCAGGCAGGGCGCGATTGGCCAGGTCTTCCAGATCAGGCGTGGCGAGTATACTTTTGGTCTGCGCAATGATTGGCAGATCTGGCAAAAATATGCTGGCGGCTACCTGCTTAACTGGGGTCCCCACCTGGTTGACCAGCCTGTCCAGCTGGCTGCAGGCAAAGTCAAGACAGTTTATGGCCAGATGCGCCAGATTAATAATCCTGGTGATGTGGAAGATGTTTTTTATGCCGCGCTGACCATGGATACAGGACTGATGATTGTGACAGAGTTTGGCATTGCTGCCGGTGATTTGCCTAATTGGCTGGTCCAGGGCGACCGGGGCACCATTATAGTCCGTGGTGACCAACTGGAACTGCAAAGAGCTGTCTTTTCAGATCCGCAAGGATCTGAATACAGGAGCCGGGTTGCGCTCGAAAGCAGTACTGAAACAATTAGGGGCGACCGTTATGGCGACAATTTCGAGATCTACCGCCTTTTAGCCCAGGTGATCAAAGGCCAGGCCAGCTATCCGGTCAGCCTGGCCAGTGCCCGTGAGCTGACTGTCATCCTGGATGCGATCAGGAAATCCAGCCAGACAAACCAGCTGGTCACGCTTTAGCTGCTGGAGAAAACACCGATATGTCAGGCTGCCTGCAGTATAAAGTGCGCCAGCGCGTCACAGTCAAGCAAAAAGGTTTTTCAAAACATTTGGCAGCCGATAAACAATAACTTTATTCGATTTATCTGCTTTTAATCTGCATTGCCCGTAAAGACTAATAGATGACTAAATATCCTTGCCCTGCTGTACTTATTTCGCTTTCGCTGCTGAATTTTTCTGGGCCAGCAGCGCATAAAACGTCACCCACTTACTCGGCCTGCCGACTTGCTCTTTCGGCAAATATGATTTTGATAAGGTGCCATCTAGAACATATTTACCTTCTTCATTCATTTTACTATGTAAAATATGCCAGGCGCCATTTAGACGTGCATCACTGCCATATCCCAAGGCGCAAAACGCTTCAACAATGTTTTGCAGACCGACGCGCATGACCTCAAATGGATAGAATGTGTCAATGCTGCGCCAACCTTCCCGGACTTGCAAAATCAAAGTGTCGGGACTGTTCGTTCTATAAAATAGTTTGTGCCGCCAAAAATAATCAAGCAAAGGTTTTTCAATCGCTGTAGCAATGCCTTTTTTCCTGCACTCGGCACAAAACAGCAAGGCCATCAGATTAGCTTTCACGCAGCTTTTAGGTGTGTATTTCAGTTTTTTTAGGCGGTGCAGGCAAAGAAAACCACCGTCAGGCAGTTGTTGGTCTGACAAAGCCTTGATAAGCTCTCTGACCTGGGGTTTTCCAGCCAGCCCCAGGCAAACCAGTGCCCGCAAACGCATATAGTCGCCACAGCCATGCTCAAATGCAGCGCAGGTATCTTGGATAACTTTATCTGCATCAAAGCTAATGTCCTTGTACGACAAGCCGCATTCAGCAAGAGCTGACAAATAATATGTAGACCAAAGTCCCTTGCGCTCATGCCAGTCAGCAGGTAAAAATTTATGTAACCAAGTAATTACCTCTATTTTGCCACTAGTTTCAGCAAGGATTTCAGTTTGCGTGCGATACTGCACAGCGGGGTGGCTGTCTTCTAACAGCCAGCTTAGAACAGAATCTTTCATTTCTCACCTGTTAGATTGGCTGATTTGCTCTTCATCAGCTTGAACTTTTGTTAGACGGATTGGCAACTTATTTCCATGCCAGCAGCCATTTGTGGCCGGTGGGATTCATCTGATAAAGAAAGCGCCTCATACAGCCATTGCTTTTGCATGTCCGATAAAAAACCTATCGTCAAATCGTAATCCAGCTGATACCCTGTCCGCGCAGTATCTGTTGATTTGTCAATATCATGCGCTGGCTTACATGTCATCCAAGATGAAAATTAGCCAGCCTTGCTTCAGGGTCTTGGTCTGGTATCACAAGTGTATCCTAGATCAATATGGGTGCATAGAAAAAATATCAAAAAAAATCGCCGTGGCTCCTGGTCTGACTGGCAAATTAGAATATTCCCGCAAGAGCTGGGCGCACAGCTTTTGGTGCATATAAATATTCTCATATAAGTGCGAAAAGATCGACTGTCTTTGCCGACCAGAGTTATTGTGCTAGACCGGTGTTGGGCCTATAATGATTTTGAGGCTACATCCAGCTGACACTTGCAGATGGCTAAAAGAGGAACTTAAGCTAGGAAGTTGTTTTGAGGTTTCGGGAGAGGCTCATTTGAAAAAGTCATGCTGACTTTACTAACTATGCTCTTCGATCTGTTTTTTAATGAACATGCTGGGGCAGAAAAATCTGCAGGTTTTTAACCAGCTAGGTCAAATTGGAATTTAACCAGTTAGGTGTTTCGGTATGAGTGACCTTAAATTGACCCTCATTATCATAGCTGCGGTTGCTGTTATAAGCACATTAATCCTGCTGGGCTATTTCAGGCAGAAAAACAAAAAAGAAAGCGGCCTGGAAGACTACTGCCGGGCTGAAAACTTACTCTACCACAAAGAAAAAAGCCAGGCACTGACAGAGCTGACTATCCAGGGCGAAGATTTTATTCTGGTCAGTAATGCTAAATCGATCCACAATCAAACCCTGGATGAGTATAATTGGGAGCTGGAAACCCAGTGGTCACAAATAGGAAACGAAAAAAGTATGCCTGCCTTTGTGTTGGGCAGCCTGCCTGCAGGGACTGACTGGTCCAGCCAGCCAGAGCTGGTCAAGGCCCAGGCTCTGAAAAGATTGCAGGTAGACAGCGGCTTGGAGCTTGATCCTGCTTCAGCCCAGACCTTTATGCTGGAAAACAAGCTGGTCTATCTCGTGTTTTCAGAAATGCCAGCTGCCAGCGAGCCGGTTCTGGCCAGGCTTAAACCCTTGCTGGAGCAGCTCTCGAAAAAGTACCTGGTCTACATCAAAAGCGGACCAGCAGGTGCCAGTATCAGGCTGAGCGGCTGCTTTGTCGACAACGCAGAATTACTGCACCAGCTCCTGGAACTGGGTGCGGAGCTGTCCAGAGAGTAAGACCAGACAATCAGCATTTCTTGCAGCAAAAAAATAGGCATGCTATAATTCACGTCAGTAGCTTGACCCGTGCTTTGCACAAATGGGCATGATAATCTTTTTTAAAGGCTTCATGCAGCAGGTGTCAGTCACATGTTAGTTGTCAGGACATATTTTTACGATAAACATATCATTCCATCCGATCTTTAGCATTTCATATCTGTCGGCTTATGCAGGCAGATTTTTTTGTTTGAGGAAAAAGGCCCGTAAACAGATCTAACTGCTGAGGCGATCCAGCCTAGATGAAAGGGAGGAAGAGATTTTGCGAAATTATGTCTTTGACCGCTTTTCTGATGAAGCGCGCCGGGTGATCAACCAGGCCGGAGTTAAACAGGCCCGCCCGCCGGCAGAGGGCAATGAGAACTTTAATGCCTGCTGGGATGGGGCCCTGGCCCCCGATGGGACTTTTTATTACACTTTGTCATCTGAAGCTGGTAAGTGTGACCATGCCAAGCTGGTACACTATGATTATGACAAAAATGAAATCATAGAATGCTTTTATGCCGGCCAGATTGTCCTGCCCCAAAAGCGCCAGCTGCCTCACTCCAAACTGCACACATCAATAAATTTCATGCCCCGCCAACACTTTTATCCAGAGGCGGACCCTGATCCGGCTGACTATCTGGTGATTGCCACGACTCACTCGACCGACAGGGCCCTGCACCATGAAGAATGGATGCCCTTTGGCCACCACAATCATGTTTGGGAAGGTTTCCCCGGTTCACAGATCCTGGTTTATGATCCCAAGTCCGGCCAGGCCCAGTCTTTGGGTACACCGGTGACCCATGAGAGCATCTACGGAGCCAAGTACGATCCTGTGCATAAGCGTCTTTACCTGATTGGTTTCATGCGCGGCCATGTCTACTCCTACGATCTGGCCCAGCGCCGGGTCACGAAAGACCTGGGCAAGGTGGCTGAGCTTTATTGCTACCGCCTGGTCCTGGGCCGGGACGGCAACATATACGGTTGCAGCAAGGCTGGCCAGCTCTTTTGCATTGATACAGCAAAAAATGAATTGGTCCATCTGGCTTTTGCTGTGCCTGAGTATGAGAACAACTATATCAACAACACCTGGTACCGCTATATGGAAAATGCCCGCAATCATCCGTCCGGCAAATTCATGTATATGATGTTTGCTGTGGCTCCCTATATGTATAAACTGGACTTTGCTACGGGAGAGGTTTACCGGGCCGGCCAGATTGTCCCGGGTGATGGCCTCTATGAACTGCCGGCCCCGGATGGCAGCTGGAACCCGCACAGCTTTGTCCTGGACAAGGAGGGTGTGATCTGGTTTTGCCTGCACCACTGGAGCATTCATAATCAGACTGAATATACGGATCCCCGGCCCTGCTACCTGATGCGCTGGGATGTGGAAAACGGCGAGGAGCCTTTTTGCTGCGGCATAATCGGCACAGAGCACCGGGTGGAGAACAGCATAACTGAAATGGAATATGACCCTGTCCGCGATATCATCTACTGTGCCAATGTGGGCCGTGGCTTTGCAGCAGACGGACCAGGCGTGACAGCGATAGATTTGACAAAGTTCCGGCCTGTTTACAGAAAACGCGGGCCTGTCTCGACTGATTCCATCCTGGATTTTAGAAAGCTGGATCCAGCTGAACTGGAAAAAAGACAAGCTAAGATAGCCCGGCGGGTCGGTGAGGAAGTGACAGAAAAGAATCCCTTCCAGGCCTTTGACCCGGCCAAAGTATGTCCGGTCAGGATCTGGCGCAGCCTGCCCCGCCTGGAAGTGGACCAGTCCAGTGTCATCGGTATGGCTTTTGCAAGCGACAAGACAGCAGATGATTATGTGCTGCATGTCCTGTGCGGCCAGGCAGGTAAAGCCCGCTATGTCATGCGGATTGCCCGAGGCAAGGTGCAGGGAGTGCGCGAGCTGGCTTACATCAAGGATGAATACCGGGGCTGGCTGGAAGAGAACATCCAGCCGCGGCCTTTCAGTTTCCCTGCCAACATCAAGCTGCCGGAGGCGATCGGCCGCCGCTACCGGGCCAGGGCTTCCGCCCTGGTTGATTGGCAAGATGGCCAAAAAATCGTCGGCACCCTGGATGCCCTGCTGGCTATTGTCAGGCCGGACGGCAGGACATTTGCCCTGGGCCATGCCGCAGCCTATGGCCCGATCAGCTGCATGATTACCAATAGCAGCAAGACCAAGCTGTGGGGTGTGGCCGGTAACGCTGAAGATATGGGCTATGTCTTCAGCTATGATGCTGAAACAGGCTTGCGCCAGCTGGGGATTTTAAATTACAACTCGCATGGTTATTTTGACGGGCCGACAGCCTCCAATCTCTTGTCCAGCATTGTCTTATCCCCGGACGACAAGATCCTGGCTATTGGCGGAGCTGACCGGATCGCCACAGTGCATCTGGTCAAGCTGGATTGAAGGAGAAAAAGAAGATGGCATACCTTTTTACATCCTATGAGGATCCGGGCTTTTACAAGCTGATCCCCCAGGCCGGCCTGCAGCTGGCCCAGCCACCGGAAGAGGGTAATGAGAATTTCAATACCTGCTGGGACGGGGCCCTGGCCCCGGACGGCACTTTCTATTACACCTTGTCCTCCGAGGCCGGCAAGTGTGACCATGCCAAGCTGGTCCGTTATGACTACGAGCACAATCGCCTGGTGGAATGTGCTTATATGGGTGACCTGGCCCTGGCCCAAAAGCGCCAGCTGCCCCATTCCAAGTTCCACACCTCAATCAACTTCCGTCCCAAGGCGGGTGGCTGCGGCTATACGGTCCTGGCTGTGACCCACAACACTGACCGGGCTCCCCAGCATCCGGAATGGATGCCCTTTGCCCATCATACGGATATCTGGGAAGGCTTTCCCGGCTCCCAGATCCTCAGCTATGATCCAGACAGCGGCCAGGCCGAGACCTGGGGCACTCCCGTGCCGCGTGAGTCAATCTACGGGGCCAAATATGACCCTGCCCATGACCGGCTCTACATGATCGGTTTTTCCCGGGGCCATGTCTACAGCCTGGATTGCCAGACCAGGCAGCTAAAGGACCTGGGCAAGGCCGCGGAAGTTTTCAACTACCGGCTGGCCCTAGCCGGAGATGGCAACATTTACTCCTGCACCAAGTCAGGGGCCTATTACCGGATCAATACGGAAAAGGACTGCCTGGAGGATCTGCACCGCCAGGTGCCCTATTATCCGGGGGCTTTTTCCAATAACACCCACTACCGCTATCTAACCTGTGCCCGCACCCATCCTTCCGGCAAGTTCATGTATTTGACCAACAGCTCGGCCTGGGAAATGTTCCAATATGATTTTGCCTCTGGTGAATTCACGACAGCCGGCTCCCTGCTGCCGGGCCAGGGCTTTTATCCCGTCGATTTTGCTGATGTTGACTACAGCTGCGGCGCCTTTGCCATCGATAAAGAGGGTGTGATCTGGTATGAATTACGTTCGCACCTCCATAACCACACCAATGATGTGCGCCTCAACCCCTATGTCTCACGCCTGCTGCGCTGGGACATTGAAAGTGGCCGGGCTCCGGAATATATTGGCCTGATGGGCACGCCGGAAAGGGCCCATGGGATTACCGTGGAAATGGAATACGATGCCGAAAACGACCGGCTCTATACAGTGGATCACGGGACAGGCTTTGGCAGCAAAGGGCCCAGTGTTCTTAGCATTGACCTGCCCGTCTTCCGCCAGCAGCTGGGCAAAAGCGGGCCTTTATTTACAGAAAAAAGAGTTCTGCCCCGCCTGGTCACTGCGGAAGAAAAGGAACGGGAGGCGGCCAGAAAAAGAGCCGGAGCAGGCGAGCAGGTGACGGAGAAAAATCCTTTTGTAGCCTTTCCCAACCGGTCGGCCTACCCAGTGCGGCTCTGGAATGCTGTCTTGTGGCCTGAGGACTCAGCTGTCATTGGTATGGCCTTTGCTGAAGACGATATTCTCCATGTCGTGACAGGCCCGGTTAATGACTTTGCCAAGGCCCGTTATGTGTTTCGTATCCGGGGCCGGGAGATAGACTCCCGGGCTGATTTTGCTACTATCAAGCAGAGCTACCGCCAGTGGCTGGCTGCAAATATCCTGCCCCGGCCAGTCGAACTGGCTGACTCGGTCAAGCTGCCTGAGGCAGCTGGCCGGCGCTACCGGGCCTATGCCACTGCCACAGCAGCCTGGAATGAGGGCCGCTTGCTGGCAGCTACCAGAGATGCGCTTTTGGCTCTGGTGGGAAAAGATGGTGATGTCTTTTCCCTGGGCCAAGCTGCAGCATATGGCCCAGTGCGCTGCATGGTCACTAATCAGGCTAAAACCAAGCTTTGGGGTGTGGCCGGCGATGATGAGGACATGGGCTATGTCTTTTACTACGATGACAAAAATGGCCTCAAGCAGCTGGGTATGCTCAACTATGATTCAATCGGCTTTTACCGGCCCTCCGCTTCTAATATCCTGTCTTCAGTCGCACTTGCACATGATGAAAAGATTCTGGCCATTGGTGGGGCTGACCGGCTAGGTACAGTCCACCTGATCACTTTGCCAGACACAAGGAGGATTTAAAGTGTATTATTTTGAACAGTTTTCTGATGATTATTACCGCGTGATCAACCAGTCGGGCGTCTTCCAGGCCCGGCCCTGGATGCCCGGCAATGAGAACTTCAACTGCTGCTGGGACGGGGCCTGTGCTCCGGATGGCACATTTTACACAACACTTTCCAGTGAAACCGGTCGCTGTGACCATGCCAAGCTGGTCCGCTATGACCGGGAAAGTAATGAGCTTGTCCAATGCTTTTACGCTGGCGACCTGGTTTTACCCAAGGACAGGCAGCTACCCCATTCCAAGCTGCATACCTCGATCGACTTCATTCCCACCGGTGACAGGCCGGAAGATTATCTGGTCATCGCCACCACCCATTCAACAGACCGGGCCAAGCACCATGAAGAATGGATGCCCTTTGGCCACCAGAACCATGTCTGGGAGGGATTCCCCGGTTCGCAGATCCTGGTTTATGATCCCAAGACAGACCGGGCCGAAAGCTGGGGCACACCTGTGCCGCACGAAAGCATCTATGGTGCCAAATACGATCCCAAGCACCGCCGCCTTTATATGATCGGTTTTATGCGCGGCCATGTCTACAGCTTTGATATTGACAGCAGACAGGTGACCCGCGATCTGGGCAAGGCAGCAGAAGTCTTTTGCTTCCGCCTGGCCCTGGGTGCGGATGGCAATATTTATGGCTGCACCAAATCCGGCTACCCTTTCATGGTTGACACTGAAGCCAACCAGCTGGTTGATCTGGGCTACACTGTGCCCGAATACCCTGGCCGCTATGTGCATAACACCTGGTACCGTTATCTGGGCCAGGCGGAAAACTCCCTGGATGGCAAATTTCTCTATATGCTCTTTCCTTTTGCCTATGATCTTTACACCCTGGAATTTGCCACTAAAGCAATCAAGCCGGTTGGCTATCTACTGCCTTATAAGGACGGCCAGCAGGTCAAGGACCTGGTCAGGCCCATCAATGAGAGATCCTCGACAGGCAATAACTGTATGACCATGGATAAATATGGTGTACTCTGGTATGTCCTGGCTGTGCGTCACCGCGATACAGATGAGGATGTCAAATACAAGGCAGGCCAGTATCTGTGCCGCTGGGATATTACAGGCGGCGGCAAGCCCGAACTGCTGGGCCTGGTCGGCACGCCGGAATATGTTCAGAACCGGTCCACAGAAATGGGCTATGACCAGATCCGCGATATCCTTTATATTGTCAATGTCGGCCATGGTTTTGGCGCTGAAGGCCCTGATGTGGTGCGGATCAACCTGCCTGAGTTCAGAAAAAAGATGTACGAGCCGGGCCCTCTTACCAGCCACCAGGTTCTATACCCGGAAAAGATGAGCCCAGAGGAGCTGGCAGAAAGGGCCCGGAAAAGAGCCAGCAAGACCCAAAGTGGCGAAGAGGTCACCGCCAACAATCCCTTCCAGGCTTTCCCGATTGACAAGGCCTATCCGGTCCGTCTCTGGCGGGAGATAGGCGAGCCCGGCCAAACTTGTGCCAGGATTGAAGACGCCAAGGTGATCGGCATGGCCTATGCTGCTGATGGCCTGCTCCATGTTGTCTCCGGAGCTGCCGGTGTCTTTGCAAAAGCAGCCTTTGTCTTCAAGATCAGGGGACGTGAAGTCGTCTCCCGGGAGGATTTTAGCCAGATCAGTGCTGATGATCGCGCCTGGTTAGAAAAAAACATCCTGCCCGGCCCGGTCACTTTGGCTGAATCGATCAAGCTACCTGAAGCGACCGGCCGGCGCTACCGGGCCAAGCCTTCGGCCCAGATCGCCTGGAATGGGGGCCGCAGCATTGTGGGCACCCTGGATGCCCTTTTAGCGATCATTTCCGCTCAAGGTAAGGTGTATTCCCTGGGCCATGCTGTCACCTATGGTCCCGTGCGCTGCCTCTGCACTAATGCTGACCAGACAAAGCTCTGGGGAGTGGCCGGGGATGAGGAGGATATGGGCTATGTCTTTTCCTATGACGATGAGGCGGGCCTGGTCCAGCTCGGTATGCTCAGCTATAACAGTGCCGGCTACTACCGCCCAACTGAATCTAACATATTATCAAGTATCGTCCTGGCACCAGACGAAAAGACCTTGGCGATAGGTTCGGCTGACCGGATTGCCACAGTGCATTTGATTGATCTGACGCCCTAAAATCAGCTGAAAGCTGATCGGAGCAGATCAGAAGAAATGAAAGCATGGCCAGCCCCGGGCCGCTAGAGCGGCGCGGGGCTGGCCTGCTTAATTGACCCCTTCTGGCCCTTGCTGTATTCTGAATAAGAATTTGTTAATAAAAAGGGAGATAGAACCATGAGCCAAAGCTTATTAAAAAGATCTGCTATCGCAGAGGAATTGACCTGGGACCTGACCCGCCTTTTTCCGGATGAGGCTGCTTACCAGAAGGCTGTTCGTGAACTGGCCGAAAAAGCGGACCAGCTGACCCAAAAATACACTGGACAGATTAAAGCTGCCACTGATCCGGCCTGGCTGTTGGCTGCTGTGCAGGAATTTGAAAAATTCCAGATCAAATTGGAGCGGGCCGGTTATTATGCCATGCTGGCGGTTTCGGTTGATATGACTGACGTTGCTTTACAAAGCCAGTCGCTTTCATTTGAAGCCCTGGCAGCCGAAATTGACAGCCAGCTCTCCTTTTTTGCAAGTGAGCTCTTGCTGGTCGCTGACCAGCTGCTCCTGGCAGCCGGCCGGCTAGAAGAAAACTATCTGGTCTTTTTTACTGACCTGGTCCGGCAAAAAGCCCATCAACTGGCACCGGAAACAGAAAAAGTTTTATCTGCCCTGGCACCAGCTTTAGGCCAGCCCTATACGACCTATGAGCAGACCAAACATGCTGATATGCCCTTTACTCCTTTTACTGTTGCTGACAAGGAGTATCCCTTAAGCTTTGTGCTTTATGAAAATGTTTATCAGAATGACCCGGATCCGGCAGTCAGGCGGGCAGCTTTTGCAGCCTTTTCCGCTGTCTTGAAAAACTATCAAAATACGGTGGCTTCCGGTTATAATGGTGAAATCCAAAAACAAAAGACCCTGGCCCGTCTGCGTGGTTTTGATTCCGTAATTGATTATTTATTGTTCAACCAGAAAGTGCCCCGGCAGCTGTTTGATCGCCAGATTGACCTGATCATGCAGGAGCTGGCCCCGCACATGCGCCGCTATGCCAGGCTCTTACAAAAAACTCATGGTTTAGAAAAAATGACCTTTGCTGACCTCAAGATCGCTCTTGACCCTGCATATGATCCCCAGGTCAGCATTGCGGCAGCTCAGGACTTAATTGCCACTGCTTTTGCTCCCCTGGGCCCAGCCTATCAGGCGGAAGCTCTAGAGGCTTTCCCGGAGCGCTGGATCGATTTTGCCCAGAATATCGGCAAATCAACCGGTGGCTTTTGCGCTTCGCCCTACCAGACCAAGAGCTATATCCTCTTGTCCTGGACCGACCGGCTCAGTGAAGTTTTCACCCTGGCCCATGAGCTGGGCCATGCCATGCATTTCCAGCTGGCTCATCAGAAGCTACCCTATCTGGCCTGCAATACCTCGCTTTATTATACTGAGGCACCTTCGACCATGAATGAACTTTTGTTGACAGATGCCCTGCTGGCCCAAGAAAGCGATCCGCGCCTGCAGCGCTGGGTTTTGTCTTCCCTGATCCAGAATACCTACTACCACAATTTTGTCACGCATTTGCTTGAAGCAGCCTTCCAGCGCCTTGTCTATGAAAAAGTCGATGCCGGCCAGCAGCTCCAGGCCAGTGATTTTAACCAGATCAAGCGCTCGGTCCTGGAAAGCTTCTGGGGAGATGCTGTCACTATTGAAGCAGGCGCTGAGCTGACCTGGATGCGCCAGCCCCATTATTACATGGGACTTTACCCCTACACCTACAGTGCTGGACTGACCCTTGCCACTGTGGCCCACCAGGCGATTAAGGAGCAAGGTCAGCCGGCGGTTGCCGCCTGGCTGCAGGCCTTGCAGGCAGGTGGTACTGTTGATCCGACCGGCTTTGCCAAACTGGCCGGGGTTGACCTTAGCCAGGCAAGCCCGTTAAAAGAGACGATTGCCCTGATCGGCTCTATGATCGACCAGATCCATTAAGGACAGGAGCAGGATATGCCGAACAAGACAGTTTTGCTGACTGGTGCCTCCAGCGGGATCGGCAAGGAACTGGCCAGGGTTTTTGCCAAAGAGGGCTTTAATCTGGTCCTGACCGCCCGCAATGAAGTTAGTCTGCAGGAGTTGCAAACAGAGCTGCTGGCCCAGCCTGGCATCCAGGTCCAGTATCTGGGCCAGGATCTGGCCCAGCCGGATGCAGCTGAGCGGATTTTTGCCTGGCTGCAGGCAGCAGGGATCAGGATTGATATCCTGGTCAACAATGCTGGCTTTGGCGATTATGGCTTATTTGCCCAAACAGACTGGACCAAACAAAAGGACATGATCAATGTCAATATCCTGGCCCTGGTCCAGTTGACCAGATTGCTCCTGCCTCAGGCCGGTACTGGCCGGATCTTGAATATAGCTTCAGTGGCAGGCTTTTCACCTGGGCCCTATATGTCTGTCTATTATGCCAGTAAGGCCTTTGTCATCTCCTTTTCCCAGGCCCTGGCCAGTGAGCTGCAGGGCACAGGTGTCACAGTGACTGCCTCCTGCCCTGGCCCGACCACATCGGGCTTTCAAAAAGCAGCCGGCCGGGGCACAGAAAAACTCTTTAGCGCCCTGAAAAACGCTACAGCTTTAGAAGTGGCAGAGTATTCCTATAAGATGCTCATGCGGGGCAGGGCTGTGGCCATTTATGGCTTGGGCAACAAGCTGCTTGTTTTTATGCAGCGTTTTGCCCCCAGATGCCTGGTGCGCCGGATTATCATGCAGCTGCAGGGTGCAGCTGGTGCGGATTAAGGCTCCAGCAGGGGCATTTCTGTCAGACGCAGATTGGTGCAGCCATAGGGAATGAAGGTCTTTTCTTCGACCCTGTTACTAACCCAGGTCAGTGCAGGTACTGGAGTGGCTGCGCCTTTTTCTTTCTGCCAGTCGATTTGGCGCAGGGGGACCTTGATCTTAACTGGTGCACCTTCTGGTGAAAAGGGCCAGGCAGCTAGATCCTCATGCTTGATCTCCAAGCTGGCCAAATCTGCCCTGTCCAGCGCGAAAGCATAATTCCAGGGGCTGTCCGGCAGCACTTCATAATCACAATGGGGGTATTCGTGGCCTGGCTTATGCTGGTTGATCTGCAGCCATCTTTCTTTGATGGGCAAAGCATAAACCAATGGCCCCCTGACCAGGGCATAGAGGCCATCAGGCCGGAGCAGGAGCTTATTTTCCATGGGCAGCTCCAGGGTCAGTTTTGTTTGACCCTGAACCCAGAGGCGCTGCAAGGCGAAAAAGCCAGGTTTTTCTAGATTGATCTTGGCTCCATCTAACTGCAGCCGGGCTTTTTCACACCAATCTGGGATCCTGATCGTCAAGGCAAAATCCACATCCGCCTCAGTAGTGATTTCAAAATCAATTGTCTGCCGGAAAGGATAGTCTGTGATCAGCTTGATCTGGACAGCGACATCCTTGATTTTTGTTTCTAGGCTGGCCGGGGCATAGGCTGTCACAGCCAGGCCAGTACTACTTTTCATGAAGGTGGCCAGGGCGAATTTAGGCCAGGGCTGGCTCAGGTTAGCTGTGCAGCAGCCGTAATTGGGCTCCAGGCCAAAGAGATTGGCTTCACCGCTGTTGGTGCCGAAGATGGGATCTGGCTGTTGGCTGCATTCAATCTGGTTGACCTGCTGGTCATACTGGTGGGTCCACATGTCAGGGCTGAAGGTGGCCGGCAGGGCATTAAAGGTTATTTTCTCCATCCGGTCCGACCAGCCGGCCTGGCCAGTCAGGCTGATCAGCTGCTTTGCTGAATACATATACTCAGCCACGGCGCAAAGCTCTGTGCCGCGCACGGGGCTGGTCCCAGCCAGGCATTCGTCTCCAGCAAAGACCCCGGTCACCTGGCCATGAAAAAGGTCCAGCTGTCCGGCCGCCTGATCGGCAAAGGCCAGGTCTTCATCCCGGCCGCTCAGGCGCCAGAACAAGGCGGCGGATTTCAACATCATGGCATTATTGACCACATGGCTCATATAACTCCAGCGGCCTTTGGCAGCAGGCTCCTGATAAGGCCAATGGTCAAAAAAACTCTGCCAGTCAAAGCCCTGGCTTTTCAGTTTCACAGCCAGGTCTAAAAGCCAGCTTTCACCTGTCCTGTCATAAAGCCACCAGAGCGCAATCAGGCCTTCAAACCAGCGGAACATACCCCATTTAAAGAGCGGAGCCCTGTCGATATGGCGGTCCAGGGCCAAAAGGGCAGCAGACACGGCTTTTTCAATCCTGTCATCGCCAGTACATTCGTAGTAGACCACCAGAACCTTAAGTAGTAAGAATTTGGCCCAGATATCATAGTCTGCCCTGTTTTGTTCAGGGTCAGGACAGATCCAGCCGTCTTCTTGCTGGTGGGCCAGTATATAATCAATATATGTCTTGGCCCTGGCTTTAAGGTCTTGGTCATCCAGCAGCCAGGCCAGGGGGATGAAACCGTCCAGCCAATAAGGCACCCTTTCCCAGCCCTCACTCTGGCCGCCAATCCATTGGCTGTCTTTGATATCGGGCCAGAACTGATCCAGCTGGCCGGACAGGCCCCGGGCCTGGATCTGCAGCTGCTCTTTAAGCCAGCCGGCTGGCTTGATTTCATTAGTGGAGAAAAAAGAAAAGACTGGTTCATGCAACATATTAATCACCTTTGATCTGGCTGAATTCTTAAGCTAAGCTTAGCACAATTCTTGGATGGGAGGAAAATGATTTAGCCCTAAATGGGCCGGTGCTTGGGGTGAAATTAAGTAGGGTTGCCGGGTAGCTTGCATTTGCATATTTAATGGGGCAGGATTAGATTATAAGGATTGTTTTTCTTAGTTAATGCAGGAGGAAAATGTATGGATAAGCAAGTTAATCAGCTGAAGTATTATCTGCCCTGGGACACTGTGCCCATCGATATTTCCTTTGTTTTCGAGCAAGAAAAACCAGCTGGAAAACATGGTTTTTTAAAGACGGCCGGCAATCATTTTATTTTTGAAGATGGCACCCCGGTCCGTTTTTGGGGCACTAATATGAATAGTGGTGCCTGTTTTCCGCCCAAAGAACATGCTCCCAGCCTGGCCCGGCGCCTGGCCATGCAGGGGCTGAATATGGTACGCTTCCACCAGATGGATGGTGAATGGGGCCGACCCAATCTCTTCCAGTTTGCCAAGGGACCTTTGCTGGACAACACCCAGTCACTTGATCCGCAATCCTTGGATCGACTGGATTATTTCATTGCCTGCCTCAAAGAAGAAGGCATCTATGTCTATATGGATTTCCTCACCTACCGGCGTTTCAGGACAGGTGACGGGGTGGAAAATGCCAGTGGGATGATAGATAGTGGCAGGCCCCAATGCCTTTACAACCGCCGTATGATTGAATTGCAGAAAAAATTCATCAAGGACCTGATGACCCATGTCAATCCCTATACAGGCCTGGCCTATCTGGATGATCCCTGTATTGCCCTGTCTGAGTTTGTCAATGAGTCATCCCCTCATGTGCACCGCCCGATCGTGGAACCCTACCGCCATGAACTGGCTGAGCTTTATCGCAGCTGGGCCGCTGCAAAAGGCTTGCCACAAAAAAGCGATGAAGAACTCGATTTTGATGAACCTGACCAAGCTGTACATGAGTTTTTTATGGTTATCTTTAAGCAATATATTGCTGAAATGACAGCTTTTGCCCGGGATTTAGGTATTAAGTATCCCCTGACCGGCAGTAACCAGGTCCATGCCATGGCTACTGCCGAAGCCCATGTAGACTGTGATTTCATGGATAATCATGCATATGTCTGGCTGCATGATCAAAGCAGCTTCACCAACAAAAATTATCTGGAGCATGACAGCTCTTTTGGCAGTATGCTGGCCACGGCGGCTTTGCCGGATAAGCCTTTGTTTATCTCCGAGTGGGATGCCTGCTGGCCTAATGAATACAGGGCAGCCGCCACCTTGCACCTGGCTGGAGTCATGGGATTACAAGACTGGGGTGGAGCAACTATCCATACTTACAGGTATGGTAATAATGTTGAAGAATGGCTGACCAGCCGGATGGGCCGTGAGCTGGTCCTGAACGGATCTTATGGCCGGGGCTGTTGGGACAATTATAATGACCCAGCTAAGTTTGGACTTTTCTACCATGCCGCCCTGATTGTACGCCGAGCCGATGTCAGTCCGGCCGAGCAAGAGGTCATTGTTGACGCGCCAGATCGAAGTGTCAGGCCTTATCACAATATAGACGCCCTTGATGTGCTGCCAGAACAGCATCGCATCAAGATCCAGCTGCCGGGCCAAAAGATTGGCCCCGGACCAACTGTCAACATCAGTGCAGCCAGGGATGTCGGAGCAGAGATCAGGTCTGATAACGGCCAGATGTATCGCAACAAAAAGCTGGGCAATGGCTGGATCGACACTTTACGCACCAAGGTGGTTTACGGTATGCGCCGCCGCCAGGAACAAGTTGAACTGTCTGGTCTTAGCGTCACGGCAGTCAATGATTTTTACACCCTGGCCCTGTCAGCCCTGGATGATCAGCCGCTTAGCAGTTCACAAAACATGCTCCTGACAGCAGTCGGCCGGGCTGATAACAAGGGTGCCCGCTATAATGCCGCCAGGACCAGCCAGATCGATGAGGGCCCCGGGCCCATAGAGATTGAAGTGATTAAGGCTGAGCTGGTGCTTAAGACAGACCAGGCCCAGTTCCAGCTGATGGCGATTGATTATGAAGGCTTTATCAGTGGAACACAAAAGCTGCAAAGCAAGGCTGGCAAGCTCAGTTTTTCCATCGGCCAGAGCAGGGATAATTCCTCCATGTATTATCTGCTCCAAAAAATCTGATTCACCATAAAACCATAAATTACCAGTCCCCCTGGCCCTTTAAAAGGCCAGGGGGATTGGCTGTATAAGCTCTAGCAGCTTTTCCAAGCCGCTAGAGCTTGCCTTGTTTTAATCCAGTCAATCCTGAAAGGACCTTTTAGTGAAAATCACCAGTCGAAACTCAAGTCTTTTTCTTTTAAGCCTCTTTTGTCTTTTGCTACTTGGCGCTTGTCAAAAAGCCTCCACTCCAAGCCAGACCCAGCTGGCTAAGCCAGTAATAGAAAGCAGCCAGCCCAGGCCTAGTCTAGAGCTAACAAAAAAGTCCAGCAGCCAGTCAGTCTTGCCTGCCCAGACCAGGCCCGGCTATCAGCCAACTGCCGAGCCTACAGCGATACCTGAACCAACGCCGCCACCTGAGCTAATACCAACGCCAGAACCGACGCCGCCACCTATACCGGCTCCAACTGTAAAACCTAGCCCAACGCCTCTAGCTCAGCCAGACAGTGAGCTAGAGGAAAAGCCGGCAGAAAAAATAGGAGATGATCAGGATCTGCCCATAACTGATCTGAAAGACGAACTACTTGAGTTCGAGTCGCTCAGTTTTTATCGGCCCGAACATGAGGAACGCTATCTGGCTTATCAAGCAAAAATGGGTGGCCTGGCTTGGCAAAAAGTGATCGACCAGGTCAATATCGGTTTGGACCTGCCCTACTACAGTGAGATTAAGATCATTAAAAATGAGCATGCTCTGGATGTCTTGGTCAATAAATACAATAAACTACCGGATGGTTTCAAACCACAAAACCTGGTCAGCTTGCCAGCAGAATATGCAATCGGGGCACAGCAGATGACGGATCAGGCTGCCCAGGCCTTCATGCAAATGTCTGATGCAGCAGCTGCAGCGGGCTATACCCTCAAGGCTTATTCCAGCTACCGCAGCCTGGCCGCACAAGCAAAAATGTGGCAGGACAAGATGGATGGTGGCCGGACTGTGGAAAATGTTGATGCCTGGAATGCCAGAAGCGGTCATTCTGAACACCATCTGGGTCTAACAGTGGATATCAACAAAGACAAGCCAGCCTACTGGAAAAAAGGGGCTGAGTTTTATCAGACTGGTCTCTGGCTCCAGGAAGATGCGCATAAATTTGGTTTCATTTTAAGGTATCCGGCTGGCAAGGCAAATATCACCGGCTACCAAGCTGAGCCCTGGCACTTCCGCTATCTGGGACTTGAGTTGGCTGGCAAAGTCAAGGCCAGCGGCTTGACCTATGATGAATACTATGAAAGATATCGGCGCTAAAAGAGCCTGTGCCTGCGCAAATAGCAAGTTTTTTGTCCTGCAGGGTAAACCCTCTGCTAGTCGGCTAGGATTTTGCGTTATACTTAAAATAGCAAACGATGAGGTGAATGCATATGCGCAAAACAAAGATTGTCTGTTCCATGGGGCCTGCTGTTGACGATGCCGCTGTTTTGCGCCAACTCCTGGAAAAAGGGATGAATGTGGCCCGCCTCAATTTTTCTCACGGCGACCATGCTGAGCATCTGGAGCGGGTTTTGCGGATCAAGGCACTGCGCTTAGAACTGGATCTGCCGATTGCCTTGCTGCTTGATACCCAGGGGCCCGAGATCCGGACTGGTAAATTCGCCGGGGGCCGGATTGAGTTAAAGGACCGGGAACTGGTCACCTTAGTGCCTGATGATGGCCAGACCCTGGGCACTGATCAGCAAATTGGCATCAGCTACACCAGCTTTTATCAGGATATTGCCCAGGGCTCCAAGGTCTTGATCGACGATGGTTTGATTGAGCTTGAGGTTATCAGTATAAGTGGCACTAAGGTCAATTGCCGGGTCATCAATGGCGGTCCTGTTTCTGACCATAAAAGTGTTAATTTACCCGGGGCGGTCACCAGGCTGCCGGCCTTGACTGCCAAGGATCTGAGTGATATCCATTTTGCGGTTGAACATGAATTTGATTTTATTGCGGTTTCTTTTGTCCGCAAGGCGGCAGATATCAGGGAAATCCGCAATATCCTGAAAAAAGCGGGTGGTGAGGCTATCCACTTGATCGCCAAGATCGAAAACCAGGAGGGGATCGATAATTTTACTGAGATTCTGAAGGCTGCTGATGGAATCATGGTGGCCCGCGGTGATCTTGGGGTGGAAATACCCATAGAGGAAGTACCCACAATCCAAAAGTCCCTGATTGAACAGTGCTACCGCATTGGCAAACCTTGTATCACAGCCACCCAGATGCTCGATTCCATGATCCGCAACCCGCGCCCGACCAGGGCGGAAGTCAGCGATGTGGCTAATGCCATTTTAGATGGCACCTCGGCGATCATGCTCTCGGGGGAGACCGCTGCCGGTAAATACCCAGTCGAAAGCCTGATCATGATGGACAGCATTGCCCGGCAGACGGAAAAATCGATCGATTACTGGAATCGCTTCAATTTGCTAAAACAAGACACTGCCGCCAGTGTGACTAATGCCATCAGCCATGCCACCTGCACCACAGCCATGGATTTAAAGGCCAAAGCCATAGTTGCCGTGACTATGAGCGGACGCACGGCCCGCCTGATTTCACGCTTCCGCCCAGCCTGCCCCATTATCGCCACCACTGTGTCCAAGCGTTCCTACCAGCAATTGGCCCTGTCCTGGGGTGTTTATCCCTATATGGTAAAGCAGGTCGATTCGACTGATGAAATGTTTGACATGGGCCTGGTCAAGGCGCTTGAGTCAGGTGCTGTTAAAAATGGTGATATAGTCGTTATCACTGGCGGCACTCCAATCGGGGTCAGCGGCACCACCAACACTTTAAAGGTAGTCAATATCGGCCGCTTACTGGCTGAGGGCATCAGCACCGGCAAGGGTACAGTGGCTGGCGAAATTCTCGTCATCGCATCAGATGAAGCCATGGCCCTGGCCGAGGCACGATCCAACTATATTTTGGTAGCCAGTAAGACTGATAATCAACTGGTTGAAGTCATGAAAAAGGCGATCGCCATTGTTGTCGAAGATGACAATCCATCTAGTCATGCGATTATTGTGGGCCTTGCCCTGGACATACCGGTTTTATACGCCTGTGAAAATGCCACTGCTTTACTCCAGACAGGCTCAATAGTCACAATTGATCTTGAGCAGGGCACGATCGCTTGAAAACAAGCAGGGGTTGTCAACAGTTTGCCGCTAAAAAAATGACTGTATTGGGCTATTCTTACAGCAAGCTAGCAGGGGGAGCAAGATGATGGACTTTGGTTTTTATTGGCTGGACGGTGTCTGCCATACGCAGGATTCAGACCAGGAACAATACCAGGAGCTAATAAGATGGGCCAGACAGGCCCGCGGGCATAATCCAGCTGCTTTTGACCGAGTAGTTACTTGGTTAAAAGATGATGCGGCATGGACAGCTGCTAAAATGGCAGACAACAAACGGATTTTACTTGATGAGATAATCGGCAGATTTAAAGTGCAAACCAGACAGCTGCGCAGCTGCTTAAAGGAGCTGGCAGCTGCTGGTGTGGTAAATGATGCAGTCTGGCAAGCTCTGGATAATCTGGAAACAGAGCTGTCTGGTCAGCCGCATGATCAAAAACGACTGGGCGCTGCGGTCAGCCTAATGTTTACTGATTTTTCAGCCCTACTGGATCCTGCTTTGCGCAACTTGCTGGCTGGTGACAGAACAGGTCCGACAGGTACAGACAGTATTGCCACTTTTGGTTATATCAATAGCCTAAAAAATAGCGATGCAGCTGTCCAGTGGGCTTTGTTTATGCCCCAGATGGTCCAAGAGCAGCAAAAAGGTTTTTCTCTAACCAGCTTTGAGTACAGGACCATGCCAGCTATGCGGTTTATCGGCCAAGCAGGTGAGCTGGATCCTGCGGCCAGGACAGAATTGTTTTCAAAACTGGATGAACTGGCTGCCAGCAAATCTGACTTTTTCTACGATATCCTCCTGATGCACCATTATGGCAAAGGCGTGGATCTAGAGCCCTGGCATGGCTTCTGGGGCAGGTTTTTTCAAGCGGAGACACCGGTGCCAGACGGTCTGGTGTTTTTTGATTTCCAGCCGGAATTTGATGATACGCCGGGGCCACCTTTTGGTTCACAGTTTGCTTTTGCCATCTTTACAGGTGACCTAGCAGCCATGCATGAGGTGGCGGGCTATGACAGTGATGCCATGTATGATGTGACCCGTAATGTGATGCTGGGCCAGAATGTAATAATCCCTTATCCGGAAAAATACTGGACAGCCGAAGTTTTTTTGGAAGGCCAGCAAAATCCTAGTAATGCTTATCTATTTAGTGCAGATTATACTGAAGACAAGATCTAGTATAGAAGAACCCGGACCAGACCGGCGGCCTGGCTTTTTGCTTCGCAACTGAATTTTGCCGAATATAGACTAGATTGATATCAAATTAAAATTATGAAAGTGATCAAGCATGGAAATAAAAAAAGTAATAAGCGCACAAGAAATAGAAAAAACAGCTAGCTTGGCTAAAGTAATCTGGAATGAGCATTATCTGCCAATTATCGGCCAGGCCCAGCTGGATTATATGCTGGAGAACTTTCAAAGTGCAGCTGCCATAGAGCAGCACATAAAGGATAACTGCGAGTACTATCTAGTGGTAGCAGGCGGTCAAACAGCCGGTTATTTTGCGATTCAGGTAAATTATGCAGAAAATCTGATGTTCTTGAGTAAGCTCTATATCAGTCAAGAGTGCAGGGGCCAGGGCCTGGCTAAAAGCATTATTGACTATATTGCTGACAGGGCCAAGACTGCGGGTCTGAGCAGGATTTATTTAAATGTCAATAAGCACAATTATCATGCAATCGAATTTTATTTTAAAATGGGTTTTACTAAAATAAAATCTTTGCAGCAGGACATTGGTAATGATTTCATCATGGATGACTATGGTATGGAGAAAAAACTTTAAAAGATCATTGGACTCGGAACTG
>CAZZGG010000039.1:0-22080 GCA_964654125.1 uncultured Oscillospiraceae bacterium
CGCCTGGCCTCCTCCCAGTCCTTGAAGGAAAAACGGCGTGTGGTCAAGAGCTTGCATGACCAGATCAGGCAGCGCTTTAATGTGGCCGTGGCCGAAGTGGCGGCCCAGGATAACCGCCAGCTGGCGGTCCTGGGCCTGGCCTGTGTCAGCAACAGCGAATATGTAGCTGGCCAGATGCTCGATAAAGTTGTATATATGATTGAGGCCAGGCCTGAAATTGAACTGCTAGGAATTGAAGACTACTAGAAGCAACCGTTTTTGTACCAGAGCTCATACTCGGCCGGGTCAGGACTGCTGACATTAAAATGCTCAGCCAGGATCAGGGCCAGATGGGAGCTTGATTCGACCACAGTCTCTTTGACAGAGTTGGAGCTGAAGATACGAAACTTATTGCCATCAATGGTTTTACGGCCATCTTGTGTCTTGATGGCCACCATCAGGGCTTTATTAAAAACTGAATCAGGTGATTTTTCACAGTAGAAGCTGGGCATAACAAAGTCAATATCAAGCTGTTCTTCTTCTGTGAAACTGTAGAATCTGCGCCATTGCCCCTTGTAAAGATCATAGATGACCCAGCCGAAAAATGGTTCGCGCATCAGTTTGTAGCTTTCGCCGAACTGCTCTTGGACCAGGCCTTCTTCGAGACGGAGGGGATGGCGCGGGGCTGACTGGCCGATGCCGACATCACCGATGAAAACACCATCTGCGCACTCGACCCGGACCACCCGGTGCCGGCGCATGGGGATTTCTGTTTCACCGCGCAGAAAACGCCCCATATAAGTGGTTATCTTGTAGCCACAACCGGCCAGCAGGGCGGCAAAAAGACCGTTCAATTCAAAGCAGTAGCCACCCCGCCTTTGCTCTGCAATTTTGCTGTACTGGCCGGCCACTGTCATGGGCAGGACTGTGCCGGCAACAATATCCAGGTTTTCATAAGGTATTTTGCTGACGTGAGCATATTGCAGCTGACAAAGCAGCTCATAGCTGCATTCTGGCCTGGTCTGTGGTTCGGGACGTCCCAGGCGGTTAAAGTATGGGCCCAGCTGGGCCAGGGTTAAACTTGTGCTTTCCATGGCTTTCTCCCTGCAACTAGTGATGGTGTTTATTTTAGCATAAAACAGGGAAGGCTCAGCCAGGAGAGATTCCCGGATCGCAAAAGCCTATTTGTTTCCTCTGATTAATCCTGCCAGCTAAGCCAGCTTAAAATTTGCCGATCTTCTCGCTTTACCCACCTAGGTGATTGTTGTATGCTAGAGCCAGTAGATAAAAGGAGAGCTTTTATATGACAAGCAACAACTCTTTACCAGTTATAGCCATACCTATGGGAGACCCGAACGGAATCGGTCCCGAGATAGTCCTCAAAGCCCTTTCAGATCCGGCTGTTTATGAATGGTGCCGGCCAGTCGTGATCGGTGATGCCTTTATCCTGGCCAGGACCCTGGCCAATTTGGATCTGCCGGTCCATCTGCATACCATAAACCAGCTGGCAGACGGCTACTTCCAGCCTGAGTTTGTCAACCTGATCGATCTCTCGCATGAGAACCTGGAGACCTTGCAGATCGGCCAGGTCCAGGATCTGGCCGGCCAATGTGCTTTTGATTATATCGTCAAGGCTGTCGAACTGGCGCAAAGCGGCCAGGCCACTGCCATTGCCACGACTCCGATCAACAAGGAATCGCTCAAGGCGGCCAGCATAGCCCATATTGGCCATACAGAGATCCTGGCTGACCTGACCGACTCCCATGATCCTCTAACCTTATTTGAAACCAGCGGCCTGCGTGTGTTTTTCCTCAGCCGTCATGTCAGCCTGCGCCAAGCCTGCGACCTGGTCACTAAAGAGCGGGTCAGCAGTATGATCAAGCGCTGCTGCGCTGCATTAAAGCAGCTCAAGGTGCTTGAGGGTGAACTGGCTGTGGCTGGTCTTAATCCCCATAGTGGTGAGCACGGCCTCTTTGGTGATGAAGAGCTGACCGCGATTTACCCGGCCGTGGAGGAGTGCCGGGCTGAGGGATATCCGGTAACCGGGCCGGTCAGCGCTGATTCTGTTTTCCATTTAGCCAGGATCGGCCGTTATGCCGGTGTCTTGTCGCTCTACCATGACCAGGGCCATATCGCCACCAAGACCCTTGATTTTGAAAGAACGATATCCCTGACCTTGGGCCTGCCATTTTTGCGCACTTCAGTTGACCATGGCACAGCCCTTGATATTGCCGGCCAGGGTATCGCCAGCGCAGTCAGCATGATTGAGGCCATCCGTTTGGCTGCCCGCTATGCGCCACTTTACCGGCAGCTATAAATGACCAGCTTTTTAAGCAAGTTATTTAAGGGCCATCCGGTCCGGCCGAAACAGAAAATCTGGTTCCGGCTGGACAATGCCGCCAAAATCTATCCTGTGATCCGCCACTCGCGTCACACCAGTGTTTTCAAGGTGGCAGCCTTGCTGCAAGAGGATGTTGATCCGGAACGCCTGCAGCAGGCCCTGGACCAGGTCATAGTGCGTTTCCCTCAGTTCGCTGTTCGATTAAGACGCGGCCTTTTCTGGTACTATCTGGAGGCTTGTGACAAGCCCTTGCTGCTTGAACCGGACGTTAATAATCCGATGCGGCCTTTTAGCCAGAAGGATGTCAGGTCCTATCTTTTCCGGGTGCGTTACGCTAAAAAAAGAATTAGTGTTGAATTCTTCCATGTCTTGACAGATGGTTTTGGCGCTTCGGTATTTTTAAAAACCCTGACTGCTACCTACCTGAACCTGGCGGGTGCCGGCATAGCTGCCCAAAAAGGTGTTTTGGATCTTAAGCAGGCCGCCGAGGGGGCCGAGATGGAAGATGCCTACAAGCGTTTTTCCAACTTCAAGGTCACCCACCGGCCTTGGCAGAGCCGGGCTTTCCGGCTGCCGGGCACCATCTTGCCAGGCCATCAGCTGCATATTATCTGCGGTGTAGCTTCAAGCAGCCAGATTGCCAGTGTAGCCCGGCGCTGGCAGGTCACAGTCACTGAACTCCTGGTTGCGGTTTACCTTTACCAGCTCTACCGCTTCCAGCAGCAAGGGGGCTACCGGGTCAATGATCCGGTCCGCGTATCAGTGCCGGTTAATGTCAGGCGTTATTATCCGACCAGCAGCTTGCGCAACTTCGCTCTATATGCCAATCCGGGAATTGAACCGGCCTATGGCGAATATTCCTTTGAAGAGATCCTGAAGCTGGTCCACCACTTCATGCGCTACACAATCAATGAGAAATACTTAAATGCCCTGATGTGTGCCAATGTGGCCCCGGAAAAAAGCTGGCTTTTACGGGCAGCTCCACTGCCGCTGAAAAACCTGGCCATCCGGCTTGTTTATGGCTGGACAGGGGAGAGCCGTTTCACCAGCACACTTTCCAATCTAGGTCTGGTCGATATGCCGGAGGCCATGTTGCCCTATGTGGACCGTTTGGAATTTGTCCTGGGGCCATCCCGCTTTAACCCGATCAATTGTGGGGTGATCAGTTGTGGTGACAAGCTGGTGCTGAGCTTTTCAGCCACCATGGAACAGACTGAACCACAGAGAGCTTTTTTCAAGCACCTGGTCCGGCTGGGAATCCATGTCAAGCTGGAGAGCAACCGCCTCTTTACGGAAAGTGGTGAATAAAGATGTCTTATTGTGTTAATTGCGGAGTTGAACTGGAAAGATCGGAAAAATCCTGCCCCTTGTGCCTGACAGAAGTAAATAATCCCCGCCAGCCCTGGACAGATGAGCTGCCCCGGCCTTATCCTACTTTGCTGGATCCGATTAACCAGCGGATTAACCGCCGTTTTGTCGGCCGGCTGATCAGCATCATCTTGCTTTTGCCGGCTCTTTTGAGTATTGCTATTGACTACAGTAGCCAGGGCAGGCTGGGCTGGAGCCTGTATGTCTGCGGTGGCCTTTTGCAGATTTGGGCCTGGCTGGCTCCCTTTTATTTCTGGCGCAAGCCCAGTCTCGACAAGCTTTACTGGCCGGCTGTCTTTGTTTTACTGGCCTATCTCTACCTGATTGATTTTTTGCAGCAGGGACCATCCAGCTTCTGGCAGCTCATGTTGCCCCTGGCTCTCTTACCTGTTTTATTAGTTTATCTTAACTTGTTTTTAATCGTACGCCGCTTAATCAGGAAGGTTCTGATCCCGGCTTGCCTGATTTTTTCCGCTGGTCTACTCTGCCTTGGTCTGGAATTGATACTCAATTTGGCTGCCGGTGGACCTTTCCGCCTGGTCTGGTCCCTTTATGTCATGATACCCTGCCTGGTCCTGGCTCTGGCCGGGCTCAATATAGCCCGGCGTCAGGCAATTTTGGATGAGATCAGACGCCGCCTGCACTTGTGATGATCCTGCTGAATTGTTCCAGCAACATTTGGTAAATGTGAACAAAAGATGACCTGGCTTGGCTGGATTGATTGACTTGACCTGGTGAGCTGGTTATAATGACCACAGATTGATTAGCCGTATATCAATCGAGTGGAGGAAATATGCAAGATAGAAAACTGAATTCCCGTAAGGCAAACAGTGTTCTGATCGGCATGCTGGCAACTTTTGTTGTTTCTTCAGTTATGTTGATCCAGCCGCTGGGCTTGTTAACTGAAACCGCTGCTGCGCCAGCTGAAAAATCAGCTGAAGTAAGCAGCCAGACACAGGCAGGCGGTTTTGATTTTGAACCAATCGACTATTTTGAGCCCGATGCAGAGGTTTATGGTCGTTCGCAAGAAGATTACGGGTACGACCCCAGCTTGGGACTGGAAATAGAGGATGGGTTCACCGGTGACTATGATCCTGAGGATGAGGGTCTGCCCCCGGAAGAATTTGAACCGGTTGAAGAGGCAGATCCTGATATAGTCAGCCCGGCCAGCCGGACAAAAGTCATCAGCTATGCAGAGGTGGATTACACTCTTTATATCAGTGCCAACAGCCTTAATCTCAGAGCAGGCCCATCGCTTGACAGCTCAGTCATAGCCAAGCTCAAGTTTGGTGATAAGGTGACCTGTGAGGGCGAAAGCGATGAGTGGATGAAGGTCCGCTACCAGGACAAGCTCGGTTATCTGAAGACAGAGTACACCAGCAAGAAAATGGTTTTTGCTTCTGTTAGCGAAACCATGTATGTCAGCTCCAACACCCTGCGCCTGCGCTCAGGCCCTTCTGTGGATGATGAGATCCTGACAACCTTGAAAAAAGATGACAAACTGGTCCGTTCCGGTGTGGGCGACGGCTGGTCCAGGGTTAAGACCTCGTCTGGCAAATCCGGTTATGTTGCCACCAAGTATTTGACCAAGACAGCACCGGTTGTTGCCAGGTCAAGTGGAGGATCCAAGTCTTCCGGTGGAACAGGCTCAAGCAGCAAACCGCTTTACAGCGGCAGTTCCGGCAAGATTGTCGACCTGGCCTACAAGGCCCTGGGTGTGCGTTATGTCTGGGGTTCCCACAGCATGAGTGGTATGGACTGCACTGGTTTAACTTATTGGGCTTATCGCCAGATCGGTGTGTCAGTGCCCCGTTCGACCAGCGGCTATTATTCTGCCGGTGCCAGTGTCTCTTACAGCAATATCCGGCCCGGCGATGTGATCGGCTGGGATGCTCATCCCCGGCGTAAAGGCACTGCCTTGACCCATGTTGGCATCTATGTCGGCAATGGCATGATGATTCATGCTTCATCAAGCAAGGGCCGTGTAGTTTTACAAAATGTCAAACAGTACCAGTCTTATGGCTGTAAAATCCTGACTATCCGGCGCTTTGTCAGTGGCTGATGGTCCGGTTACAAGAAGATCCTAGTTTAAACAACCACCTGCTGCTCTTGCTCAGAGAGCAGCAGGTTTTTTCTAGTTATTTGTTAAAACTAGCCCTTTACCTCTTGAGTGGGAAGATAAAAATGCCTATAATTAGTATTTAGCTTGCTGGACACTGCATTTTGCAGATGCTGGCAGCAGGAAAGGACGTGGAGAGGAATATGGCCAAACGATCGTTTGCCCAGACTGGTGTCAAGGCCAAGCCATCGACATTTTTCATCGTAGCTGGCTTGATTATGCTTGCCCTTTTGCTCAGTATAGCCGGAGCAAGGATACCAGTGCCGGGACAGCAGGAGCTGCTGCACCTTTACAGTATGCGGGAGATCCGCTTTGGTATTGATATACGTGGAGGTGTGGAGGCCATTTTTGAGCCCAAGGATTATGATGGTATACCATCAGCCGCTGATCTTGACTCAGCCCGCAGTGTCTTTGAACTGCGCATGGATAATCTGCAGATTCTGGACCGGGAAATCACAGTGGACAAAGGCAATGGCCGGATCATGGTACGTTTCCCCTGGAAGTCAGATGAAACAGAGTTTAATCCTGAAGTAGCTTTAATGGAACTGGGCGAAATGGCCCGTCTGACCTTTCGTGATCCGGATGGTAATGTCATCCTGGAAGGCAACGATGTGCAAAGCTCCAATGCTGCAGTTAACCAGGAGACCAGTCAGCCGATTGTTGAACTGACCTTAAGCAGCAGCGGTGAGAGTAAATTCACTGAGGCCACCGGCCAGCTGATCGGAAAAAAGATCGCGATCTACATGGATGACACCATGATTTCCGAGCCGATGGTTAAAACCCAGATAACCGGCAACCGGGCCTATATCGATGGGATGGCTGATGTGGCTGAAGCGGTTGCCCTGGCTGAAAAGATCAATGCCGGCGCCCTGCCTTTTGCTTTGGAATCAATCAGCAGCAGCTCAATCAGCCCGACCATGGGCCAGGATGCTTTGCGTGTCATGCTCCAGGCTGGCTTGGTGGCTTTTCTGGCCATCTGTCTTTTCATGCTGATCAACTACAGGCTACCCGGCTTTGTGGCCTGTTTTTCCTTGACAGGCCAGGTCGTCGGCATTATGCTGGCAATTTCAATCCCGCAGCAGACCTTGACCTTGCAGGGCATAGCCGGCATTATCTTGTCGATAGGCATGGGTGTTGATGCCAATGTCATCATTGCCGAGCGGATCAAAGAGGAAGTACAGACAGGCTTTTCTCTCCAGACAACCCTGGTCAACGGCTTCACCCGTGCTTTCTCCTCGGTCCTGGACGGTAATGTCACAGTGGCGATTGCTGCGATAATTTTGATGATTTTCGGCTCAGGCTCTATGTTGTCTTTTGGCTACTCACTTTTGGTCGGGGTCATTTTGAACGGCATCATGGGTGTGACAGCTTCGCGTTTGATGATCGGATCTTTGAGCCGTTTCAAGAAACTACAAAATCCATGGCTCTACGGCAAGAAGGGGGTCCGGCAAAATGTTTAGCTTTTACAATAAAAGACGCTGGTTTTTCGGCTTTTCCCTCCTGCTCATCTTAGTCGGACTTTTTTCCGCCGTTTTCTTTGGTGTTGAACTGGATATTGAGTTCAAGGGTGGCAGTATTATCAAATATGGCTATAGTGGTGAGCTTGACCTGAAACTGGCTGAGGACACTATCAGCCAGGCTATTGGTATGAATGTCAGCTGCCAGGAGGTGACCAGTCTAGGTGACCACTCAACCAGCCTGGTTGTTAATGTGGCCGGCAATGAAGCCCTACCTCAGGAAAAACAGGCCCTGCTGGAAAAAGCACTTGAGGCAAGCTTTCCTGACCTGGAATTTGCCTTGCAGTCAGCCAACCTGGTGGATCCTTTTATCGGGCGCGAGCTGCTGGTGAAAGGTGTTTGGGCCATTGCCATCACCTCAGTTTTGATCGTAGCATGTCTGGGCCATCGGCTGGTGTGATGGCTTTAGTGGCACTTTTCCATGACGTCATCATCTGTTTTTTCGTCTTTGTCGTCTTGCGCATCCCGCTGAATGAATCGCTGGTGGCGGTTGTTCTGTCCATCTTGGGCTTTTCCATCAATGACACGATTGTCATTTATGACAGAATCCGTGAGAATGAAAGACTGCACAAGGGCAAGCTCCCCCTGCCCGATCTGGTCGACAAGTCGATCAACCAGTCCTTGCCACGTTCAATTAATACATCAGTGGCTGCTGCCGGCGCTGTGGCCATAGCTTATGTCTTTGCCCTGGTCTACAACATAGACAGTATCAAGGAGTTTGCGCTGCCTATGTTGATCGGCCTGATTGCCGGCACCTACTCCAGTATAACCATCGCCGGGCCGCTCTGGGTAATGTGGAAAACCCGCGGCGGGCGCAGCGGATACTAGAAAAAGAGGAGCAAATGTCTGATCCCTTAATCCTGGCCAGTGATATTGGCACCAGCAGTGTCAAGTCTGCTGTTTTCAGCCTGACAGGTGAGCTTTTAGCCACCGCCAGTGCTGATCACAGCACCAACCAGCCCCGGCCTGGCTGGGCGGAACAGGATGCCACTAGTTGGTGGCGCGGTTTTTGCCAGACGGTCAGGCAGCTGGGTCAGACCCTGCCTGGTTGCCTGGGCCGGATTGGTGTGATTGGTGTCAGTGGCCAGATGCTGGGCTGCCTGCCGGTTGACCAGGCCAACAGGCCGCTGTATCCTGCCCTGATCCATGCCGACACCCGGGCCCTCAAGCAAACTGACACAATTCGCCGTTTGGTGGGCCAGGAGCGGATCTATCATTTAACCGGTAATATCCTGGATGCCAGATCAGGTCTGGCCAAGCTGCTCTGGTTTAGGGAAAAAGAACCGGCGTGCTATGCCAAAACCAGCACTTTCCTCCAGGCCAAGGATTTCATTGTGGCCTGCCTGACCGGACAAAGACCGACCACTGACTTTTCCGATGCGGTTCATGCCCAGTGGGTCGACCTGACCCGGCAAGAATATCTGGCTGATGTCTTGCAGGAGCTGGGTCTGGACCAGAATAAGCTGCCCCAACTGCGCAGGGGCACAGATCTGGCTGGCCGGCTGGAAGCTAAGCAAGCCGTGGATCTGGGACTTTTATCCGGCACACCAGTTTTGGTTGGGGCAGGTGATGGCTCTTGTGCCGGTGCGGGTGCCGGTGCCGGCCAAGATGGTGATGTCTATACCTGCCTGGGTACAACCGCCTGGCTTTCCTACTATGCCCAAGAGCCTATCTTTGATCAGCAGCAGCGTCTTTTTAATGTACCAGCACCAGATGGCAGAACCAGTGCGATTTTTGGCACTGTCCAGTCAGCCGGCCATAGTGTGCGCTGGGCGATGGATTTATTTTGCGACCAAACAGAAAAAGCTTTTGACCAGCAGGCTGCCCTGGCTCCGCCGGGCAGCGCAGGTCTTTTCTTTTTACCTTATCTGGACGGTGAGCGTTCACCTGTTTTTGACGAAAAGGCCAGGGGTCTATTTTTTGGACTGAGCTCCCGCCATAATGCCAGCTATCTCAGGCGGGCGGTTCTGGAAGGTGTGGCTCTGGCCTTGGGCCAGATTGCTGATATCATGCGTGAACAAAAGCCAATCAGCCAGATCAGGCTGATCGGTGGTGGTGCCAAGTCCAGCCTCTGGCGCCAGATTATTGCTGCGGCAACTGCCAGTGAACTTTTGCTGCTCTCATCACCTGCGACAGAGGCCACTGCCCTGGGTATCGCCTTGACAGCAGCAGTTGGCGCGGGTTTTTATCCGGATTTAGCCACAGCCCAAAAAGTCATCCAGGTCAGCAAGCGGGAAAAAAACGATCCGGCACTGACAGCAAAAATGCAGCAGGCCGGATCCTTGTACAAGGAACTTTATCCAGTCAACCAGCAGATGTTTCAGCGGCTTGCCAGTCTGGAGCAGGACTAAAGACTGAGCAGGGCTTTTTCCACATAGCGGCCGATCACTTCAGCCATGCGCAGGAAACCGGCATCGTTGGGATGAACCCCGTCAACTGTGCAGCAGTCCCGGTTGGCATCTTTAAAGAGGTGCTCACCGTCTACATAATAAATATTCTTGTCCCCGTTGTTAATCGCCTTAATATATGTCTGATAGATGATATCACGCCTTTTGATACTTTCTGTTTCATTGCGCTCAAAATCCGGCAGTGTGACAAGAATAACAGGCAGATCAGGTGTTATTTCACGAAACTTCAAAAAGAGTTTTTCATGGGTTGCAGCCAGATAAGCACTGTCAGGCGCATTGTGGTCATAATCACAGACAAAAACACTTTTTTCCAGACCGGCCATATAGCTGACAATATTCTCTTCCGCCTTACCGCTGCCGGAAAAACCCAGATTGATGTGGTCGCAGTTCAACATGCGGCTGATGATGGCCTGGTAACTGTTACCTGGCCGTGAAGCGCAGCCGCCCTGGGTAATGGAAGAGCCATAGTAAAGGACTGGCTTGTCATAAGCATAGCTGAGGCCAAAACCGACCTGGCTGTTCTCTTCCAGTCCAATATGAAGGGTATCTACAGGATTATAGAGCGGGAAGTTGATCGTGATCTGGCGCAGTCTTTTGTCCGGGAATTGAATAATAGCTTCATAGCCATCCTGCATGTCCACAGGCGGCACGAAGCTGGCCTTGTATCTGCTCGTGCTGCCCTGGTCCAGATAAAGATCAAAGCCAGAGGTGCCGGTCAAGGGCATGTGGGCGAAGCGGGTGATGGAGGGCATGCGGCAGCGGATAGCTACAGAGCCAGAATTAGTACTGAAACGGACCCGGCCGCCAGCTGTGTGTAGGTAAAGACTGGCCACACCATCATTGACAGCTTTGCCCAAATCATCCGGCAGTCGTTTGAAGGCAGATTCTTGTTGGTAATTGTAAAGACCATAAACTGTAAAGGGGTCTTGGCGCACATCCAGAAAGCGCAGATCAGTATAAAGGTCGGACTTTGCCTGCTCTGGCAGGTCTTGGACATTTTTCATAAAACTTTAGCAAGGAAAGATTTAGCAGCTCTTGCTAATCCCTTCTTGCTGCCTCCTCCTTTGTTTTAAGCAAAGTTTATCCTTGATTTTGGCTGCTGTAAAGGCTGGCAGCTAGGCTGAAATAAGCTGAGCCAGCCACTTACCAGACCCGGGAGTCCTCGTCCAGTTGCCATAAATCAAGCTGGCCGGCTAATTTTTCGGCCAGGGGCTGGCTGGTCCGGTCCAGGGCGGCCAGGGTGTCTTCGCTTAAGCTAGTCTGAGCAGCTTTGATATTATCCAGCAGCTGATCGTTATCCCGGCAGCCGGCGATCACAGTGCTGACACCGGGTTTAGCCAAAAGCCAGGCGATGGCCAGATGGCTTTGGCTGATGCCGGTTTTAGCAGATTCTTGCTTGAGGCCGACCAGCAGCTCTAAAAGCTCAGTTTCAGCTCCGGGTCCGCCGTGACGGGCAGTGGGATTGCCTTTACAGACAAAATGGATGGTGCGGCGGCGCAGCTGGGGTATGGCTGCTATAGAGTCATACTTACCAGTCAAGATCCCCTGCATCAGGGGCATATAGGCTGCAACACCAATACCGTTCTTGCTGCAGTAGGGTAAGACTTCGGTTTCCATGCCGCGTGACATCAGGTTATAGGCGAATTCATTAGCAGCTAGCTTAAGGCCCATCTGGCGGGCGATCTCCATGGTGCGGGTGGCAAAATTACTGACCCCGATCTCTCTGACCAGGCCCTTGTCCTGCATGCTCTTTAAAGCGGCCAGATTACTTTTCAGCAGCTCCTCGTCCTTGCTGGGCCAGTGGATCATTAAAAGATCAAGATAGTCTGTTTGCAGGCGGCGCAGACTGTCTGACACGGTTTTCTCATAGTCGGCCAGTTTTGCCTGAGGCTGGATGGGGATCTTGTTACAGATGATGGCCTCCTGGCGCCGCCCCAACAGGGCCTTGCCTAAAGAAATTTCGCTTTGGCCATCATTATAACCAAAGGCTGTATCAAAAAAATTAACTCCTTGGTCCAGGGCTGTGTGCACTAGTTTGTTGACATCACTTTGTTCCTGCAGGCCCCAGTAGCTGTCCTTATCCCCACCAAAACTCCAGCAGCCCACAGTCAGTTGACTGACACTTAAGCTGGACTGACCTAATTGCTTTTTTTTCATGCGTACCTCCCCAAATCAGGCTTTATTGTTGTTACTGCTTTTTAATTGTAGCACAGTTGCCGGGCAGCCTGCTGCTATGCTTAAAGCTGTAGATAAGGTAAAATCAAAAAAGGAAGTAAAAAGCTAAAAAAGGGAGGACTTATTATGGCAAAGGTGCTCAAAACAGCAGTGGCAGGTCTGGGTATGGGGCTTAGTTTCCATGTGCCTAGTCTTATTGCAGACAAAAACTATCAATTGGTTGCGCTGTGTGATACAGACCAGGTCAAGCTGGACCAGGCCTGTGCTCAGTATGCTGTGCCTGGTTACCTTGATTATGAGCAGATGCTGGAGAAAGAAGACTTGGATCTTGTGGTGGTGGCCACACCAACCCAGTTGCACCTTGAGCATGCTGTCTTGGCCTTAAAGCGTAAGATAGCTGTTTTCTTAGAAAAACCCATGGCCAAGGATCTAACTGAGGCCAATAGAATCCGCCAGGCTATGGCCGAATATGACACCCGCCTGATGGTCTACCAGCCGCACAGGACCAGAAGCGATTTCCAGACAGCCCGCCAGGTGTTGGCCAGCGGCCTTTTGGGTAAGGTCTACATGATCAAAAGGCGTCATGGTGTTTATCTGGTCCGGAGCAGCTGGCAGGCCTACAAGAAAAATGGTGGTGGCACTCTCAACAACTATGGTTCCCACTATGTGGATGCCCTGCTTAATCTGGCCGGGGGCCAGGCCAGCCAGGTCAGCTGTGAACTGGCCCGGGTACTGGCAACAGGCGATGCCGATGACTTTTCCAAGATCCTCATTAAACAGGATAATGGTATTATTTTGGATATAGAGATGAGCTTATCCGCCCTGATCAAATATGTGCCCTGGGAAATTTACGGGGACAAAGGGACAGCAGTCTATACCAAAAATACCGCAGGTCAGGATGTTTTCCGGGTGCGTTACTTTAGTGGTGCCAGCCGGCCTGAGATGGAGTATCTCCCCCAAAAAGATGTGTCGGAAACAGAAGACCTGCCGCCGCATGCCATCCAGGACTTTTTGGTTGAAGCCAACCCGCCGATTGATATTTTCCAAAAATGTTATGAGTACTTTGCCCTGGGCCGGGAGTCTTTTGTGCCGGTTGAAGAAACCCTGGCTGTCATGGATGTGCTGGGCAGATGCCATGCTGCCAGTAAATTTTAGGAGTCCAGTATGCTAAGCGATCTGATTGATCTGGATTATATGATAAGGCTGCGCCGCCAGCTGCATATGTATCCGGAAATCGGTTTTGAATTGCCTCGCACCCTAGAGCTGATTCGCCAGGAGCTCGACAGCCTGGGTGTGCCCTATACTGAAAACTACGGCCGCAGCAGCATTGTGGCCTGGCTGAACAAGGGCCAGCCCGGTTTTCGCCTGGCCTTCAGGGCAGACACAGATGCCCTGGCCATCCAGGAAGAAAATGATGTGCCCTACCGCTCCCGGATCGACGGGGCCATGCATGCCTGTGGTCACGATGTGCACACAGCAGCTTTACTGGGCACCATCAAGGCGCTCAGCCAGGTCCAGGATCAGTTGGCCGGCCAGGTCGCCTTCTTGTTTCAAGCTGCTGAAGAAGGACCCGGTGGGGCCCGCCTCATGGTGGCCGATGGTGTGGCGGCAGAGTTTGACGCCATAGTGGCCTGCCATGTCGACAACACACTGGACTGCGGCTCGATCATGGCCAGGGACGGGGTGACCCTGGCCTCTTCAGATTATTTTACGATTGACTTATTTGGCCAGGCCGGCCATGCGGCAGCCCCCCATGCAGCAGTTGATGCCCTGGCCATGGGTCATAGGCTCTACGCTGACCTACAGCTGCTGCATCGTGAACTGGCACCAACTGTGGCCAATGTGTTGTCAGTTTGTGTCATGCAGGCAGGCAATTTGACAAACACCATCGCTGATCACTGCCAAATGGCCGGTACCATCCGCACTCATGCGGACCAGGCTGCTGCCCATCTGCGCCAAAGGGTCGAGCAGCTGGCCCTGGCTGTAGCAGGCCAGTATGGCGGCCGGGCTGAAGCTAGAGTCAAACAAGGTTATGGGGCCTTAATGAGTAATCCGCTCGTGGCCGCCCGGGTGCGGGCTGCAGCAAAATCTGCTGGTGCCACAGTGGTCCAGCCTCTGACTGCACCGCCCATGTATGCGGAAGACTTTGCCTACTACACAAGAGAAAAGCCGGCTGCTTTTTTCTTTTTAGGAACAAGAAATGCCCAAAAAGGCTTTACAGCCATGACTCACAATAGTGATTTTGATGTTGATGAGGAAGCCCTGGCCTGGGCCGCCAGGACTTTTGTCAGCTTTGCCCTGGCCAACAGCCAGGGGATCGCCGGGTTAGAAAATAGCCAGGGAGGTAATGATGCTAAAAATTGATATGCACAACCATGTGGTCAAGCACAAGGGGCCGCACCGGATCGGCACAAATGGCACCTTTGTCACAGCTGAGGAATTATTTTTACTACATGATCAGCTGGGCGTGAAAAAAGGCCTGATCCTGCCAATTGTCAATGTTGAGTGCGCCTACCAGACCCAGTCCAATGAAGAGGCCATGGAACTGGCCCAGCAGTATCCGGACCGCCTGGCCTGGTTTTGCAATATTGATCCGCGCCAGATTGCTAATTCGCCAGATGCCGATCTGTCCTATATGCTCATGTTCTACAAAGAACGTGGTGCCAAAGGTGTTGGCGAGGTCTGTGCCAACCTTTATTTTGATGACCCGCTGGTGCAAAATCTCTTCCGCCACTGCCAGGCCTGCCAGCTGCCTTTGACCTTCCATATCGCTCCCACTGTCGGCGGCAATTATGGCCTGGTTGATGATTTTGGCCTGCCCCGCCTGGAAAAGGCCCTGCAGCTTTTCCCTGACTTAAAGTTCTTCGGCCATTCCCAGTGCTTCTGGTCCGGCATCTCAGCTGATATAACAAAAGACACCTGGACTAGCTACCCCACAGGCAAGGTCACACCGGGCCGGGTGGTTGAGCTGATGGAAAAGTACCCTAACCTGTATGGCGATATGTCAGCCGGAAGTGGTTACAATGCTGTCACACGCGACCCTGAGTTCGGCTATTGGTTCCTGGAAAAATTCCAGGACCGGCTTTTTTATGCCACGGACATCTGTGATCCGGAAAATGTCCATGCCGAATTTTTTGGCTTTTCAGCCTGGCTTGACGCTGCCCTGGCCCAAGGCCACTTAAGCAGGGCCGCCTACGAGAAAATCTGCTGGCGCAACGCAGAACAGGTCCTGGCTGATTGAGCTCTAAGAGCCCGGACCCTGCGTTGCTTTGCCCCAGCAGTTCAGGTATGATGGGTCCTAGTAGGACCCTAGCCAAAGGAGGAAATATTCATGTCAAATCCCAGGCAGGCCGAGTTAGCTCTCAATGGCGGATCTCAAGCCATCAGCTCAGCCTACAATGCACGTCACCACTTTACAGAAGATGAAAAGCAAGCCTGTAACCGTGTCTTGGATGCAGCTATCCAAAGCGGCACAGCCCCAGGTTATGGCGGGCCGGAAGAAGAAGCTTTCTGCCAGGAGTTTGCCCAGCTGCTCTCTGATAAACCAGGTTATGCTGATGCCGTATCCAGTGGCAGCACCGCGGTTTTTGTAGCCTTGCGGGCCTTGGAACTGCCGGCATTTTCCGAGGTCATTGTGCCGCCCTTTACGGATCCGGGCGGGATCATGCCTGTGGTCATGGCCAATTGTATCCCTGTGGTTGCAGATGTTGCAGCGGGCAGTTTCAACATGAGCCTGGCCAGCATCAAGCAACTGGTTACAGAAAGAACCAAGGCCATCCTGGTGGCCCATATAGCTGGTGAACCGGCCGATATGCCGGCAATCTGTGCCTTTGCCAGGGAAAGAGGCCTGGCCGTGGTAGAAGATTGCGCCCAGGCCCATGGTGCCCATATTAACGGTCAGCTGGTGGGAACCTTCGGTGACACTGCTGCCTTTTCGCTTATGTTTGGCAAACATATCTGTTGTGGCGGTCAAGGTGGTATGGTCTACACCCAGTCTGAGGACCTTTACTGGAAGATCAGACGCCACTCTGACCGGGGCAAGCCTTTTGGCCTGCCGGATGGATCCAGTAACGCAGTGGCTTCTTTAAATTTCAATATGGATGAGATCCATTGTGCCATCGGCCGTGTCCAGCTGCAAAAAGCCCTGGCGATAGCGGCAGGCCGGCAAAAAGTGGCCCAGGCCATCATGGCCGGTCTGGCCGATCTGTCCCTGCTGCGCGAACTGCCCTTGCCTCAGGGAGCGGTGTCTTCAAGCTGGTTTTTACGCCTGCTCTTTGATTTTGAGAAGATTTCCTGCGACAAGGAGACCTTTTGTGCAGCCCTGGCTGCTGAAGGCCTGCCTAATAATGGTAAATACGCTCTGCCTTTCTTGTCTGACTGGTACCAACAGCGCCAGGTCTTTGCTGGTACGGAATATCCCTGGTCAGCAGCTGACTACAAAGGGGACAGGCAGAAGATCTATACGGAGAAGGACATACCCCTGGCCATCCAGGCCATGCATGATACTGTGATTATTTATCCGCATGAAAACTGGAGCGCAGAAAATATAGCCCAGACAGTCAGCGCGATCCGCAAGGTCTGCCTGGCCTATGCTAAATAAAAAAACCAATTAATTGGGAGGAATCTTATGAGCAAGTTAGCTTATTTTGGCGGAGAAAAAAGTGTGACAAAAAGTGCAGCAGATTACTCTGTACCGATCGTGCCGGGGGCAGCCTACCAGGCTGTTGAAGCCCTGCTTAAATCAGGTAATATCTCTTCGGCACCGGAAGTGGGCCAGTTTGAGAAAAAGTTTGCTGACTATATTGGAGTTAAATATTCGATCGGGGCTACCAATGGTACAGCCACTCTGCATATGGCCCTGGCTGCTGCCGGCTTAAAGCCCGGGGATGAAGTTATCGTGCCCTCATTTACTTATTGGGCCTCAGTGGCTCCCCTGGTACCCCTGGGCGCTGTGCCAGCTTTTGCTGATGTTGATCTTGATTCACACCTTATGACAGCTGAAACGATAGCTGCCAAAATCACTGCCAAGACCAGGGCGATCATGGTTGTCCACACCTGGGGCACTCCCTGTGATATGGCACCGATCGTGGCACTGGCTAAGCAGCATCAGCTGGTCTTGATTGAAGATGCCTCTCATGCCCATGGTGCCAGCTGGCAAGGTCAAAAAGTCGGTTCAATTGGTGACATCGGCTGCTATTCCCTGCAGGCCAGCAAGCTGATGCCGTCCGGTGAAGGTGGTATCTATCTGACCAATAACAGGGAGTATTATGAAAGAGCCCTGGCTGTGGGCTTTTATGAGCGTCTAGGCGGCCTGCCTGAAGACTCGCCCTATCGCAAGTACAGCCTGACCGGATTCGGCTTCAAGTACAGGCCCAGCCCGCTGGCCATGGTTATCGCTTCATCTTCCATGGATCTACTGGAAGAATATAATGTGACCCGCAATAAGCTGGGTGCCCTGCTGGATGAAAATCTGGCTGAACTAGGCTGTATCGTGCCCCAGGCAGTGCCTCAGGGTTCAAAGAGAGTTTATGCCTACCACTATAACCGCTATGTTCCAGAAAAACTGGGTGGCCTTTCTGTGGCAACTTTCCTTAAGGCTCTGGCGGCTGAAGGTGTCATTTGTGGTGTTTGCGGTTATGGCCGTCTGCACAAGGCTCCACTCTTTAATGGCGACAACCCCTTTGGCCTGGGCACCTATGCTAGTGACAAGCCGCTGCCCAACACAGAGATCCTGGCTGAGAATGCTTTCATGGCTGCACCCCGTTTTGAGACAGCGACTGAAAGTGATGTCATGGAATATGTGGCAGCCTACCGCAAGGTAGTTGCCAATGCAGAGCAGCTGCTTGAGGATGAAAAAGATAAGAATGTGCGGATTGAGGCAGAATCAGGCCGCAGCATCAATCTGGTTTAGGAGGCAGGGCCATGATTATTGACGCGCACAATCATCCTGATTGGCATGGTGTGAACCTGGAGCGCTTTTTGCAGAACATGGCCGATAACAAGATCGACCTGACCTGGTTGCTCAGTTGGGAGGCTCCGCAAGATGAGTGGGAGCCCCACCAGGGCTATGCCATGCCCCAAGTGGGGGAGGGCGGGCCGATCCCCTTTGCCCGCTGCATCTCCTACAAAGAGCGGGCACCGGAAAAATTCGTCCTCGGCTATGCGCCAGATCCGCGCCGGCCGGAGGCGATTGAGCGCCTTCTATCAGCTAAACATATTTTCGGAGCCAGGATCTGTGGTGAGTTAAAGCTGCGCCTGATGCTGGATAACTGGGATGCCATCCGCCTTTTCCGTGTTTGCGGCGAAGAGAGGATGCCGGTGGTTGTCCACCTGGACAATGAACTGCCCAGGACAGGCGACAGACGCTATCCCAGGCCCAACTGGTGGTATGGTGGCGGCATGGAGGCTTTTGGCCGGGCCCTGGCAGCCTGCCCTGAGACCATCTTTTTAGGCCATGCCCCGGGTTTTTGGGGTTACATCTCAGCCGATGATAAGGCTGAGACAGAAAGCTATCCCCAAGGTCCGGTCCTGCCGGGTGGCAAGCTGGTCCGTTTCATGGAAGAGCACAAAAATCTATATTGCGATATCTCAGCCGGCAGCGGAGCCAATGCCTTGTCCCGGGATCTTGATTTCACACGCCAGTTCCTGATCACCTACCAGGATAGGGTGCTTTTTGGGCGGGATTATTTTGACAGCAGACACATGGAGCTTTTGCACAGTCTGGGTCTGCCCCAGGCTGTGCTGGACAAGATTTACTACAAGAATGCCTTGCAGCTGGTTCCGCTTGAGGACTAAGACAGGATTGTAGAATGAAGTTTTACATCATGACAGATCTGGAGGGGGTGGCTGGTGTTGGTTCCAAAGCCGAATGGACCAGCGCCGCCAGCCCCCGCTATAACGAGGCCAAGCAACTTTTGACGGCTGAGGTGAATGCTGCAGTCACTGCCTTGTTTGATAAAGGTGCCAGCGGAGTCCATGTGGCAGATGGTCATGGCCCGGGTGGTATCTGGCCTGATCTTTTGGATGAGCGGGTGGTGCTGTATAACAAGTGGCAAAGTCCGCCCTATCCTTTCAAACTGGATGGCAGCTTCACTGCCATACTTTATATCGGCCAGCATGCCAAGGCCGGCAGCTTAAAAGCCCACCTGCCCCATACAGGCAGTCACCATGTGCTGGACAGCCGGGTCAATGGTCTTTCCATTGGTGAATTTGGTGAATTTGCTATTATAGCTGATCATCTGGCAGTGCCAATCATTTTTGGCAGCGGAGACATGGCCTTTGGTAAAGAAGCGCAAGCACTGGTGCCGAACATGGTGACAGTGGCGGTCAAGCAGGGCCAAAACGACCAAAGCGGAGCAGAGTATTCATTTGAGATTTATAATGATCTCTTCCACGATGCAGTCAGCCTGGCACCAGCCCAGGCCAGGGCAGCAATAGCGGCTGGGGTCAGGCAAGCAGTCGGCCTTTTCCAAAAACATGGTCCGGCCTATTTTAAAGGACAGGGCATTCCCCAACCACCATATTTTCTGATTAAGGAACTGCGTGCTTTTGCTGACCAGCCGGCCCGGGCCATCCTGAAGACACATGCCACTGATCCGGTTGCTTTGCTGAACAGTCCGGGCGAAGAAGTCTACCGCATCTGGCATAAAGGCTGTAAAACTGTTTTATAGGGCAATTGAATTTTGCCGGGAGGTGGCCAATGTTTTTAGATATCCACGCCCACGTCTATAAGTATCCTTATCCGACACCGGAGGGACGTTTCCTCATGTCCAACCCTGAACAGCTGGCAACCAGGATGACTGAACTTGCCATAGACAGGGCGGTCCTTTTGCCCCTGGTCAGTCCGGAGCTTTACCTACCCCAATCAGTTGGAGAGATAATTGACTTGGCTGCTGCCTCAGGCGGTAAGCTGATTCCTTTTTGCAATATCGATCCCAGGGCCCTGACTAATTCCTCGGATGCTCCTCTGGGTATCCTGCTGGAGCATTTTATGAAGCAGGGCTGTAAGGGAATTGGTGAAGTTTTACCTAATATGCCCTGGCAGGAGCCGCGCCTGCAAAATCTCTTGCGCTGTGTCCAGGCGGCCGGTCTGCCTTTGATCTTTGATATTACTGGCCGGATTGATTCCGGTTATGGTATCTATGATGATCCAGGCCTACCCCAGCTCGAAGCCAGCCTGGCCCGTTTCCCGGACCTGATCATGATCGGTCATGGCCCGGCCTTCTGGGCAGAAATTTCTATTTTGCACGCGGATAATGACCGCTTTGGTTATCCTGATTATCCAATCTTGGGTGAAGGCCGGGTGGTCGAACTAATGCGTAACTACCCCAATCTCTGGGTGGAGATTTCTGCCGGCAGTGGTGCTAATGCCCTGGCGCGTGACCTGGCCTATGCCGCACGTTTTCTCAACGAATTCTCAGACCGGATCATGTATGGTACTGACATCTGCTATGCTGACCAGGATATTCCCCAGGGCCGGATCCTGCAGTCACTCAAAGACAGTGGCGCAATCTCAGCTGAGATCTTTGACAAGCTGGCCTTTGCCAATGCTGAGCGCCTCCTGGGCCTGGAGCCATTACGGGAACGCTTGCCTTTGCCTTAAAGAAAGCCTAGGCTAAGCCGCTTATTCCGGAACTGGTAAAACCGACCACAAAAATGGCTGATGTGCAAGTACAGCTGCTAGATATGGCATCTTCGAATAGGCATGCTTTATTACACCAGACTAGAAACTCAAAAAACCAGCTTGTCCTAGTCATCCTGGTGCCCAATGGCCGGGATCCATTAGTTTGGGCTGGCCGCAGATAGAGATCTCATGAAAATATAGATGGAGGACCTGCCTCCGTATTTTACCAAAATAGCGCAAATGCCAGCACAGAAATAGACATTGTAATATGGCTATCAAGATTTATTCAATCTTGATAGCCACTTTTGATTAATCCCTTGTAATTAATCTTCCTGATTTAGCCACGACCTTTGCCTAAGCCAGCACCCATGCCGCGATTGCCGTGTCTGTGGCCTTGACCGCCGCCTTGCCTGAACCCGGCGCCCATGCCGCAGCCTGTTCCGGGCTTATCCAAATTTGCTTGATTCGCCTCAATTTTGGCAAGCATGGCATCAGCCTGTTCCTGCGTCAAGGTGCCAGCGGCGACTCGTTCGGATAGTGTATCCTTCTTCATCTCCAGGATTTCAGACCAGAACTCGTCAAATACGCCCTCATCCTTTGCGATGCTTCCATAAGTTTTTCCTGTTTCGTTGCGTTCATCGATCACGGATTGTACTCCACGCCCTGTAAGCCCCGCAACCGCTTCGGCAGGCGTTGCGTATTGCGAGGCGGCAAACGCAGTGGCTGACCCTGCTACTAACGTCAAAACTGTAATTCCCGCAATGATAAATTTTTTTATCTTTTTCATAATGATGACCTCCTTGTTATCAGCGCTTATTGCTACTATGCCTGTATCATAAGTCCTGTCTGTGGCAAAAGTGTGTTTTTTCATAGCTTTTTTCATGATAAAATAAATTTAAGAGCAACAAAAAAACGCAGCTTGCCATGCCAATATTCAGTAAGGAATGTGTGACGATCATGCCGAACATTTTGATTGCCGATGACAATAAGCAAATTGTTTCCATATTGGCAGAATACGCAAAAAAAGAAGGATTTACCGTCACGACAGCTTTTGACGGCCCTTCAGCGCTGAACAAAGCACAGTCTGTTGCCTTTGATATGATCCTGCTAGATGTGATGATGCCTGGCATGGATGGCTTTGAGGTTTGCCGGGAAATCCGCAGGAAGAGTAACGTGCCGATTATCATGATAACAGCGCGGGGAGAAGATTTTGAACGCATCATGGGCTTGGACATCGGTGCGGATGACTATATTGTCAAGCCCTTTTCACCTGGAGAGGTCATGGCACGTGTCCGTGCCATTCTGCGTCGTATTTTGCAGGAAGATGAAACAAAAGCGCAGGTCTTCAGTTATGAGAATTTGATGATCAATCTTGATGAATATATCACCGAGATTGGCGATACCCGCATACCCCTGACCAAAAAAGAAACAGAAATTTTGTGGACGCTGGCCACAAACAAAAACAAAGTGTTTTCTCGTGATAACCTGCTCAACAGCTTGTGGGGTTTTGACTACTATGGTGACAACCGCACAGTAGATTCCCACATTAA
>CAZZGG010000040.1:0-6981 GCA_964654125.1 uncultured Oscillospiraceae bacterium
ATGCCCGGGTACCGCAACTGCAGTCGCGATATTAATACTCATGTTAATGAGGCTGATTCCCAGGCTAAGGCAAAATATCTCCCGAAACTATTTTTGCCATTTAGTGCCCCGGCTTCCACTACCATTATATTCTAGATCGCTAATCATTTGTCAGACGATCACTGGGAGCCCGAAGCTTTGTTCTTCGTCCTTATCTTGCTGCATAAACTTGCAGTGCTGCTTAAAAAGACACCTGCCGGTCGGCAGGTGTCTTACTGATAGTCTTTAAATTTCGTAGAATCTAGCTGTCCAGACGGGAGAGCGGATTTTGCCGGTGGCACTCCTCAATCACAGCAATCTGGCGCCGCACCTGCTCCACAGTGATTTCAAAAGGCTTGCCTTCTGTGATATGGGCGTGGAGCTGGCGGTAGTAGTAGGTGGCAATAGCCTGGAAAAGATCACCTTCATCATCGGCAGGAGTCCAGGACCCTTCGTGCCAGGTCAGCTGCTCGCCGCAATAAGCTGGTGTGCCATCTGCTTTTTCCAAGGGCTCTCTAGTCAGCTTTTGCTCGGGTGCTTCTTCTTCCTTAAAGAATTTCCAGTTAATCTCAGTCATGCTGCCCTTGAGGCCGCCCCGGGTGCCTTGGACGCTATAGGTGAAACTGGGATAAGCACAGCAAGAAGAAATCTCCAGATCAATCACCGGATGACCGGGAGCGTGCATGAGCAGCTTGACATAGTCCTCGGCATCACCGAAGGTGTTGCAGCGGTCCATGATACATGTGATATTAGGATCGCCTTCGCCAAATAGCTGCAGGGCCTGATCCAGCGGATGCGGGCCAGTGTTGAGCAGGCTGCCGCCATTATATTCCTGGATGCACTGCCAGTCCCAGCGTCTGGCATAACCGTTGAAATTGATGCTGACCTGGACAATCCGGCCCAGAACACCAGAATCAATGACCTGCCTGACCTTACGGAAATAAGGTGCAAAGCGTGATTGCTGGAAAACAAAAAGAGAGCGCCCGGCCTTGGCTGCTGCAGCAGTCATGGCATCTACTTCGCTGACATGGCGGGCCAGTGGTTTTTCAGTCAGGACATTAAAGCCATGCTCTAAAAGATCGATAGTGATGGCCGGATGCAGATGACTGGGTGTGGCATTGACAACCATGTCTATGTCCTTGCGGTCCAAAATTTCCTTATAGTCGGCAAAAGTTTCGCAACCAAGCTCAGCTGCTGCCCTTTCCCGCCGCTGGGCGATTGGATCGACTACGGCAACAATCTGATACAGATCCTGCAGATCCTTGAGGTGGGCGGCATGGATATCACGGCCGCTGCGCCCCTGACCAAGGATGGCTAATTTGATGACTGACATAAGAACACCTCGCATTGCTTGTAATAGCAGGTCCGACAAAAATACCTGCAAAATCAATTATAGCACAGCTGGCAGCTGTGCAAAGCTTGCAGCTCTGCTACAATGTAATTAGAGCTGCAGCCATTTATTTTGTCTTCTTTTTTGCGCATGCTTTTGACCAAGGAGGACGCCATGTTTTCTAAAATTCTAGTAATATCTGAATTGCACTACAATTTTGCCCAGATCAAACGCTGTCTTTTACATTTGCAGAAATTGGGCACAAAAGAATGCCTTTTGATTCAGTGCCTCAATCCCAATGAACTAAGCGACTCAGTCGCCTCCCTGATTGTCGAAGTCTATAAAAAGCACCTAGCGGAACAAAAGAAAGAACTGGAACAGATGGGCTTTACTGTCAAGGCCCGCCAGATGATCGGAGTCTTTCGCGACAATATCAACCAGACTGCCCTGGACGAAAACTGCAGCCTGATCTTGGCAGGAGCTGCTGAAAGAACGGTGATCGGTAGCATGCTGGACGGCGGAGCTGCCTACCATATGATGCAAAAATCAGCGGTCCCTCTCCTGATCGTCAGGACACCGTCTGATCCGGGAGCAGAAGAACTTAATGGACCGGACTGCCATCTGGCTGACCACCTGCTTTTCCCGACTGACTTTTCTGATAATGCTGCCCGGGCTTTTGCCATAGTCCAGGAAGCGGCCAAGTTTCCCATTAAAAAGATCACCCTGCTCCATATCCAGGACCAGGCCAGGATAGAGCCACACCTGCTGGGCCAGCTGGACAGCTTTAATGTCAAGGATGACGAGCGGCTAAAAGACATGGCCCGGCAACTAAAGCAAGCCGGCAGCCCGGCCCAAATTGACCAGCGCCTCATCTACGGTTCACCGACAGCGGAAATCCTCCACTTTATCGCAGAAGAAAAAGTTTCCTGGGTGATCATGGGCAGCCAGGGCCGCGGCTGGATCAAGGAAATCTATCTGGGCAATGTCAGCCACAATATAGCCCGTCATGCCCCGGTGCCTGTCATGCTGGTGCCTTCACCGCATGCCAAATAAGAGCAGGCGCTAATACTTATGACCAGTTAGATCTTTTAATCAACAATCCTGATCCGCCGGCTGCCGGCAAAGTCCAGCCGGTGATGGGAGGAGAGGTATTCAACAATGGTGTCTAGGGCAGAAGTGGATAAGACGCGGGTTTTCTGGTTTTTTTCCACCTCTGCCTGGCTGATGCCTAGAAAACTTTCCAGGTTAAGAAAATGGAAATTTTGTAAGCCAACCGAATATAGGCCTGTATCTTCAATCGGGCTGCCATTATAAGCTAATTCCAGCAGGCGTTTTTGGCCTCTGGAATAAACAACCCGGACACCCTCAGAAAGCTGATAATACTCGGTCGTGCCCAGGAAGGCTTCATCCCGCAGCATATAAAGCAGCATATCAGCTAACTGGCTGCCGGTGACCTGGAGCAGGTGGATCTGATCATTATAAGGAAAGACCTGGACTAGGTCGCCTAATTCGACAATCGGGCCCAGCTGCTTGCCCCGAATGCTGCCAGAACCTAAAAACATGATGTCCAGGCCGAGACTTTGCTGGAATATATCAGCAAAAAGACTGCCCAGGGAAGTCTCCTTATTTCTTTGCGGATGGGTCAAGGCCCGGCTCAGGCGGGTGATGATCCTTTGATACTTGCGGTCGGTCAAATCCTTATACTTATTAATCACTTCTTCCAGTTGCAGGTCTCTTTGAGCAGTCAGATGATTAATCGGCTGCATCTGCCAGCTGAAAGAATCAATACAGTTGTCATCAGTATTAACCATGATATCAAAACGGCCGACCTGGTCTGTGCCCTCACCGGCATGGGCAATGACAATGCCATTTTCCACGATCGGTTCATCCATGAAGGTGTGGGAATGACCGCCAATAATCAGGTCAACCCCCCATTCAGGCTGGAGCAGATGAGCCAGCTTCTTATCCTCTTCGATCCCGATATGGGTCAAAAGAACAGTGAAGTCAATGTCAATCGCATTATAGGCATTACAAATCTTACCTATTTCCGTCGCTGCATCAGCAGTATCAATAAAAGCGCCGATCAGGCCTTCGGATTTAGCCTGGGCCAGGACCTCTTCGGTGATGATGCCAATAAAAAGGATCTTCATATCATCCATGCTGATGATCTGCTGGGGCGTGAACAGGCGGGTCCCATTCGATTTGACATATAAATTGGCATTTATGATAGGGAACTGGGCGCATTTTTCAATAAACAGCAGATGGGCGATACCATAGTCAATCTCATGGTTGCCGATCGTGACCACATCAGGCGAGAGCATATTCATGATCTCAATCGTGGATATGCCCTTGAATTCAGAATCTATCACAGAACCGCGGAACATATCACCGGCAATGGCATAGATAACATTGTCTTCTTCCTGGCGGACCTGGCTGACATAACCGGACAGCATGGAAACACCACCCACAACTAGATCGCCGATTCTTTCTTTTAAGAAGTCGCCGTGCAGGTCATTGGAATGCAAAATTGTCAGTTGTTTAATCGTCTTCATAAAAACCTCCCAGTGCCCAAAGTCAAGCAGGTAATGCTATTATACAGATATAACTAGTCAGGTAAACAAAGATCACTGCAGGAGGACTGAAATGACCCTGTCTCAACTGGTTGATTTCACACCGCTTAAGCAGGAAGCAGAAAAACTGGGCCAACGGAGCTGGCAGCCCATGCTGACCTATCTGGCCCAGCTGCATGAAAAAGCAGTTCTGCCCGCCCAATACCCCTTTCCCCATCCCTGGGAAGAAATCGGCCCGGGCTACCACTTAAGGCCAGCCTTTGGCCACTGGGATATTGTCCACCAGATCCTGGACAGCCTGCCCCTTATGGCGCAGCATGCCCTGCACCAGCTGCAAAACAATCTGGCCGCCCAGCAAGCCGATGGCCTGGTGCCGGGTACTATCATGTTCCAGGCAGGCAAACCCAGCTGGGGCACTGACCGTGGTCATCCGCCACTTTGGCCGCTGGCCGCACAGGACTATATTGAGCTTTTCGGCCCGGACCAGATCAGGCAGTTTTACAGCGCCTTGGTCCGCCAGATTGGCTGGTTTGAAAAGTACCGCAAGGTGCCGGCTGGGGGCTACTTTTATCTGGACATCCTGACCCGCAGATGGGAAAGTGGCGTCGATGATGGTATCCGCTTCGACCAGGCTCCGCCAGAAAAGCTGGCCTGCATTGATGCCAGCTGCCATGTCTATTTACTCTACCGCCAGGCCAAAGACTGGGCCGAGCGCCTAGGTAAAGATGCCCACCCCTTTGCAGTGGAGCTGGCTAAGATTGCTGATTTTATAAAAACCAGGCTCTTCAATGAAAAAACCGGTTTCTTTTATGATGCCTGGTCAGTGGCACTAGCATCTGACTGCCATCTGACCTTTGAAGGTATGTGGCCCCTCTTGGCCCAAGTCGCCACAAAAAAGCAGGCTGACTATCTGATCGATCAATACCTTTTAAACCCCCGCCATTTCCTGACTGACCACCCTCTGGCCACAGTCAGCCGGCAAAACCCCCTTTTCACCCTCAAGCTGTGGCGGGGACCAGCCTGGAACAGCATGACCTACTGGCTGGCCCGAGGCTGCCTGCTATATAACCGCCCAGATGCAGCCCGGCTGGTTTTGGAAAAAGCCCTGGCTGGTACCGCCAGCCAGTTTAGCCGGACCGGAGCGATCTGGGAATTTTATCATCCATTTTTGGGTGAACAGACTGAGCTGGAGCGTAAACCCTATACAGAGCAAAATATCCCCTGCCAGGGCTACCTGGGTCACAATCCGCTCTTTGCCATGGCCCGGCTCTGGCAAAAAGCCGGAGGAATGAGAAAATGATCAGGCCAAGCACCATGCTAGAAATCCACCAGACCATGCAAACTCCTTTTAAGCAAGGCCTAGTCCTGGCGGAAGCAGGCGTGCTGCTGGACTGCCCCAATATCTTTTATGACCCGGAGGCGGCTGCCTGGAGCATGCTTTATGCCCGTTTTGACCCGGCCGCCCAGGCAGGCAGCGGATATGAAACCTGGTTGGCCCACAGCCCTGATCTACTTAATTGGCAGGTCAAGGGCAAGGTGCTGGCCCAAGGCAGTGGCGGCTGGGATGACCGACAGCTGTCCGGTGGCCTGGCCCTGGCTAAGCCCGATTGGGGCTCTGACTATATCCCACAAAAGCACGCCGGTTACTACTGGCTGTCCTACCTGGGCGGCAGCAGGCCGGGCTATGAAACTGACCCCTTAAGCATTGGCCTGGCCCGGACAAGGTCACTGGGCCAGCTGCCCTGGCAGCGGCCCCTAGCAGGACCTGTCCTGGCCAGCAGTGACAAGACAGCACGGGACTTTGAAAAAGCCACCCTCTACAAGAGCTGCATTATAAAAGATGAAAAAATGCAGCTCGGAGCGCCCTTTGTCATGTTCTATAACGCCAAAGGGCTGCGCCATAGTATTGAGTGCATCGGCATCGCCGTATCTGATGACCTGCTAACCTGGCAAAGGCTTGGCGACGGACCCTGCCTGGGCCAGCCTGAGCTGGACCACTGGCACATCAGCGGCGATCCCCAGCTGGTCCGGCTGGATGATCTTTGGGTCATGCATTATTTTGAGGCCCAGGCAAAAACAGCTTTTGATACTTTTGCCTGTTCGCGCGATCTTTTGCACTGGACCCGCTGGACAGGTGAGCCCCTGGTCCAGCCGAGTGAAACATACGATGAAAAATATGCCCATAAGCCCTTTGTCATTAAGCACAAAGACATCGTCTATCATTTTTATTGTGCAGTGGGCCGGCAGGGCCGGGGTATAGCCCTGGCCAGTTCCCGCCCCCTGTAGAACAAAAAGGAGAGCAAAATATGACTGACATCAAAAAAGCGATCAGGCAAAGACTGGATCTGCCAGCTAATCTCAGTGGACTAGACTTTTTTCTGGAAACAAATGCCGGCCGCAGCCTGCGCAGCCAGGACTTCCAGCTGACTGGAGTTGAAGAGGCTGGCGACGCTGTGGTATTTAACCTAGCAGAGACAGATTATCGGGTCAGCTGGCGCTTTAGCCCTTTTGCCGGCAGCTATATTGTTGATCTGGAGGCCTGGCGACCAGCCGGTTGCGACCTGAAAAACATCTGCCCTCTGGCCCTGGTCTATCAGCCGCCTGGTGCAGCAGCTGAGCTCTGGGCCAACAAGATACCCTCTTTTCTGGAGATCGGCTTTGACCGGCTGGATCCGAACGATAAGCAAAAAAACAGGTTTGAATCCACCTGTGCTCTTTTTCCGGAGGCTGAAAAGACAGGTTTTTTTGCCGGGATCCTGACCGGGCAAAAACACATCCAGGAAATGTTCGTTGAGCAGCTCAGCCAGGATCAGCTGGCGGTGGAGTCGATCAGCCGCATCATTGCCGGCCTGGCTGGCCAGGCCAGGATCAGGTCGGAAAGAGTCTGGTTTTGCTCCAGGCAAAACTATCGGCAAAGCCTGGCCGCTTACCTGGAGCACTCCAATCCCCCGGCTCTAAAAAAGGTGCCGGTCCTGGGCTACAACACCTGGGATTACTACTATAATGCCATCCGGCCTGAGGATATTTTGGAAAATGCCCAGGCTATCCAGGCAGATCCGCTTT
>CAZZGG010000040.1:6991-20897 GCA_964654125.1 uncultured Oscillospiraceae bacterium
AAGACCGCTTGCCCTATATGATAATCGACGCCGGCTGGCAGCATGTGCACGGTGAGTGGTATGCCAACCACCGCTTCCCACAAGGGCTGACCTGGCTTTGTGAACAAATCCGCAAAGAAGGCTTCATCCCCGGTATCTGGTCGGCACCTTTGGTCATAGATCCCCTCTCCTGGCCGGGCCTGCGTAATCCTGAGCTGCTCCTGAAAAACAAGTATGGTGATCCAATCGAAACAGAGTACGGCTATACATTAGATCCAACTGCCCCGGCCGGAGAAGAGTTTATCTTTGCCCTTTTCCAAAGGCTCTACCAGCATGGTTTTCGCCTTTTCAAGATTGACTATCTGATTGGCCTGGATGCAGCACCCTTCTTCCATGACCAGGCTGCCGGGCCCTATGACGCCTATCGCAAACTCTTTAGCATCATCCGGGCCGCCACTGGCCCCGATGCCTACCTTTTAGGCTGCAGCTGGCCCCAGGAAGCAGGTCCCGGTTATGCCGACTCAACCAGGATCACTGTCGATATCCACAACCAGTGGATCCAGCTGCTCTGGGTGGTGGACCATATCCAGAACGCTTTTTTCATCCCCCGCCATATCATCGACTATGATTTTGATTTTTTAGTAGTGCGCGGCCAGGACACTTCTTTGGAAAAAGAGACCAATGTCATAAATCCCCAAGCTAATAATCCCAACCCACAGGGCTTTGCCACACGCTGGCGGCGCGGGCCTGTCTTTAACTATGCCGAGGCTCGGACCTGGGCCGGCTTTGTCCTGGTCTCCGGGGGTAATCTGGTCTTAAGTGACCGTTTGACCATGCTTAATGAAAAAGGCAAGGAACTGGTCCGCAAAGTTGTGCAAGGCTTTAAGCAAACTGTTGCCTTACAGCCGTTGGACCTCTTCAACCAAAAGTATGCCTCCTTCTGGCTGCAAAGCTGCCAGGATGGGACCAGGCGCCTGCTCCTGGTCAATTTTGCGGACCAGGCCAGAAGCTTGTGCTTTAACTTTGCAGATTTTGCTCTGGCTGCCCCGGCAAAGCTAATTGATTTTTGGTCAGGGACCAGCCGGGAGCTAAAAGATACAAGGCTGGTACTAGATCTGCCAGCCCATGGCAGCGCTGTTTTTGAGTGGCAGGAGGCTAAGAGATGAAGGGTTTACATGATTTGCTCTGTCCGGTGCGGCGTATCACGCCAGCAGACGGCCGGCATTACTTTTACGGCTACTATGACAACAGGACTTTTTCTGCCGATGGCAGGCTGCACCTGGCCCAGCAGGTGGATTTTTATGACCGCCTGCCCGGGCCGGAGGATGTCTGCAATCTGGGTGTGATTGATCTGGCGACAGATAAGTTCACTCCTATTGCCCGGACCAAGGCCTGGAACTTTCAGCAAGGGGCCATGCTGGAATTTTTAACCAGCAGCACATCAAGGCAGATTATCTATAACGCAGAAGAAGCGGGCTGTTACAGGGCCGTGATCCAGGACCTGGCCACGGGCCATAAAAGGCAGGCTGGTCCCGCATTAGCAGATGTATCCGCTGACGGCCGCTGGGGTCTGGCGATTAACTTCTCGCGCCTGTTTGATTTCAGGCCCGGTTACGGCTACTGCACGATTAAAGATCCTTTTTACGACCAGGCCCAGCCCCGAGAAGATGGCATCTTCCTGGTTGACCTGGAGCAAGGCAAAGAACGCCTCATCCTCTCCTATCCCCGGATCGCCGAGCTTTTTGCCAAGGTCAGCCCCCAGATGGCCCGGGAAAAGCTGGTCATCAATCATATCACCTTTAATCCTTCGGCCGACAGGTTTGTCTTTTTGGTCAGGAATTTTCCGGAACCAGGCCAGCGTCATCTCACTGGACTGGCCACAGCTGACCGGGCCGGCCAGAACCTGCATATCATGCAGGAGTATTCCATTGCCTCACACTATCATTGGCGCGATGATCGCCATCTGTTGATCTATGGTGCCTGCCAGGCCTCCGGCAATGTCTTAAGCATGCTGCTGCATGAGGACTTAAGCCAGCGGCTGGAAGTCTGGCCCGAGCAGATTTTTAGCCAGGATATCCATTGTATTTACGGGCCGGGCCAGGGAATTATTGCCGGCGATGGTTATCCTGACCGGGATCACTGCCGCCAGATATTTGTCTTTCAAGAAAAAGGCCGGCCCTACCAGCAGCTGCTGCGGGCCTGGTCCGACCCGGCAGCAGATAAGGACCACCGCTGTGACCTGCATAACCGTTTCAGCCCCGAGGGCAGCCGGCTCAGCTTTGATTCCACCCATGAGGGCTTTCGCGGCATCTACTTGGCTGACCTACGGGATCTGGTCCTGGACTAGAAATAGTTCATCTTGTCTGGATCAGGTAGTAAACGCTTGTCCCGGTTCATCTTGTCGATAAAGGCCATGTCCGGGCCAGACAGCTGGAAGTCAAAGATAGCGGCATTTTCCCTGATGCGGCGGGCGTTTGTGGATTTGGGGATAATGACTACACCGCTTTGCAGGTGCCAGCGCAGGATCAGCTGGGCCATGGACTTGTTGTAGCGGCCAGCCATCTCCTGCAAGCCTTCCTCTTCGATGAAGCGTCCCCGCATGAGGGGGCTATAGGCCTCCAGCTGGATGTTTTTCTTGCGGCAATAGGCCAGTAGTTCTTTTTGATCCAGCCAGGGATGGCGCTCGACCTGGTTGACCGAAGGCAGGATGCCAGTTTCTTTTTCCAGCTCAGCCAGGTGGTGGATCTGGAAATTGCTGACCCCGATGGAGCGGGTCAGGCCTGCTTTTTTCAGCTCAATCAGGGCCTGCCAGGCTTCGACATACATTTTTTGCGCCGGCACAGGCCAGTGGATCAGGTACAGGTCGACAAAATCGAGCTGGAGCAAGTGCAGGCTTTGCTTAAACGCAGCCAGGACAGCCTGGCGGCCCTTGACCTGCTGGCTGTTCCAGAGTTTGGTCGTAAGGAAGAAATCTTCCCTGCGGCAGCCGGCAGCCCGTAGACTGGCAGCTGTTTTGCCTTCATTGTTATAGGCTGCAGCAGTGTCAAAAGAACAGTAACCAGCCGCCAGGGCTGTGTCGATGGTGGATTTTATCACAGCAGGGTCTTCCACACGCCAAAGGCCCAGACCCAGCCAGGGCATCTTGACACCATCGTTTAAATTGATCTTAGAGGAGATTGAACTTGGCATTTGTTTCACGTCCTGTCATATTGTAACTTCTAGTATAGCATATGGCTAAAACCCGAAAATTATTTGCCCAAGGAGGAAAAAAGTATGGAACGTTATAATCTGGACCAAAACTGGACTATCTATGCTCAGGACATCTGGCTGGAAAACGAGGCCCTGGCAGTGGTGGACCTGCCCCACGATGCTTCAATCGGCCAGGCTAGGCTGGCTGATGCCCCGGCCGGGGCCAGTGGCGGGTTTTTCCCCGGCCTTGATCCGGTCTATGAAAAGACCTTGGCTACAGACCCGGCCTGGCAGGGCAAGCGGGTGCTTTTGACCTTTGAAGGCGTCTTCCAGATGGCAGAGGTCAGTGTCAACAACAATCTGGCCTGCCGCCGTAATTATGGTTATTCCACTTTCCATGTTGATATCACGCCTTACCTGAAAGAGTCTGGCGATAACAGCATCTTTGTTAAGACGGCCAATTCAGCCCAGCCCAATTCACGCTGGTATACAGGCAGCGGCATCTACCGCCATGTCTGGCTGCAGGTCCTGGACCCGGTCGATATCTGGCCGGGTGACCTTTTTGTCTTCACCAAGGACTGGACACCACAAAGTGCCAGTTTGGCTGTCCAGGCCCGGGTCACTGCTGCTGACCAGCTGCCGGCCAAGGCTGCATTCAGGGCAGTCTTGCTGGATGAAAAAAACACAGTTGTTGCTGAAAAATTGATCCCGGCCCCAAAACTGGAGCGGGCAGAGGCTGACAAGTACAAGCTGGACTTTGCTCTGCCCCTGACCGAGCCCTCTTACTGGTCGCCTGATTCCCCAACGCTTTACCAGCTGCAGCTCTTTTATGATGATGGTGCGGCTGAGCGCCTGCTCCTGGAAGAAACCTGCGGCCTGCGCCAGTTGGAGCTGGACAGTCAGACCGGGTTGATGCTAAATGGCCAGCCGCTCAAGCTGCGTGGCGGCTGTGTCCACCATGATAATGGCCCTTTGGGTGCCGCCAGTTATGATGATGCTGAGACCAGGAAGGTGCGCCTTTTAAAGAAAGCTGGTTTTAATGCTGTGCGCTGTGCCCACAATCCGCCGGCCTCGGCTTTTTTGGCCGCTTGTGACCGGCTCGGCCTGCTTGTGATTAATGAGTTGTGCGATGTTTGGCGGGAGGGCAAAAGGCCCTATGACTATCACATGGTCTTTGCCAGTGACTGGCAAAAGGATCTAGAGGCTTTGGTTTTACGTGACCGTAACCACCCCAGTGTCATCATGTGGTCGACCGGCAATGAAGTCCTGGAAAGAGATGGCCGCAGCGATGGTGCTGCCTGGGCCAGGCGGCTGGCTGATTATTTTCGCCGGCTGGACCCGACCAGGCCGGTCACCAATGCGATCAGTGGCCTGACTCCGGGCCAGGGTGAAGTGGCCAGTGAGGATTACTGGGCTGATAAGACAGCTGACTTTGCCCGGCCTCTGGATGTGGTTGGCTATAACTATATGCCGGAGCGATATGCCGGGGATAAAAAAAGATTTCCGGAACGGCTTATCTGTGGTCTGGAAAGCTTTCCCCTGGACCTGGCCCGCATCTGGGCCCAGATTCCGGACCAACCCTATGTGATCGGTGATTTTGTCTGGACCGCCCTGGATTATCTGGGTGAAGCCGGCATTGGCCACGTCTGGTACGATGGCAGCAAGGAATTTTTAGGTGATTATCCCTGGCACCAGGCCAATTGTGGTGATTATGACCTGTGTGGTTTTGCCCGGCCCCAGTTGGAACTGCGCAAGCGGGTCTGGGGCCAGGAGGATACACCCTATCTGGCTGTGCTGCGACCTGACCGGCCTCAGGCACAGGCCCAGGTGTCTGCCTGGGGCTGGCCAGAGCTGCTGCCCTTTTGGGACTGGTCCGATTTTACGGGTGAACCGGTCCAGGTCTTTGTCTATGCCGCTGCAGAAACTGTCAAGCTTTTCTTGAATGACCAGTTGTTGGGCAGCCAGCCCTGCACCATGCAAGAGGGCTGCCAGGCTAGCTTTACTGTGCCTTATCAGGCGGGCAGCTTGCGGGCAGAGTGCTGGAATAACGGTGTTCTAACAGCCAGTTCGGAGCTGGTCACACCAGGACCGGCAGCCAGACTGCTCTTGACAAAGGAAGCCGGGACGAACCTGGATAGCCAAAGGCAAGGCCTGGCCTACCTGACGGTCAGCATTGTGGATGATCAGGGGCACCGGGTGCGCCAGGCCGACCGGCCGGTTACAGTTGCAGTTTCCGGCCAGGGCCAGCTCAAGGTGCTGGCCAGCAGTGATCCTTTAAGTAGGGAGCCTTACCGCGGCAACCAGCGCTGCTCTTTTGAGGGCCGGCTGCTGGCGATAGTTGGTTCAGGCGAAAATCCCGGCCCGGCCCTGGTCACAGCAGTGGCAGAAGGTCTGGCAGTGGCCCAGCTGGAGCTTAGCTGTCGCTAGGGCCTTTGATAAAGCGCCAGAGCCTGGGTAGCAGGGCGGCCTGGTTAAAATCAAAGGGTGCCGCACCCGGGAATATGAGAATAAGCCGGATGATGTAGACCAGCAGGAAAAGAGCAGCCACTGCAGACCAGACATAGATTTGCTGGCGCTTGGTCTTGAGGATAAAAGGCAGAACCAGGAGCAGGGGCAGCAGGATGAAAAGGGGGTGATTTTGCCAAGCCCTGGTAAGATCACCCTGCAGGACTGCTAAAAGGGCCCGGGTCATGCCACAGCCGGGGCAGGGCAGGCCAAAAAAATTATAGAAGAAGCAAGCCGGACTGCCCAGGGCAAAAAACAGCAGCAGGAGGCTGGCAGCTAAAAGCTTATTTTGCTTGGTGCGGCTAGTTTTCATGGCTCTTTATCTCTAATCTGCTAGATCCGATTATATTTTAGCTAAAACTGATCGCTTTTAACTAAAGGTCCGGTCTAGTGTATAATAATGAAAAGTGCTGCCAAAAGCAGCTAGTAATTCTAAAAGAGGAGACTAAATATGGCAAAATCAGGCGATGAAGTTTTAAACCAGTTCCAACAGACCAAAAAAGAAGACGCTGTTGTCAGCAGCGGCCGTAAATTGAAAGTGGGTATTATCGGGACCGGCTGGATAGCCGAGGCCCACATCCAGTCCTTTAAACGGATGCCTGATGTGGAGGTCGTGGCTGGAGCAGACCTGATCCCCGGCAAGGCAGAGAAGTTCTTCCAGGACTGGGGCGTGGAGAATGTGCGCTGCTATCCTGACCATAAAGCTATGCTTGAAGCAGAAGAACTGGATGCTGTCAGTGTCTGCACCTATAATGTGACCCACGCTGAATGTACAATTGATGCCCTTAATAAAGGCGTTCATGTGCTTTTAGAAAAGCCCATGAGTGTCACCCTGGATGAAGCGGTTGAAATGGTCAGGGCCGAGAAAAAAAGCGGCAAGGTCCTTTCAATTGGTTTCCAGCCCCGCTTTGACGCCAATATGCAGCAGATTAAAAAATTGGTTGATTCCGGTGCCCTGGGTGAGATCTATTACATCCAGACCGGTGGCGGGCGCCGGCGCGGCATTCCCAACAGCACATTTATTGAGCAGAAGACGGCTGGTATTGGTGCCCTGGGTGATATTGGCTGCTATTCCCTTGATATGGTGCTTAATGCCATCGGCTATCCCAAGCCCCTCACTGTCAGCGGCTATACATCAGACTTTTTCGGGACCAGTTATGAATACTCCTTACCCGAGAATGCATCCCGTTTTAATGTGGATGACTTTGCCGCAGCCTTTGTCCGTTTAGAGGGCGGCATCATCCTTGATTTCCGGATTGCCTGGGCCATGCATCTTGACACCCCTGGCGACACCATTATCCTGGGTAAAAAAGGCGGCCTGCGCATTCCTTCAACAGAATGCTGGAATGGCACAGTTGGTGGCCCCATGGTCCTTTACCAGGATGTGGCTGGCCAAAGAGTGGAAACTGTCCTGCCGATCATTGAAGATGGCGGCCCCGGCCTCTTTGACAGAAAGATCCGTTCTTTCCTGGATGCCATTATCAATGATTCTCCGGCGCCGGTACCGAGCAGCCAGATCCTGATCAACCAGGCTATCCTGGATGGTATTGCCCGTTCAGCCAAGGCTGGCAAGGAAATTGAGATCACCATACCGGAGATCTGAAACGTCTGTTAAAAGTGTCTTAAAAATAAAAGCAGCCGATTTGTTGCCAAAGACAGGTCGGCTGTTTTTATGTACCTTCAGCAGTATGTATTTCTACATGCATTTGTTAATAGATACCTGTCATGTTCTAACTGGTTAGGCTTTTCGCCGAAAAAGATTTTACTGTCGGGGTTTGTAACTACCAAGAAAATCTATGCAATTTTCTTTTGCGAACCAGTACAATCAATTAGGCATGAGTGGTTTCCTTTTTTACAGGGCAGTATCACACCTGCTGATTGCCGGCGGAAGACAGCGCAGCCTCTGTGATGTGGTTAGCATGATCACTTTACAAGCGCAGGATACGATGATTATTCTATAGTCTTAAAGTGGGTGTTACTTAGGTTTAATTGTTTAATTTCATGGTTCGTTTTTTCAAGGAATTGGTCGTTTTTGCAGGAGCAAAAAGAGGCTTGATACCCCTGGAAAGAAGGAACAAAATAAATCAAACATTATCATGAATGCTTGGTATAGCTAATAGCCAGTTTGGTTGGCTGCCGTCAAATATTCCTGTCAATAGAAAACTTAAGTGAACCGGCCATGGCTCAAAGGAATTAACCTGCAGCTTTATTCCTGCCAATGCGGCAAGCCGCGCAGATACCTTTCATAAAACTCGTCATAGGTCAGGCCGGATGCCTTCACTTTGCCCGCTAGATCAGCACTCAGATACCTGAAATGCCAGGCCTCATGCTGATATCCCGTGATATGGGTCTTGTCTTTGGGATAGCGCAAGATAAAACCAAATAAATGGGCCTTTTCCTGCAGCCAGCCAGCTGCCTTGTAATGCTCTCCCCCTAGCTCCCAATCAGTCGGATTAGCTGAGTTAATATCAATGGCCAGGCCCAGGTGGTGCTCGGAATGGCCGCTTCGGGCTGTCCAGGCATCAACGTCAGCTAGAGGCCTGCCACTATCTAATTTTTTTTGCCAGAGGGCTTTTTGAGTACTGATACTGCGGTAGGTTGAGACTGCTGTAAGAGTCAGCCCGTCTGCTCTAGCCGCGTCGGCCATAGCCAGGAAAGCATCCTTGGCCCGGGCATTCAACTGTTGCCTCCCTGCGGCATAGCTGGCAGGAATCTCAGTCAGGTCCTTGGGGACAAAATCAGCAGTTAAGCGGTTGTATTTATTAACCAGGACATCAAGCGCATACTGGTTCTCAACCAGGGCTGGCTCAGTATAAAAGGGCCGATCCAGGCCGATATTGACCAGGATGACCGAATCTTTCCAGCCCAGCTCCGGCTTGGCTTTTTTATAGGCTAGATAGCGGGCTTGTCTAGCCGAGTCGTAATAGCGCAGGAATTTTATCTTGTCCGGTATTGTCAAATCAGGCACTTGGCTTTACCTCCCAAATTATCCTGTCCCCTAGTCACGCTGCTCTGGATTGACAAGCACGGCAGTACTTGTCCTGTTACGTCCGGCCTGCTTGGCCATATGCAGTGCCTGGCTGGCGGCAGCCAGAACCTGCTCGGCAGCATCACCATGTTCCGGATAGACAGCCACACCACAGGAAACAGTTACATCCTTTAACTCCTGGTCCGCCAGGACAAAGTCCTCTGCAGCTATATACTGGCGAATCGTCTCGGCTCTTTCCTGGACAGATGCCAGGGAAGCATCAGGCAAAATCAGGATATACTCATCCCCGCCATAGCGGCAGGCTATATCCGAATCACGGATCTTGCCCTTGACAATATTGGCAATGGCTTTGAGCAGTAAATCAGCGGCAGCATGACCATGGCGGTCACTGATATCTTTGAAAAAGTCAACATCAAGCGCAATCACACCAACTGTGCTGTTATGCCTGGCCACCCGGCGGATCTCGCGCGGCAGTGTATCTTGCAGATAACGCAGGTTATACAGCTTTGTCACAGAATCACGGGTGGCCAGGTCCTTCAAGATAGCTTCATTGGCCAAAAGCTGCCTGTTTTGCTTTTCGATCTGGCGCATGTCCGTCTGGGTTATATAGCTGATCCCAAAACTTAAGATTGAGACACTCAATAAGAAGGCAAAGAGATTTTGCCAGTCAAGCTCAGCCCAGGCGTTATCCTGGCTGAGCAGCAGGACAAGCCCGACAATCTGGGCCAGAGCCAGCAAAAAGGTCTGCCAGGTGCTGAGCAAAAAAGAGGCCAATAAAATAGATAAAGTGACATAGAAAAGAGCAATTAGATCCACTTCGCCAAAGTGGTGCTGGTTGAGCAAAAGAAAAACCCAGACAGCTGCTGCTCCGCCCAGCACGGTTATAAGTGCGGCGGTGCGGCAAAGACGCTTTCTGTTCAGGTGAAAGCTGCCCGTCAAAAGCAGGATATAGAGCAAAGGGATGGCAATAACCAGCAGATGGGTTTTTCCGGTATAACGCCGGGCGCACATGAGCACTATTCCTGCCGGGATCATAGCCATGGTTAAAAAGATAATTGTCCAGGCCAGCAGCCGGGCCCGCCTATCCTCAGGCAGATCGTTATTTTGCTGTGGTATGTCAGCTAAATGATTACCTGCCCTGATGATGGCAGCTTCAATCTTGTTGGCAAAAGGCTGAGTGCTGTTTAGGCCGGCTTGATCTCTCTTTTCAGTCAACTGACCTCTCTCCTTCCTGTTTTAGGCCTGCTAATCCAGATAATTGATATTGCGGCCCTGCTCCAGGGCCAGGGCCGGCAAATAGCCTGTCTGGTCGTAGGCCTGGGCGGCCAGCTTTTCGATAGTGATATCCTGGCAGTTTTTAATGGTCAAAGCAGAAAATGCATGTGCGAAATCTGGATTTTGCAGCCAGTCCACCTGCAAGTTTTTGACAAGGCAGCCCTCCAGGTGGCGCAAGAATAAATTGCAGGGTGCAAAATGGTGCTGCCAGTAGCCGGGAATAGGATCAGGGATATCCAGCTCATAGAGCTTTTTCATGGGCTTGACGGTATAGGTCAAGTTTTCCAGACGGATGTCCTGGACCGGGTGGCTGGCGGTGCCGATGATGGTGCCAATCCCATTGCTTTGGATTTGGCTGTCAGAAAAGACCACATCGCGGACCAGGCCCTGGTCGGTCATGATAAAGACAGGCGTACCCTCAATTTCCTGATTTATTTCCATATTAAAGCAGCGTATATTTTCAATTGTACCATTTTGTGCTGTAATATTAAGCACTCCAGCGGCATTTTTAACCTTGCAGCGATAAAGCCTGACGTCGCGGACTAGGAAACGGCGCTGGCTTTTTTGGATAAAAGGATCCAGGCCGGTGTAGATGCGGATCACATTGACAGCAGAATTGAAAGTGCAGCGGCGGATGATGGTCTTTTCGGAAAAACCGCTGTCATTGGCATCAACAGCAATTGCATCGTCTCCGGTTACAAAATCACAGTCTTCGACTAGGACATCAAGGCAGGAGCTGAAGTGGAAGCCATCTGTGTTGGGTCCGTAAAAATCATTATTGACCTGGCAATGATCGATCCAGACCTGGGAGCAAGAAAGCAGCCAGGCCGAATAAACAGGAGAGGCATTGATTGTGAGCCCACTGATCCTGACCTTGTGGCAATTTTGCATAAGCAGGCTGTGTGGCCGGAAGGGTTTGGCCTGGTAGCGGGGCGGTGTGGACTGCCAGGATGGCAAAATTTCTGCCTTTTTGGTCCAGAAAGCCTGGCCCTGGCCGACCAGGCTGCCGCCGGTCACACTGATATTTTCACACCCCCGGGCCATGATGATGGCTGCTGCCTCCTGGCTGCTGTCAGCGCCAAAGGAGTCTTCTTTAGAGTGTAACTGGACCTGGACAAAATCTGCTTCCTGGACAGGCGAGATCAGCTGGCAGTCCTTAGCCAGCTGCAGGTGCACATTGCTCTTTAGCATGATTGAACTGGCCAGGTAGTCGCCAGGCGGCAGACTGACAATTCCGCCGCCCCGGGCGGCGCAGCTGTCAATTGCCGTTTGGATTTTTTGGCGGACCACCAGCAGGTCTTGGCGCTGTTCGAGGGGTATGTCCACAGTGATCTCGTAATTCATAAGTCAGATCTCCCACACTTTTTAATAAACCCGCACACAATAAATCTGCTGGGCATAACTGGCCACAACTATCCGATCATTATAGACAGAAGGCGAGGCTTCAACATTAAGGCCCAAAGAGATTGTGTCATAATCCTCTCCTGTTTGCAGGTCAAACAGATGCATGATGCCGGCTGAGTCGCACAAGATGCCATAATGTACACCGCTACTGCTTTTTACAGCAACAGGTGAACTCCAGCTGTAATTTTCCAAGGGGCGTTCCCAGATAAGTTCACCGCTAACCTTGTCCAGAGCCACCAGCAAGCCTGTTTTCCAGCTGGTGGTTTTACAAACATTAAAGATAATCATGTCAGCAAAATCTTCGCTGCCTAAAAGAGGCGTGGCTAAAAGTCCGCCGTTCAAAACTGAATCATAGACACAGGGCACATTATATTGCCAGACCAGCTCGCCGGTTAAGGCATTGAGCTTGCGCAGCTGACAATCACTGGCCTTGCCGCGCCGGTCGATCGTATTGCCATGATAAAGGAAAACACCTTCTGCTGTTTCTTCCAAAACCATGGTTGCATCTGAATCATCGCCGGCCTGGAAAACCCAGATAACCTCCAGGCTGTTGATTTCCAGGCAGAGGATATTACCCTGGTTGTCAGTTAAAAAAACATAGTTGTGCCAGGTTACAGGTGAACTCTCAATCCCATAGGCCGGCTTGGAACCGACCTTATAACGGAAGCGGGTCAGGACAGGGTCAACAGACACGGTTTTGGCTGCAGCATCGAATTTGCTGTTGAGTTGGACCCGGTAAAAGATCCCATTTTCGCCGGGTTCTAACAATGTATCTGTCTGCCAGTTAACCAGGCCGGAGGCGTCAAAGGCACCCCAGCTGCGGTAGGCTGAGCTGTCTTTACCGGCTATACCGGCTATTTCCTTGTTTTCAATCAAATCAAAGATGCGGTAGCGGAAAGGGCCGACCTTGCCATTTGTGTCATTGAGGCCCTGGCCGGCATAAAGCAGGGGGAAACCGCGTGGATCTGCTGAAGCGGTTCCTTTAAAACCATAACCGACCTTGATTGGATCGCGGGTGCGCTGGCCGCTGTCAAGGTCTAGAAAATAGATATTGCCGTCAAAGACAGGATAAATGACTTCAACCAGGTCCTTGTCCCGGAAAGAGTCATAAAGGCCCATCACTTGGCGGGTTTCCTCTGGCCAGTGTACCAAGAGGGGCTGGCCGGTCCAGCCGGCACCAGGCCAGTAGCTATTATTGCCACTGATGGCACCAATAGGCTGGGTCCACATGATCTCAAGCTTTTTCTCCTTGATCTCTGCTTCACCCCAGGCTGGAGCACTACGATGATGGTTGCCCCGGAAGGTCAAAACACCTTCAATCTCAGTAAAGGTTTCAGCAGAGCCAAAGGCGATTTTTTGGGCAGGTTCAGCCTGGCTGAGGGCACGATGATTGTGGTCTAGTAGCCACCAGTTGATGCTGCTGGAGTCACCGACTTTTCTTTGCCAGGAATTGCTGCTTTTTTGCTGGCCCTGGCTGTAACCAGGCAGGCTGGCCGGATTAATATAAAGCTGGTCAGGGTCCGTGACCGGCGCAGGCGTTGGTGTCGGTTCAGGTGTGGGGGTGGGTGCTGGAGTTGGCGTGGCTGTGGGCAGGGGCGTCGGTAGCGGTGTGGCAACCGGCTCACTTTTAGTTGTTGCAGCAGTCGTGCCAGGGCTTGTTGTCTCAACAGTCCCGCTACAGCTGCTGGCAGTGAAAATTATGAGCAGGCAAAGAGTAAAGGATAGAAAAAAACGCATGGCGGCCCCCTTCAGAGTATCTGTGGCTGGTTTTTTTCTATCATAACACGAAAAGAGCCGGCTGGTCAGCCGGCTCTTGGTCAGACAATAAAATTCGCTTAGTTAGGCTTTTTTCTCCCTGCGGAAGCAAAGGAACCAGTCCAGGCAATAGACATCGTCTTCTTGTGTATCAACCCGTTCCTGGGCTGCGCCACAAGAACCCGGCGGCGGAATGATAACATCCTCACCCGGCTGCCAGTTGGCTGGGGTGGCGATGGATTCCTTGTCTGCCTTTTGCAGGGCCAGGATGACACGTTTGATTTCTTCCATGTTACGGCCAGTGGAAGACGGATAGTACATGATGGTCCTGACAATACCTTCCGGATCCATGATGAAGACTGCCCGGACGGCCTGGGTTGTGGAAGAATTGGGCTGAACCATGCCAAAGAGCTTGGCTACGTTCATGCTGATATCTTCGATAACAGGGAATTTAACTTCCAGGTTCTTCATGCCCTTGTACTCAATCTTCTCTTTGATAACCCTGAGCCAGGCGATATGAGCGAACATGCTGTCGATCGAAAGGCCGATCAACTCAGTGTTGAGAGAACGGAAATCTTCCTGCATGCTGGCAAAGGTCATGAATTCTGTCGTACAAACTGGTGTGAAGTCAGCTGGATGGCTAAACAGGATAACCCATTTACCTTTGTAGTCTTCCGGGAAATTAATAACTCCCTGGGTCGTCTCAGCCCTAAAAGCCGGGGCTGGATCGCCAATCAAAGGTAGTCTAATGTTCTCGTCCATTATAAATCCTCCTAATAAAAACAATGTGTTTAACTAACGGCTACTCTG
>CAZZGG010000041.1:0-20525 GCA_964654125.1 uncultured Oscillospiraceae bacterium
TTATATTCCCTACGTAAACACCTGTGGATATCTCTTGCATCCATTTTGTTAGATCACCTCTTAACGAACTGGGAACACTTGTCAAAGTGACAACAGTCATAGGCATTGATCCAGTCCTCCCTTATGAAAAGTCTTCATACGAAATGCCGTGCTGCATAAGACCTTCTTTGTCATCCCAAAGATTAATCAAATCTGCGATCACCTCATGTTCTTCTTCATCCATAAGTAAATGCAGATCCTTAACAATTCTTGCAATGATCTTGCCATCGACAAAAGCATCCCTGACAGCTAGTCGTGTTTCACGCCCTATATCGGTTATATCTGTTTTTGCAGCTATTCTAAACGCAATAGGTATTGTAACATCAGCCTTGTATAGATCGGCAATATCATAGACAAAGGATAAATCATGCCCTGTGTGAACAAAACCTAGTCCAGGGGATAGGCCCAAGGCCACGATAACACTATAAACCAGTCCATATAAGGCTGTATGGGCTGCCGATAAAGCCTGATTAATTGGAGTGCCGCTAGCAAAATCATTAGGGTCATATACCCTGCCTTGCCATGGTACACCTGTTGCTTTTGATTCTTTCCTGTAGATGCTTCTTACTCTGGCACCTTCGCGGCCACGAAGCTGTTGCATGGTCAAGGTTGAGACATCCTCGTTTTCAAAGCGCATTTGGTACATGCTTCTTGCTACTGCTACCCGAGATCTAACATTAGAAACTAACTCAGCTTGTTTGACCAACAGTTTGGAGTTGTGTGATAAAGCCCGACCATGCGCATAATGCCTGACCCCGCGCTCTCCAGTCCACACCACACTTGTCCCTATATCACCAATTAGTTCCATTGCGCGATGTGTTACATCCGTTCCAGGACCAAGCAGTAGTACTCCGACCATGGCAGCGGGTATACGAATAATGCCCTGGCTGTCGGTCACTGTGATGGCACCATCCTGTCTGTTAATTTTCGCATGCTCTACATATAAAAAAGTGATTCTATCACTAATGCGTGGAAGTGCCTGCAAATCGGGCTTTTTTATTCCTGATATACCATCCATACACTCACCTCACGGCACAACCGTCATCAAACCAAAACCATATGCTTTCTCTTTTCCTACACCTTCTGTCAAAGTTCTTCTGAAAATATCAATGTTCTCAATAATAAGGCTTCCTTCGTAAATGGCTCTAACCAGCCTAATGACTTTACCATTACTCATCTTAGCTATTGGAAAATCTCTTTGTACAATCTGATAACTATCATCGACTAGAGTAAAGCCTAATCTTTCTGCGCGTTTTTCCAAAAACTCTAACTGCTGCTCAGCAGTAATATGTGGCAATATCTTGCCTCGTTGACCAGTTTGTTTGGCCGCTCTGACAGGATTTGCAGTTAATCTAAACGACACTCTTTGTCCATTCTTCAGGCTTTGTAAGAACGGATTATAATCTTTACATTGCCCTGTACCAGCTACACCAAAAGTTTCTAGTCGTTTGATATCTGGCTCGTTCTGGCTGACAATCAGTAAATAGCTTTTTCCCTTCAGTTGATCAATTCTCCATAGTTTCCTGCTTCTTTTTCTAACAGCAAATTCATCGGGAAAACAATTTTCTACCCAATTGTGGTAGGTACCTAAATGAGTAAGCTCCGATATTTTCCTTCGATTACCGATATCAATTTCCACTCGCGAAATATAAAACATTATTTGACTCCTATCCCTTGAAAGGCATCATGTTTTGTGCTCTTGTTTACATTGTCAGCGTCAATCTGGACTGGCAAATATTTTGCTTGCCTAAAACCATGTCTCCTGTCAATAACATCAAAAGACTCTGCTTTATCGCGTTGAAAAAATGGAAGCGACGAGTCATCTAGTAAGTTGGCATCCACATAAGCATCTAAAATAATGTTTCCTGCATGCTTTTTGTATACCATCTTCTTCTTATACCAGTCACTAGCCTGCCAATCGTATGTCTTAATGATTGTGAGTAAATCGTCTTCTTTAACCTCTAAAAAATAGTTGCTATCTACTGGTGCACAACGTCTCCCCATATAGAGTGGAAACGCAGGGCGGACAAGCGCTTTTGCTACAGTATCGATCCAGGTAGGGTCTTCATGAGAAATCATTGCCAGAAAAACTGCATCCTGCAAGTAATATCTATTTGTTACATAAGTCTGGACTGGTGATCTGGCAATGTGATAATCCTTTAATAAACTGCCTTTTTGTTCTATGCGAACACCAAAAGATAATTCGTTGAGTCTTTGGTATTTTTCTGTTTCGTCCCGGCGATAGCCTAATGCAGCACCGATCAAGCCTGTAATAGCACTTTTTGTCGGATGTCTTGTTGTTTTTCTTTCTTCAAAATGAGAACCGATCCCCCAAGATTGCAGCGGACCTGAAAATCTTAAGATAATTGTTTTCATTACCATAGAAATCACCTATAACAGCCCAGCTAAAATTTCACCTAAGGTGAGCAAGAGCTCTTGTAGATTTTCTTTATTTTCGCCTAAACTTTCAAAATCCCCCACTGTGTATGTAGCAAGAGGAGCTTCAATATAACGGTTGGTTTCCCTATAGCCCATTTCTAGTCTGGATACTGAGCCTTTTATATAGCCACCTTGAGCTTTGACGGGATTTTCAAAGGCACTGACAAGATTTACCGGACGATCCGGGCGAAGTGAGAGCACCAAAGCACTTGGCAAAGTCTGGTTGGCAAAAGTATTTATCTTACCTGTAGGTAAAGATAAAACAAAAGCTTTTACAAAAAGCTTTATTGCCTCAATAGTTACATTTTTGTCATCAAGCTGCAAAGCTAGCTCGTGAACAGCAACATTGGCATAACGATATAAAGTGGATGAATTGTACTCCACCGTGCCAAGCATACCTGCACCTGCCTGGTCGTCGGGAGATAGATCATCAACAGCAGTAAAAAAGTCAAACTCTGTGGCAATCTCATGTGTTGAAATGGAGTGAGCGACTTGTGCACTAGCATCCACATTTAGCTCTGGTGCATCTGCGACCATACGCCCGAATAACGATATATCAATGCCTTGATTACTATTTAGGATGTTTTTAATCTTATCTGCTTCCAGATCATCACTGTGCTCTAAACCATAAGAAGCAAGTGAATCCCGTTGTCTATAACCTAGGAAGAAGAGAGCTTTAGCTTCCTGATCTTTGGTAGAAACCTTTCCTTTGTTGAAAATATCTTCAGCCAGTTTCATAGCACTGCTTTCATCGATTGTTGAATCTTTTTCCATGATAATCTTTGCTAGTGAATGAACAATCTTCTTAGTTCTAATTCCTAAAACATCCTGTACGGCATGTTTTTTGAAAAAATCTCTCATTGCTTTTTTCCAGCTTTGTGATGAAACACGAGCCCGTGTAACACCGCCGTATTGGGCGGTCTTTGGGCTTCCTGTGTCATCTCTGTTTATATTACTGGGTGGAACTGTTTGTAAAACGTGTAAGTCCAAATAAATATTATTTTGCATCTTTTTCTCCTTCTTTCTCTTTTGCTATGTAGAAGTAGTAGTCTTGGCCCCAACGCATTCGCATGTGGTTGGCATATTCATGTGATACCTGGTACCAAAAGAGATCCTCTGCTAACTTAGCATAATCAATTTTTGTCTCTGTTTTTTGCTTTAGTATGCTGATAAGGTGACGCAGATGGTTGATTAATTCCTTAAAACTACTGGCAGTAATCAGCACATTGAACCTTCTGTCCAGAGCTGTACTGTTTGGGTCCCTGATGCTGTGCAAGGCCTTGCCGACGTTATCGCCTGATGCTTCATGCATAAGGTCACTTTTACCTTGCTGGTGCAGTGCGTACAGTTGCAATGAGGCCAAAATAGCGTTTTCCTCAAAGCTAGGTCTCCCGCTTGTGCTTAAATATTCATGTGGCACATTTTCGAAAAATAACGGCCAAATAGCCACTGTTTCTGAGATGTCTCTACCTACAGAATTCCTTAAACGGGATAACACGGCTTTTGTATCAGATAATTCCAGCCTATTGCCTAGTTGAAAAATAATACTAGCAGTTACCTTGTAGATTTCATTGCTCACTCCTTCACCCCAATTCTTTTTTTAAGTTTCTTTTGAATCGTATGTATGCGGATGCAATATTTTCCAGCCTTTTCGTACTCTTATCTGGATAGTAGCCAAGGTAATCTCTAGGGCCGGCATCCCGGATCAATTCTTCAGCTTGTTGGTTGATTTCGTCTCTTAAAATATTTTTCCATTCGCTGCTGCGCTCATACTTTTCATCTTGTGGAGATATGCCGATCAGCCAATTGCGAAAGCTGCGATCAATAGAAAAAAATACTTGCCTTTTTGTTTGTTGAGCTGTGCGTTGATCTGTGTTCTTGATTTCGGATGTGCGATTAAAGCGTATTTTATCAATGTCATTGGCAAAGCGAATCAAGGTAGAATCAATGACTTTTTCTGTGTTTTTTATTTCGTCTGCCAGAAAAGCCAACCATCCATCTTCCTGTTGATCTAGTAAACTTATATTCTCAGAGATCTGATCGTATACTTGCCTGTTGACAACTCCGTCTTTTTGTATGTAGTTTTCGCCAACAGCATTTAGCGTTACGAGGCCGCTGACAAGCTCATCCCCTTGCAGCTTTGTTAGCCAGTTAACGATACCTGGTGCATCAGTTTTATCTTCTATGACAGAAAAAGTTGGCATTTCCTGCCAGAAATATTTATCCGGATCATGTCGTTTTGGTACAAGCCCTTCCTTGACCTGCCATTTTTTAACATCAAGTTTGGTCTCAGAGATCCACAGAGTAAATGGTTCAAGTTTTAAGTTTGGTGCATACTCAAAATTGCTTATAGCCAAATCCAACCTGTATTCGCTAATCTGGTTTTTGTCGTTGGACTTTAGTAACAATTGCCTACTTGGGTAAGTGAAAAGCTGGGCCACATTATCCGGGATAGAGCGAAAGTTATTAATTGTAGGCTCAACTTCCCAGATTGGCTTTTGCAGCTTAGTGCTTTCAGATAGATTCAGGTTCAATAAAAGAGTTTCAAAAAGATTTTTACCACTAGCATAGATGCCGCCCAATTTACCCAAGTAAGCCACCCCTGTTGAAGCTCTTTTGGTCTTTTTGCCTGGATTGCCTGACTTTGCCGGCGAGTACCCATTGGCATACAGTAACCATCTGGCAGCGGCAGCATAGTCTAATCCTAATTGGTGCTGACTCATAAAAAGCCGCGGTTTTCTCGGATCTCCCTCCAGGATCCGCCCATTTAATTTGTTGATGCTATTATCTGTTGCGCTATAGGGATAATCATCATGCCCTATTTCTGGAAACTGAAAAAATGGATAAGTTTCATCTATCAAATAAAAGCGATGTCGATATTTTTCCAAATACTCATTTACCTGTTCTGAAAACTTACCTTTTTGCCAAAGTTTCTGCCATGTTGTGTAAAGAGCCTTTTGATAATCTTCTAAATCATCTTCATCTAAATCTTCAGTGACTTGAAATGTGTCTTCATTTACATCGACCCATTCATAAAAATCGCCCTGGGCTGTAACTCTGGTAAAAACTGTATGCAGCACAGCTAAAAGCAACCTTAAAATTGCAAAGTCCTGCGTTGGTGTTTCGCCCGCAAGCTGCTTATATTCATGTGCATTGCTGAATAGATCCTTTAGCGATGCTTCTTCTGTTTCCCCTTTCTTTCCTGCCATCACTAGTAACCACTTTTCATCAAGTAGATTAAACTGTTTCATCCTTCCTCCTTTCTATATGTCAACCCATAGTGTTGGTCATAATGAATCTGATATCCTGCTATTGTGCCATTGTTATTTGTATCAAGGATTAATCCTAGGCTTCCTTTCAACCAAGCTTCACTTTGCCAGTGAGCTAGCTCTTTGAGATTAATTTTTTCCAGTTCTCGAATGACTTCATCTGTTCTATAGTGAAAAATATGCGGTAGACGGATCGTTTGTTGGGATATTATCTTTGCCAGAGCTGGACTTAAATCGCCATCAATGCAACTAGTGCCGTCTAGTAAAAATAGCCTGTTATCAATTTTTTTAACAAGTATGATTTCTATTGAATCTGTGCCGTCTCGAACTTTTGCCAAGCCTGATTCTTCAGTGTCGCTTAATGGGTTATCTTTTAACCAACCGATTAGACTAGTTCCTTCCAAGGAAAAAGGGTTTTTTAAAAGAAAGGCATTTGCATTATTCTCTTTTGCCTTTATTTTTAATGCGTTTGCTTCTTTGGCTTCCTGATAGATAGCTTCGAGCGACTGGGGGATGTCAAGATCATTTTCTTGATAAACTTTTTGCACCAGCCTAGATATGTCTTGGGGCAGCAGCAGCTTTTCAGGAAGAGTCAGTTGTGTGCGGATCAGCAAATAATCACCATAGATTGTTCTTGCGCCTTGATCAAATTCTGCTACGCCTAAAATGCCCATCACATACACGACAGGCATTTTGAGGCTTTCTGGCCTCTTTGTTATGGTATGCCTGTGCAACCTGCCAACTCTTTGTAAGAGTAAATCCATTGGAGCAATATCTGTAAAAAGCACATCAAAATCAATATCAAGCGACTGTTCTAGGACTTGCGTTCCGAGAATTATTTTCAGTTCGGGGCGTTTAGCATTCTTGCCTATTTGATTGATCAGGCACCTCTCTTTAGCGCGTCTGTGTGGAGCCAAGTAACTGGAGTGTAAAATGCTGATGTTTTCTTTGCCGTAGAGGCTTTCTAAATTTTCTGCCAGAGCTTGCGCTCGTCTGACCGTATTGACAATTATTCCAGCAACACCGCCATTATGTAAAATACTTTGCAAGATCGGTGTGAGATCATCATCACTGATTATTTCCACTTTGATCTCTTTTGTGCTATCTAAGAGAAAATCTCGTAATTGTTTGACCTTGCCAGCATCTGTGTATGTGATCAAAGGATATGCATCTGTTACGCTCCAGTCCTCATAATCTGCCTGTATGTTACGACGCTTTATGCCCAGGCCACGACAATAATCACTTACTATTTTTTTTCGCCTAGCAGCAGGTAGTGTAGCTGAAAGGATGATAACAGGTATTCTATATGCTGCAAGCCACATGATAATTCTATCAAGAAAAACTCCCATGTAAGAATCGTATGCATGTACTTCATCAATAACGATGACCTTTTTTGATAGACCTAGATGTCTTAGAGCCAGATGTTTTTGCTTTAAGCCAGCCAGCAGTAACAGATCGACTGTGCCCACAACGAAATCATCCAGTATGGCAGTTTTTCTTCCGGTAAACCATTCGTTTATGACGACGCCAGCTTCTTCAGTATTGACACTTGCTGAATTTTTCAACTGTTGATAAACTTCGTTAAATTGTGATTTTCCATGGACAAGCTGGACGGACCTGTCATCTCCTGTTTCGACAGCTATTTTTTCTATCCAATCATTAATCCGTGGGAAGATGCCATCGGAAGTAGCCTGGGTTGGTAAGCCGAAAAACATACCAGAACACTTGCCTTTTTCGGCCATTTGCTCAACACCTAAAAGTGCAGCTTCTGTCTTACCAATTCCCATGGGTGCTTCCAGTATAATGATGCCTGGTTTATGTGCTTTTTCTATTGCTTCATAAAAAGCCTGTTGTAGATCTCTTGGGCTGAAATCAAATCTTTTATAATAGTGTTCTAAAACGTTAGTTGTATAATTTGGGTTCCAGGGGTATGTTTTGCACCAACACTCCCAGCCATATTCCAAGCGTTCTTCTTGAAATTGCTCTTCATCTTTATCTATTGTGAATAAAGGGAAAAAATCTTCATTACTGGCTACCCAGTCAGCCATAATAAGCAGGCCTTGGAGGAGGACCTGTGCAGGTTGTTCAATGCTTGGCAGATCAGCAACATCCTTGTAGCCGGCTTCTTCCAGTGCCCACAAAAACAGTTTGTGCTGCAAAACTTGCCATTTTTTAGAATGTTTACCATCACGATCTTGCTGATAATAATTTGCTCTATATGATTCGTGCTGCTTTTTAATTTCCCATTTGTCATCTGCGGGTTTGCCATGATGGCCACCGACTATTGAGGCAATATCTTCACCAACACCATATGTTTTCAGCAGGACGTGGCTTGCCAGAGCATGGGAGGTTCTTGAAGAAAATTCCACATTCCAAAAGGTCAAATCAGAAAACCCAGCCATTGCCAGTTTTTCCAGTAGTAATTTATCCAGATCCTTTGATTGATTGCCTGCTGATGGTCGTAAAGCAAAAGAGGGCGTGGCTTTACCAAGATCATGAGTTAAGCCGATAAAAGAAACAAGGTTAATCTCGTCTTCATCATAAGGTGAAAGAGAAGTGACAATAAAATTTCTTTGTCCTTCACTAAGCCAGTGATGCCAAAGCTGAATCATTACATTGGCAGTATCCAGCAAATGCTGTTCAAGGGGGAGCCAGTAGTATTGTCCGCCTCTTTCTTTTTTCTTGCCCCATAATCTTGTTTTTATGTGCACAGGCTTTCCTCCAAGTCAAGATAGTTGGATTATTACTGAACAATTATAATGAGATGAAATAATTGGAATTAATGTCCATGAAAACCACAAATTTTGGACAGCTCTACATAAGTTTACCACAAATACTTTTCTGTTTCTTCTAAATAGAAAGATTTTCGTTTATGGTTTGAAGCGCCATATAATTTGTAGGAGTATTCATATATTAGTGTAGAAGCAGAAATAATTGACACCAATGACACCAATGACACCAATGACACTAATCACAGAAGCTGGCGCTCAAGACGAGCGCTGATAGCTTGAGGATTTTCAAAAATGGTATTTTACTGGGAAAAGCTTAACTTTTAATGCTCTCAAAATAGCCAAAGAAGAAAGCTGGAACCTTAGGCTCCAGCTTAGGCCTTTATATTTTTTCTAGATTAGCTCATCTCCGTACTGGGATACCCAGGCTTTGGCTTCTTCATAACCTGGCATATTAAACGGCGCAAGGGCATTATTGTGCAATATTACACCCTCTATCTGGCCTGCCCGCAGCAGGGCCAGATTGGCATCCAGCTGGTAGCGGACCAGTTTTGGAGTAGCGTCCTGGGCTAGACCAAAATTCCACAAATAGCAGCCAATCATGCGCTGCTTGTTTGGGGTCAAGCGGAAAAACTTGGCTGTAAAAGCAAGATATTCCTCAATTGATGGCTCGTTCCAGAACCAGAAGGAGACACCATCAAACTCATCCAGATATTCTTTTAAATTCTCATCAGCATAACGTGCGGGATTTTTGCGCACACTTTCCAGCAGCATCTCATCCTTGATACTGCCGTCTGTCATCTGTAGCTGCCACTGATACAGCACCACCCAAAGCTCGTAGCCTGCTTCATTCAGCTGTTGCCTAGCCTGGCGAATATCTGCCGGAGTATATTCGGACCAGCCGCCACAGTGGGAAGGATCGCAGAAAAAATCATCGAAGATCAAGCGGTCAGTTGTCTTGGGGAACATTCTGGCAATCTCCAGTGACTTTTTGATTCTGTCAGTTCCCTTGTCACCCCAGTCTTCAATACTGATGCCAGTCCTGGCAACTCCCATCAGATCCTGGCTGTAAGACTGTAGATCCATCTGATAGCCAAAGGGCACATAATAGATATTCTTGGCTCCCAGATCCCGCATGCCAGGAGCTGGTTCCATGGGCTTGCCCAGACGAGGCTTATGTTTCCACCAATCATCAAAGCAATAGCCGGGATGACCCCAAATCCATAACTTGTCTCTTACTTTTTCACTCATTTGCTGGTCCTTTCTAAGCTAGTATCCGCTGCTAATCATTTCTGCTAAAAAAGCTGAACAAAAAATGCTTGCTATTAATTTAAGCATACCTGATGAAAGTGGTTAGTGCTATAGCAAAAGGTTATGGAAAATCAGTGGTTGTTCAAATATTGCTGTTCATTAGCTAAAGACTTTTTCTAAGTTCTTCTCCTGATCTGCTCAAACTAAATAATTATTGACAAACAATAATTAACTAGTCATAATTGGACTATAATTATCGAATAACAATAATTGGAGACTGCTATGAAAAGGAAAATATTTGTTGGCATATTGGCTGTTGAGGCAATTGTTTGTTTAGGATTCTCTATCTTGGCCCAAACCCACACCAGTATATTTTCAGCTGTGCTGGCCTTTCCCTTTGAACAGATTGGACTGGAGCTGCGGCGGCTTTCACTTTCTGGTGGACTGGGCAATGCTTTGGCAATCGTGATTTATCTAGTCCTGTCTTTATTGCCTATTTTAGTGCTACTGCTTTTGCGGATTAAGCGTCGTTTGCAACTGGAAGATAGCCTTTTATTACTTTTAAGCCTGGTGCTTTTTACTGTCCTCTATCTGATGATCAACCCTGCTAGTATTGTATTGCTGGTTGGTTCAGCAGCTCTTTTAGCTCTGGGCAAAGCTGTCCTGGGCAGTGTAGTGTACTCAGTATTAGCAGGTTATTTGATTTTAAGGTTGTTGCGCCTTTTTTCTACTGGTGGTACAAAAAAGCTGCTTGGCTATATGTCAATTATGCTGCACCTTTTGGCTGCCCTTTACGTATATCTGATCGCCTCTGCCAGTGTCAGCCATCTGCTGGACTTTTTAGCTGACCTTAAAACAAATAACAGCCAGGCATCTTTGCTTAGTTCGATTTTTCTGATATTGCAGTTCCTGGTTGATATCCTGCCCTATGCCCTGAGCATCCTGATTGTCTGGTCTGGCTTGAACCTTTTGGACGAGCTGGGCAAGAACCACTACTCAGCTACAGCAGTTATGACAGCAGAGCGGCTAGCCAAAAAGTGTACTATAGTGCTTGGTGTTACCGTACTAGCCAATCTAGCCTTTAATCTGCTACAGCTGCTTTTTATCAAGCAGCTCAGGTCTTTACACAGCACGGTGCAGCTCCCGATCTTTGCTGTCATCTTTGTCCTGGCCACCTTGCTGCTGACTCGCTTTATTAGCGAAAGCAAGCAGCTCAAAGACGACCAGGATCTATTTGTCTAGGGGGAGAGCATGGCCATCAGGATTTATCTGGAGGAAGTGTTAAAACAAAGACAGATGACATCAAAAGAGCTTAGCAGCCTGGTGGGCATCACAGAAGCCAATCTGTCCATCCTACGCAGCGGTAAAGCTAAAGGTGTCCGTTTAAGCACGCTGAATAAAATCTGCTGGCACTTGCAATGCCAGCCAGGCGATATCTTGAAATTCGATGGAAATCTGGAGGAAGAAGATGAAAAATAAAATACTGGCGGTTCTCTGCGCCTTACTGCTGATCAGCCTGCCTGGCTGCCAGCTGGCCCGAGCAGATGCAGGCTTATCTGAAGATGAAGGCATTCAGGTCGGAGCGCTGCTTAGCCAAGAACACCTGGGCTTGTTCGATCTAGCAGGCTATTTGAACGATAATATCAACAGCTGGCAAAAAGGGGACCATGTAATAGATGGGGCTGTAGAAAAATACCAAGGCAGGCTCTATGCCGATCTAGTTTACGACCAGATTGAGCAGACTAAAAAATATGTTTTTCCTGAGCCAACTGGTATGAGCTTTTTTTCTGTGACAATCCCTGCAGAAGGCGAATTCGAGGGTTACAAGACAGCCATAATAGATGATGCTATCAGCGCTGCTCATATCGCCTATGATTATAAAGATGAAGGGGAGAGCATCACACTGGAAGGTAAGCTATATCTGACTCCGGACTATGCAGGCAGGATCATCTATGTCAACCCTGTTTACCAAAGCTCTGACGGCAGAGTCTATGTCCTTGCCGGAGATGGCATCATGGTCAGCAAAACTGAATTCAGTGAAGGTGAATTCATGAGCCAGACCCTGACAGATACAAGAACAATCACAGAAAATGGTAAAAGCAGTACGGATATGAGCACGATCAAACTAACCTTTGCCACCATGTTCCGTCCCGAGCAGATTGTTGTCATGCAAATGGATGAGACCAATAAAATCATCAGCCGGCAGAGCTTTGAGCCAGGCCAGCTGCCAGATCAGTTAACGGTGGAAAAGGCTGCTGCCTACCTGCTGGTTGAGACTCACAAAAATAACGGGAGCGCAAAAACTGTTGTTACCCGCGAAGTATTCGATCAGTCTACTGATACACTGCAGACCTGGTTTACCCGTGCAGATGGTATCTGCACAGGTCAGAATACTGAACTAATCTGGCCGGCGGATTGAAAAACAACAAAGAACAGCCAGGTCAAATGGCATAAAGTGTCATGTGCTAGATCTGGCTATTAAGGAGTGATAGAGGCTAAATTGAGACACTTTTATCAGATCCTTCAGTCTGGCAGATCTGCTTGATGTAATCATAGATCCATGCAGTCGTATTTTGTGTTTCCTTAAAGATCGTTCTTCTTTGCCGATCTGATAATGAAGCCCTGATTCTTGCCAGATCATCAGGTGTGATCTTGTTTTTGCCCAGTGCACGCAGCAGCTGAATGATCTGGGCCGATAAAGGGGACAGGCCGGCTAACTCTTTACTGCTGCAGTGTTTGAAAACCATTGCTGTAGTGTCAAATGTATATTTCCGGTAAGGACCACTGCTGATATAGGACCATGAAGCCGGGATCTGGTTGGAAAAGCCCATTAGATAAAGCACAGTAGCACCAGATGGTACCAGGGTCCAATTACATTTCCTGGCCAGTGCTAGGGCCAGCTGCTGTGGCGCAACAGTTTGGTCTTTACTGCTAGGCCGATGATAAACACCGCGCATGATCCGGGTGATTTCATTAGCCTTTTCCAGCCTGGACAAGCCTTGCCAGACAGTATTTATATCCGCTAAATCCGCAAAATCTGCTGCAACAAAGACTGTTTGGGGCTTATACCTTTTGATGCGTGCATGTATTTTGGCTTGGTAAGACATTTAAAGCTCCTCTTTTAATATATCAAAGCGGCAAGCTAACACAGAAGCAGCTGCCTTCACCTGGGCTACTGGCCAGCTCGACTTTGCCCTGGTGCAAACTGACAATCCGTTTAACTATAGGCAGACCCAGTCCGCTGCCAGCCTTGGCCAGTGAAGTGTCGGCCTGATAAAACTGTTCAAAAATATGCTTTTGCTCTGCTAGGCTGATACCTGAACCATAATCTGTAATTTTAATCTGGATATAGTCTGGCAATTTTTCCAGCTTGATCCGGATAATCCCGCCATCTTCAGAAAACTTGATGGCGTTATCGATCAGGTTATGCCAGACCTGGGCCAGGAGCTCTTCTTCGCCGCTGTATTCAAGCGGCAGCAGATCAACATCAAAGCTGATCTTGCGACTGCTCCAGGCCGGCTGTAGGGCCAGGACCGCCTGGCGGATCTGTTCATCGAGCAGGAAAGGAGCACTGAAAGCTGTGATGGCCTGGCTTTCCAGTTTTGCTAGGCGCAGGATGTTGGCAGTCAAAGTGATCAGCCTTTGGCTCTCTGTGGCTATTTTTTCAGCAAACAGATGGCGTTCCTGGGCTGTGATATTCTCATCAGCCAAGAGTTTGCTATAACCCTGGATAATAGCCAGAGGTGTCTTAAACTCATGCGACACATTGTTAATGAAATCCTTTTTCATGATGGCATTACTTCTTAATTCCTGGACCATCAGGTTGAAGTTACGCTCCAGCTCACCAAACTCATCCAGACGGCTGGAAGGTGTGATCGAGACATTGAAGTCGCCTTTGGCGATTTCTTTTGTAGCTAGCGATAAGGCCACTATAGGAGCGGCAGACTTTTTCGAGAAAAAGGAAACTAGGAAGACACTACTGATGACAGTCAATAAAGGCATGAGCATGTCCCTGATCCGCAAAAAGAGTGCGATCTTGTTTTTCATCAGTTCAGCAAAAAAGAAATGGCTGATCAAAAGAGAAAGCAGACTGGCTACAAAAGACGAAACAGCCACAGTGAAAAACATGGTCAAAGCAAAACGGATATAAAGCTTTTTCATGGCTGGATCACTGCCTTATAACCCAGGCCGCGCACTGTTTCAATAGTAAAGCTTGTAAAATCAGCAAATCTTTCCCGCAAGCGGCGAATGTGCACGTCAACTGTGCGCGGATCAGTATCGCTGTCATAGCCCCAGATCTCGTCCATCAGGGTCTGGCGGGTAAAAATGCGGCCGGGATAGCTGAGCAGCATCTGCAGCAGAAAAAACTCCTTTTGCGGCAGAACCGTAATCTCATCTCCCCGGGCTACAGTTAAAGAATCCTGGCTGATCACCAGGCCGGCAATATGCAGGATATGGCTGCCCCGGATATCAGCCCGGCGTAAAAGTGCATCCACCCGCAGCAGCATCTCTTCCATATTGATCGGCTTGATCATATAGTCGTCTGCGCCTTTACGAAAACCCATACGCATGTCAGCCAGAGTTTCCCTGGCTGTGACCAGGAGGATTGGTGTTTCAATCTTAGCGCCACGCAACAGATCAGTTAACTGGTAGCCATCCAGCCGGGGCATCATAATATCGGCTATAATCAAATGAATGGCGGCCTTATCCAGAACCGCCAGAGCCGCCTGACCATCAGATGCTTCAAAAACAGTATGACCGGCACGATCCAGGTGGATCCGCATTAATTGGCGCAGGTTCTCATTGTCTTCCACAATCAGGATACTAGCCATGGCAGCAGACCTCCTTTCCTGTAAGCAGATCATACGCAGAGAGTATGAACTGAATGTTAACTATTTACTTAATAAAGGGTTCATCTGGAAGGATTATAATTTGCCAATGCCAACTTATGGAGGTTTATGATGACCAAACAAATATATAAAAACCGCAAAGGCAGAAGGAAATGGGCCTGGATAACAGGAGTCATCCTGCTTGCCCTGGCCGCAGCTTTGCTGTTTTGGCCAAAAGGGCAAAAGCTAGCTAATCATACTGCAGCTGCTACTACTAAAGTGCGGCTAGGCTCAATCCGTTCTACAGTGATTGGCACAGGCAATCTGGCTTATGATTCTGACCAAAAAATCCAGTTGCCCACAGGTGTACTAGCTGACGAGCTGCCGGCCTTGGCTGGTGACCAGTTGACCAGGGGAGATGTGCTGGCTGTGCTAAACCCACTCTCTATCCAGCTGGAAATAGCGGCTGCTCAAGATAAACTGGCCCAGCTTGACAAGCAGATTAACAGTGCTAAAAGCAGCCAGACAACAGAAAGCATCAAGACTTATCTGGCTGGCCGGGTGAAAAGGATCTATGTGGAAAAAGGAGACCTGGCAGCTGAAATTTATGACCGAGAAGGAGCCCTGATCCTGCTCTCTTTAGATGGCAAGATGACCCTGGATATCAAGGCGGCAGGCCTGGCAGCAGGTGATAAGCTGGATATCATCTTGGCCAATGGCACTGTTAAAGAAGGATTGGTCGAAAAGATCACTGCCAGCGCAGCTAAGGTCACCTTGACTGATAATGGCCCGCAGATAGATGAAGAAGTGTCTGTGCGCACTAAGTCCGGTCAAGAGCTGGGTTCAGCCAGCCTTTTGATCAATGAGCCGCTTGCCATCATGGCCACAGCTGGGCAAGTAAAAAGCATCAATGTGACAGAAAACGAAAAAGTAGCCAGCGGCAGAACACTCTTCAGCTTGACGGATCTGCCTGCTTCAGCAGAGTACAGCCGCCTGAAACAAGATAGAGAAGAATTGGCTCTTAGGCTAGATCGGCTTTTTACATTGAGCCAGACCAACCTGCTGCTGGCTGACCAGGACTGTGTTATCACGAGCGTTCTGATCGAAGAGAAAAAGCCTCTTGGTGAGCAGGAGGATCTGGTGACAGCTTTTATTGTTGCGCCAATCCGGCAGGCAGTACTCTCTTTGCTGGTGGATGAACTGGATATCCTGGATATCAGCATTGGCATGGAGGCGGAGATAGTCCTGGATGCTCAGAGTGATCAGGTCTTTTCCGGCAAGATCAATGAAATTGCTACTGTTGCCACAGGCGGCAGCGGCCTGGCTAAATATCCTGTCCAGGTGCTCCTGGACATGGAACCGGTCATGCGGGTTGGCATGAATGCCACAGCTACTATCCTGGTCGAAGAGAAAAAAGATATCCTGCTACTGCCTGTTGCAGCCCTGCAAGAAAGTGCTAACAGGGTTTATGTTTACACACAGCAGGATCCAGAAACAGGTTTTTTGTCAGGTGAAATTGATCTGACTACCGGCCTGTCAGACGGGACTGATGTAGAGATCATTAGTGGCCTGGCTGAAGGTGAGACTGTCTACTATCCCCTGGCTGTGGATGACCTGGCCGGGCTGGGTTTTGGCAGCGGCGGCTTGCCCGGCTTTGCGGGCAGGGGCAACAATCGCAGGCCTAATGATTGAGGTGGCGCATGATTCACTTACAAGATATCTGTAAATATTACTATGTGGGCGGTCAGGAGGTCCGGGCTTTGGACGGGGTCTCCCTCCATATCAACAAAGGTGAGTTTGTCAGCATTGTCGGCCCTTCAGGCAGCGGTAAGTCGACCATGATGAATATAATCGGCTGCCTGGATGTGACTGATCGTGGCGATTATCTGCTGGATGGGCAGCCGATTGAGCAGTATTCTGAAAAGCAGCTGGCCCGGATCCGCAACCGCAAGATTGGCTTTGTCTTTCAAGGCTTTAATTTGCTGGCCAAGCTGACAGCCGAGGCAAATGTGGAACTGCCCCTGATCTACCAAAGAATTGGTTTAGCTGAGCGGAAAAGGCGGGTTGCAGAAGCCTTGGAGCGGGTGGAGCTGGCTGATAGAAAAAGGCATAAACCGACTGAACTGTCCGGTGGCCAGCAGCAGCGCGTGGCTATCGCCCGGGCACTTGTCACCAAGCCGGCCTTGCTTCTAGCTGATGAGCCGACCGGCAACCTTGATTCTCAAACAGGTGCAGAAATCCTGCGCCTGATGCATGAGCTGCATGCCAGTGGCAACACAATCATCCTGATCACCCATGATACTGGCCTGGCCAGCCAGACCAGCCGCCAGATCCATCTACTGGATGGCAGGATTGCAAGGGAAGTGACAGCATGATTTTCCAATCTCTTAAAATGGCCTTTGCCGCAATCTTTGCCAATAAGATGCGTTCCTTTTTGACTATGCTAGGCATAATAATTGGTGTGGTTGCCCTTGTTGTGCTGGTATCTTTTGTCAGTAGTGCCACCACATCAATCACAGACCAGGTTTCAGGGTTAGGCAGCAATCTGCTCACTGTGAGTATCAGGGATGATAAGGAAAATCCCTTGCGCCTGCATGAATTAACCGACCTGGCTGATTACAGCGCAATTGCTGCTGTTGCGCCTTTAAGTCAGCTGCCTGTTACGGCCAAGCAGGCCTATACAGATAAGGCGGCCACTGCTTATGGTACCACAGCAGCCTATGGCGACATCCAGGGTCTAAAACTGGCCCGGGGCCGCTTTTTGCGGACAACAGACATTCTAAACAGCAGCTATGTAGTGGTTTTAAGTCATGCAGCTGCTGAGGATTTGTTCGGCCAGACTGCTGTGGTTGGCGAAAAGATCTCCTTGAACGGGCGCAGTTTTCTAGTGGTGGGTGTCCTGGCTGAAGAAACAAATACTATGGCCAACATGATGAGCAGTAACCTGGTGGTCTATGTACCTTTCCCCATTATTATGCGCATGTCAGATACAGCCAGTTCTGTGAATAGCTTTTATGTCTCAGCTACCAGTACAAGCAGCCTGGATGAGGCGGAAGAATTGCTGAATACTTTGTTGCTGAAGCGTTTCAAGCAGGATGAGGATGCCTTTTATATCTTTAACCAGTCAGCTATCATGGAAACCCTGGGCAGCATCACTGATATGCTCTCTTATTTATTGGGCGGAATTGCCGCTATCTCTCTTTTGGTGGGCGGGATTGGCATTATGAACATCATGCTTGTTTCTGTCACCGAAAGGACTAGGGAGATTGGTATCCGCAAGGCGATCGGAGCCGGCCAGGCCAGCATAATGAGCCAGTTTTTGATCGAAGCTCTGGTAGTCAGCCTGCTGGGCTGTGCTGTGGGCATTGCCATCTCCTGGCTGATCATCCAGCTGGCCACACTGCTGGCCGGGGATCTGCTGACTTTTAGATTGTCAGCTGGTGTTGTCGGCATTGCAGTGATTTTCGCCAGCTGCATCGGTATAATATTTGGCCTTTATCCAGCCAGCAAGGCTGCCAGGAAGCATCCGATTGAAGCTTTGCGCTATGAGGGCTGAGTAAAACAGATTGCTAGTGTAAGCAGCTAATGTAAAGAGCAGCAAAAATTATTTAACAAAATGCATGATCACGTTATGGAAACATCTCTCATGCCTTGAGTGCAGTCAGCGGAACCACATATACGCCGTCTGGCCGTAAATAGGCTGCACGGCTCAGACCGCAGATAACGCAAGAAACCTTGGGTGTTTTGCCGTTTTCAGCTGCAATAGCTGCTTTGATGCTGAGCAGGTTCTGGGCGGCTGCGTCAATCTCATGAACGCCAAGCTTTATTTCAAAAGCACACCATTCACCGTCTTCAAGCTCAATCACAGCATCAATCTCCTTGTTGAGATAATCTTGATAATGAAATAGTTTGGCATTAAATGTTTCGGCATAAATCCTGAGATCCCTAATGCACAAAGCTTCAAACAAGAAGCCTAGAGTTTTTAGATCGCCGATTAGTCTTGCTTCAGTGGCTTGTAACAGTGCAACTGCTAAAGACGGATCCACAAAATGCCGTTTTGCTGCCCTTTTGAATCGAACGGAAGAACGAATGTTACTGGAAAAAGCCTCCTGATCTTCAATGAGGAACATCCGCTGAAACAAAGTTAAATAACTGGTTATGGTGTTGTAGTTGATTGATTCGTTTTCAGCTTCGCTAATATCCTTAGCTAGAGTTCTAATCGAAACAGTCGTACTTTCATGACGTGCCAGCGAGCGCAGTAATAGCTCCATCTTCCGGGTGTCACGGTTTATTCCTTCAAGACGATAGATGTCATGATTAATAACTTGGTTGAGATATTCCGCAGGTAACAGGGCGGCATCTGTAGTATTAAGACCAATACTAGCTGGCCAGCCACCACGAATGATTAAATGGATAAGATCACGCAATTGGACTTCGCCTAAATCAATATTCTGATACTGTTCCTGACAGATACCTGCAAGAGAAATAGCACCACTGGAGTCATTTGACTCTGCCAAAGACATAGGACGCATCTTTAAAGTGGCGATCCTACCTGCACCGCTATGCAAAACCCCTTTTTGTGCAGGGGTGGCAGAAGCAGTTAGAATAAACTGGCCTTTGCTTCCTCTTTCGTCAACTGCAAACCTGACTGCATCCCATATGCTTGGCACTTCCTGCCACTCATCAATCAGCCTGGGAGTTTCGCCTGATAGAACAAGGTCTGGGGATAGTTGGGCCAAGTTGCGATTTTGGAAATTACCTGCTGGATCACCTAGCATAATCTGACTTTTGCAATGGTGCCCAGATGTCCGGGTCTTGCCAGTCCACTTGGCTCCTTCAAGGCAGACAGCTCCAAAAGCCCTGAGATATTGCTCAAGAGCCTTATCCAGATATCTAGGCATGTATTCATGTTACTTGCATAGCAGCCACCGTCTCAAGTATGCACACAATGAGACATATTTGCATATTCTATTAAGGCAAATTAGGAGATCTCATTAAGTGATATTTACTGATCTCATTAAGTCAAATTACGATATTTTGCTAACTAAGATTTTGGTAAATAAAACTACAGGCCAGCGGAGTAATAATTGTGATGCTGGCCTGTATTGGTAATTAAATTACAGCTAAAAAACCTCAGTCCTTCTTGTACCTCATCCTTGACCAGCCGTAGCCGGCAGCTTCCGAGCTGTCCTCCGGCATGCCAGGCAAGATCAGGCCGCCATCGATTTTAATGGTGTCGCCAGTAATATAAGCTGCCTTGTCAGAAGCTAGATATTCAACCAGATGGCCCACTTCATGCGGGGTGCCTAGTCTGCCTAAAGGAATTTTTTGGCTCAGCCTGCTGCTGGTCAGCTCAGCCATGCTGAAGCTGCCCCTGATTGCTGTTGCTCCTGGAGCAATACAGTTAACTCTGATGCCATAATGCGATAGCTCCAAGGCTAAAGAGCCCACTGCCCTGATCAGGGCGGCTTTTAAAGAGCCATAAATGCAATCTTCCGGATAGGCCCTGATACCACGGGTTGAAGCGATAAAGATAATGTTGCCCTTTATATTATTTGCCACCATATAATTGGCAGCAGTCTTGGCGCACAGAAGATAGCTTTTGTAATTGAGCTGATAAAGAAAATCAATATCATCTTCTGCCAGGCTGAGCAGGCTGGTGAACCTGGTTATGCCTGCATTACACACCAGTAAATCAATACCAGCCAGATCCTCGATTGCCTGTTTGCTGACTTCCTCAGCCACACCTCTTTTATCCAGGCTAGCTTGATAAACAAAGCACTGCTGGCCCAGCTCTGTAATACTTGTCTTTAAGGTGAGGGCCTCATCAAGCCCGGTATTATAACTAATCGCAATATCATAGCCGGCTTGGGCCAGAACTTCGGCTATGCCCCGACCTATACCTCTGCTGCCTCCGGTGATAAAAGCTTTCTTATTAGCCATACAAGCTACCTCGTTTTCTTTAAGGA
>CAZZGG010000042.1:0-8962 GCA_964654125.1 uncultured Oscillospiraceae bacterium
ATCTTTATTCAGGAAATCAGGCCCCATTCCTGGCAAAGCTACCTGGCCGGGACTTTTGTCCCGATCGGACCTGCCTACAAACGGGTCAAGTGTATGGAGGAGGAAAAATAAGTGCGTATTTTATATCTGGATTTGGATACACTGCGGCCTGACCATTTGGGCTGCTATGGTTATCCGCGTGACACATCCCCCAATATTGATAAGATAGCCAGCCAGGGAGTGCGTTTTGATAACTACTATTGCTCGGATGCACCTTGCCTGCCCTCCCGGGCAGCGACTAGCACAGGCAGGTTCGGCATTCACACCGGCATCGTCGGTCACGGCGGTACAGCAGCCGACCTGCGCCTGGAGGGCGAGCCACGCTCTTTCAAGGACCGCCTGGCCAGCGAAAGCCTGGCGGCACTATTGCGCCAGGCCGGCCTGCGCACGGTTTCCATCAGCCCCTTCGCTGAGCGTCATTCCGCCTGGTGGTTTAATGCCGGTTTTTTGGAAATGTATAACACCGGCCAAAGCGGCCTGGAATCAGCCGAGGCAGTCACACCGACCGTGCTGGATTGGATCAGGCAAAATGCAAGTTCAGATAACTGGTTCTTGCATGTTAACTACTGGGATGCCCACACACCCTACCGGGCACCAAAAGACTTCGGCAATCCCTTTGCCGCTGATCCTCTGCCGACCTGGCTGACAGAGGAGGTGTTTGCCGGCCATCATGAAAAAGTCGGCCCCCATTCAGCCCAGGAGATCAGTATGTTCGATGATCAGACAGATCCACGCTATCCACGCCATCCAGGCCGGCTGGACAGCCTGGCTGATGTCAAAAGAATGATCGATGGCTACGATTGCGGTATCCGCTATATGGATGAGCATATCGGCCGGATCCTGGCCGGCCTGGCTGAGCAAGGCGTGGACCTGGCTGACCTGACCGTTATTATCAGTGCCGACCATGGTGAGAATATGGGTGAGCTGGGTATTTATGGCGAACATGCCACAGCTGACCAGGCCACCTGCCGCATACCCATGATTATCAAGTGGCCGGGCGGTCAAAAAGCCCAGGTAGCCGCTGGCCTGCATTATGGCCTGGATCTGCTACCCAGTCTGGCTGATCTGCTTGGCCTAGCCAAATCAGAAAACTGGGATGGCTTATCCTATGCTGACACGATCAGATCCGGCCAAGACAAAGGACGGCCCTATCTTGTCTTGAGCCAGTGTGCCCATGTCTGCCAGCGTAGCGTGCGTTTTGCCAACTGGCTTTATCTGCGCACCTACCACGATGGCTTCCATCTTTTTCCTCAAGAGCTGCTCTTTGACCTGGACCAGGATCCTCATGAGCAAAATAACCTGGCAGCTGAGCTGCCCCAGGTCTGCCAGCAAGCAGTCTACTACTTAAATGACTGGCATGACCAGATGATGCAGGATATGACCTGCCCGGTTGATCCGCTCTGGACAGTCATGCGTGAAGGCGGACCCTTTCATGTGCGGGGCCAGCTGAAAAAATATGCCGAGCACCTGATCCGGACTGGCCGCGGCCAGGCTGTCGCAAAGCTGGCTCAGCGCCATCCTGAACAATGGGAGCAGCTTTAGCCGATTTTGCTCACATCCACCCAACCGCTGGAGCGGGAGTGTTCTTCCAGCTCGGCCAGATCAAGCCGGACGACACACTGGTTGGCCCCGGCAGCCGGATAGACAATCTGATTGGCTTTTAAGGAAAGATCCAAATAGACCTTGACAGCTGGTTTTATGGCAAAAGGACAGACTCCGCCCATGCTGTGACCGACCAGTTCATCCAGCTCTTCTGCCGGGATCATTTTTGCTTTTTGTCCGAACACGGCCTTATATTTGCGGTTATCTATCCGGGCATGACCGGCCACGACCAGTAGAACCGGCTGCTCATCAACTAAAAACGAAAGGGTCTTGGCGATCTGGCTGGGAGCGCAACCAATGGCCCGGGCAGCTTCTGCAACAGTTGCGCTGGACTGGTCCAGAACGCTAAGGCGGTCTGCCAGACCAGCTTTTTCAAAATAATCCTGCACATTTTCATAGGACATGTTTTACCTCCGTCGCGCCAGATGGCAGCTTGATGTTTTGTTTTTAATTATAGCACTGATCTGGCTGCAGACTGCCAGAGCAGCTGGCGGCTTGGTGCCAAAAGCTGATAATCGTTCTGTTTTAAGGGCTTGTCAGTGCTGTTTTTTGCGGGCTGCCGGTTGACTTCTTGCAGCAGCCGTCGTATAATTCGGATTTACTGAACTTGTATTTTTCCTATGAAAAGTATGCAAAACGCACATGATCAAGCACCTGATCATACTAGCTAAAAGGAGGATCAGCATTATGAACAAATTTAGATTTCGCATCATGGCAATCATGGTGGTTTTCACTCTTTTTATCCTGGCAGGATGTACTCCCGCCGGTGATAAAAAAGCAGCTATCAAAATTGGCGGTATTGGCCCTGTGACAGGACCTGCTGCAGTTTATGGCTCGTCTGTGGCCAATGGTGCCAAGTTGGCCCTGGAAGAGATCAATGCCAAGGGCGACCTGCAATTCGAACTGAACTTTCAAGACGATGAACATGATTCAGAAAAGTCCGTCAATGCCTACAACACTTTGAAAGACTGGGGCATGCAGGTTTTGATGGGCACAGTCACAACTACCCCTGGCATTGACGTCTCTGCCGAATCCTATAAGGATCGCATCTTCACCCTGACACCTTCTGCATCCTCACCTAAGGTTATTGAAGGAAAAGACAATGTTTTCCAGATGTGTTTCACTGACCCCAACCAGGGCATAGCTTCAGCTCAGTATATCAGCGATAACAAGCTGGGCAGCAAGGTTGCCATCATCTATAACAATGCTGATGCCTATTCCAGCGGTATTTATGAAAAGTTCATCAGCGAAGCTGCCGGTAAGGGCTTTGAAGTGGTCAGCACCACCACCTTTACAGATGATACAGCGATTGATTTCAGTGTCCAGTTGACTGCTGCGAAAAATGCTGAGGCTGACCTGATCTTCCTGCCTATCTATTATGAGCCGGCCTCCCTTATCCTGACCCAGGCTGATGCCATGGATTATGCGCCGAAGTTCTTCGGTGTTGACGGCATGGACGGCATCCTGACCATGGAAAACTTCAACACAGACCTGGCCGAAGGAGTCATGCTCCTGACACCTTTTGCTGCTGACGCCACTGATGCAATGACCACAGCCTTTGTGGCCAAGTACAAGGAAACCTATAAAGAGACACCCAACCAGTTTGCAGCTGATGGTTATGACTGTATTTATGCTATTTATGAAGCTGCCATTAAAGCCAAGATCACCAACTCTATGTCAGCTTCTGAGATTTGTGATAAAATGATTGAAGCCTTTACAGCCAGTGATTTTGTAATCGATGGTTTGACTGGTGAAAACATGACATGGGCTGCAACTGGCGAAGTTGCCAAGGCTCCCAAGGGCATGGTTATTGAAGATGGCGTGTATGTCGGCATGTAGCAGGTCAGGTAAAATTGATCTGATTGCATTAACACTTAATTGAACCCGCATTAAAGAGGGTTGCCGTCTAGCGGCACCCTCTTTTCCTGTATTTATGATCTAGCAGTAGAATCTTACCGAGGTAGCCTATGACATTTTTAACTTACCTGATCAGTGGCCTGAGCCTGGGCAGCGTTTATGCCATTATTGCCCTGGGCTACACCATGGTTTACGGCATTGCCAAGATGCTTAACTTTGCCCATGGAGATGTCATCATGGTGGGTGGCTACATGTCATTTGTCGCCTCTGCTCAACTGGGCTGGCCCCCCCTGGCATCTGTCCTTTTGGCAGTGGTTGTCTGCACCATCCTGGGTGTTGTCATTGAACAGCTGGCTTATAAGCCGCTCCGGACAGCCCCCTCTTTGGCAGTTTTAATCACAGCCATCGGAGTCAGCTATTTTTTACAAAACACTGCCTTGCTGATCTGGTCTTCAAACCCAAAAAGCTTCACTTCAGTAGTCAGGCTGCCCTCTTTGAAACTTTTCTCCGGCCAGCTGACCATCTCCAGCGTGGCGATCGTCACAATTTCTGCCTGCATTGCCATTATCATCATCTTGTCCTTCATCATTGGTAAAACCAAGATCGGCAAGGCCATGCGGGCAGTTTCTGAAGACAAGGATGCTGCCCAGCTCATGGGTATCAGTGTCAACCGGACCATCTCAATCACCTTTGCCATTGGCAGCGCCCTGGCCGCCATTGCCGGTGTCCTGCTTTGTTCCGCCTATCCCATCCTCATGCCGACCACCGGTGCACTGCCCGGCATTAAAGCTTTCACTGCCGCTGTTTTTGGCGGTATCGGCTCTATCCCGGGTGCTTTCTGGGGCGGCCTTATCCTGGGCCTGGTTGAAATATTTGGCAAGGCCTATATCTCAACCCAGCTTTCCGATGCCATTGTTTTTTCGATCCTGATCATCGTCCTATTGGTTAAGCCCACTGGTCTATTGGGTAAAAAAATCAGCGAGAAAGTGTAGGTGGCGCAGATGGACTTAAAAAATACATTAAAAAAAGCCGCCCGCAGCAATGCCTTAACCTATGCAATAGTAGTGTTGGCTTTTTTATTCATCCAGCTGCTTGATAAAACCGGCAACTTGAGTAATTCTCTGCGCGGCCAGCTGGTTCCCATCTGTGCCTATGTCATCATGGCAGTTTCGCTTAACCTGACAGTGGGTATTTTGGGCGAACTGAGTCTGGGCCATGCCGGCTTCATGAGCCTGGGTGCTTTCAGCGGTGTCATTGCCGCCATCTCCTTGGAGCAGCTAGGCCTGGCTGGCCCCCTGCGCCTTTTGCTGGCCATTTTAGTCGGTACTGTCATAGCCGCCATCTTTGGCTTTTTTGTTGGTGTGCCGGCCCTGCGCCTGCGCGGCGACTATCTGGCCATTGTCACCCTGGCCTTTGGTGAGATCATCAAAAATATCATCAACACCATTTATGTCGGCTTTGGTGAAAACGGGCTGCGCATCAGCATGGTCGACCAGGCTTCCCTCAATTTGGACCCGGACGGCGTGGTCATAATGCAAGGTCCGATGGGGGCTGTCGGGATCACTAAACTGTCCAGCTTCACAGCCGGGATCATCATGGTCATCATCAGCCTGGCCATCGTGCTCAACCTGGTCAAGAGCCGCAGTGGCAGGGCCATCATGGCTGTGCGTGACAACAGGATCGCTGCTGAATCAGTCGGGATCAGCATCACCCGTTCTAAACTGACTGCCTTTATTATATCAGCTGGCCTGGCCGGATCAGCCGGCGCCCTTTATGCCATGAATTTTTCCACTGTTGTAGCCCGTAAATTTGACTTCAACACCTCTATTTTAATCCTGGTCTTTGTTGTCCTGGGTGGGATCGGTAATATCCGCGGTTCCATTATTGCTGCAACAGTCCTGACCATCCTGCCTGAATTATTGCGTGCTTTTAATGACTATCGCATGCTGGTTTACGCCATCATCCTGATCCTGGTCATGCTGACTTCCAACAATGATCAGCTCAAAAATCTGCTGGGCCGCGCCTTCTCCTTCCTGCGCCCCCGCCGGCCCAGTCCCACAAAAGGAGGTGCGGCAGATGGCAAGTAAAATGGTACCCTTCCCCAGCCGGGCGATCATCCCGGAGCGGGATTTAACCAAGCCACCCATCCTTGAGGTTAGCCGCCTGGGTGTTAATTTTGGCGGACTCAATGCTGTTGATGATTTCAGCATCATCGTCGGCCGCACGGAAATTGCTGGTCTGATCGGACCAAATGGTGCTGGAAAGACAACTGTCTTCAATCTCCTGACCAAGGTCTATCAGCCCACTAGTGGAGCCATCCTCCTAGACGGAAAAGATACATCTGGCCTCAGCACAGCCCAGATCAGCCAGGCTGGTGTGGCCAGAACCTTCCAGAACATCCGTCTTTTCAACGCCCTCAGTGTCGAGGACAATGTTAAGATCGGCCTGCACAACCAGGTAAAGTACAGCACACTGGCTGGTATATTACGCCTGCCTTCCTACTGGAATGCCGAACAAAGAGCCAAAGAACAGGCCCTTGAGCTGCTCTCGATCTTTAACATGCAGCATATGGCCAAATGGAAGGCTGGTTCTTTACCTTATGGTGCCCAGCGCCGCTTGGAAATCGTGCGGGCCTTGGCAACCAACCCTTCTCTTTTACTGCTGGACGAACCTGCTGCCGGCATGAATCCAATTGAGACAGAAGAACTAATGGCCAACATCATCAAGATCAGGGACACCTTCCAGATCGCCATCGTCTTGATCGAACACGATATGCACCTTGTTATGGGCATATGCGAAGGCATCGCTGTCCTCAATTATGGCAAGATAATTGCCAAGGGCACGCCCGCTGAGATTCAAGCCAATCCGGCTGTGATTGAGGCTTATCTGGGCAAGAGCAAGGAGGAATAAGCGATGCTGCAAGTTGAAGATATCCATGTTTACTACAACAGTATTCATGCCATAAAAGGTGTTTCTTTCCATGTTGAACAGGGTGAGATTGTCACCTTGATCGGAGCTAATGGTGCTGGAAAGTCGACCATTCTCAAGACAGTCTCAGGTATTTTGCGACCCAAGTCAGGCCGGATTATCTTTCAAGGCCAGGACCTGCTCTCTGCTCCACCCCACAAGATTGTCGCAGCCGGTCTGGCCCAATGTGCTGAAGGCAGGCGGATTTTTGCCCAGCTGACAGTTGCGGAAAATCTAGAGATGGGTGCCTATACCAGGCCAAAACATGAATTCTCTGCCAGCCTGGCTGATGTATATGACCGTTTTCCCCGGCTCGAAGAAAGACGCCGCCAGATGGCCGGCACCTTGTCAGGCGGTGAACAGCAGATGTTGGCCATGGGCCGTGCCCTGATGTCCCGCCCCCGCCTTTTCATGCTGGATGAACCGTCCATGGGGCTGGCCCCCCTGCTGGTACAGCAGATCTTTGATATCATCAAGGAATTGAATGATGCCGGCACCACCATCTTGCTGGTCGAGCAAAATGCCCGCATGGCTCTTTCTGTAGCCCATCGCGGCTATGTGCTGGAAACCGGCCGGATTGTCATGGCTGATGCAGCTGATAAGCTGCTCCATAATGATGATGTGAAAAAGGCCTATCTGGGTGGTTCCTGATTTAGAAAAACTGGACCAGCAGCATGTAAGCCAGGGTACCCAGGCCAATTGAAAGCAGATTATTCTTCTTCCAGACATGCAAAATAGCAACAAGTGCCACAGCCAGCAGCTGGTAAAGGCTGCCTTTTTGCTCCTGCCAGCTGATATTTTCCAGGCAGAACACTAAGAGAATAGCAATCACCGCGGGTGGCAAAAGTTTGTTCAGGTCAGCCAGCACCGGTAAAGGCCGCTGATTATTTTTAAAAATCCAAAAAGGCAGCAGCCTGGTCAAGAAGGTCAAAACAGCCACCAGCAAGATAACCAGCAGGCTGTAATAATGATTGGCCAGATAATCAACCATGCTCTAGCTGCCTTAATAAAACTGGGCGCAAGAGGATCAGGAGAGCTGAGACCAAAAGAAGCGCAGCCAGGACGAAACGACCCGGCCCAAAGATCACTAAGGCCAGTACTGCACAGCCAGCTCCAATCAAGATGGAGTAACGGCCGGCCTTTTTGCTGGCCTGCCACTGTTCTACTAAAATAACTGTAAATAGAGCCGTCATGGTGAACTCAATTCCCTTTAAATCAAAGCTGACCAGTTCACCTAAGGCCGCACCCAAAACTGAGCCGACAATCCAGTAGGAATGGTTGAGCAGGGCGATCATAAATCTGGTCCGGGACCGGCTAAGGCCCACCGGTACTTTCAGATTACATAGTAAAGCATAAGTTTCATCTGTCAGGGAAAATACCATATAGAGAAAGCTTTTGCCCATCTGGCGAAATTTTTCCAAAAAAGGCAGGCCATAGAAAAAATGCCTGCTATTAATTGACAGGGTCATCAGGGCAACGGTGGGCAGACCCAGGCCTGTACTCAGGATGCTGACCAGGACAAACTGCATGGAACCGGCGTAGATGGTCAAACTGGCTAAAAAAGCCCAACCGGCATGATAGCCGGCATTTTGCAGCATCAGGCCAAAAGCCATGCCTAAAAAAGCATAGCCCACCAGCACAGGAACTGTCTGGAGAAAGGCAAATTTTAGCTCCGGCCCCAGTTTTTTTGACTCTTCTTGCTGCATAATTTAAGATTTTTTATAAATCAGGTCAGTCAGCTTCTGGGCCAGGGGTATGCCAATATTTGCCAGTGGTATAGAGATCAGGACACTGACCAGGGCTGACTTCAAAAAGGCCAGCAGGAAACCTTTGCCAAAGCCCAGGTTAATCACAACCATTAAAAAAGCGATTGGCACTGAGATAATGATTGCCGCCAGGCAGGATAAGACTGTATTGTAGTATTTTTTTGATTTTTTCAAGGTGTCGCTCCTGTCTTTTTAAAACTGCACTCATTATAGCAAAAATGTTGTGTTCGTGGGCCAGGATTCAGCCTCTGCAGCCAAGCATGGTAAAGGCGGCAGCTCTGCTGCCGCCCTTGCGGTAAAAAGCAGCATCAGTTACGCTACTTGGTCCAGGCCAGAGGCACCAGGCAATCTTCATCGATCTCAGTGCCGTGTGATCCTCCAGTACTGCCATCTTCCCTCTTATATTCATGCTGACCATGATCGGCCAGGATAATTATGCCATAGCCTAGATCCTTCAGCTGCTTGATGCTTCTTTGTAAGAACCCGGCTGCTGCTGCCACAGCCTGGCCTGCTTCAGCAGAATAAGGGCCTTTGGCGTGGGAGACATCGTCGACCAGGCCATGCTGCATGATGATAAAATCAGGCTGCTTATCCCGGGCCAGATCCAGCATGATCTTTTCCAGCTCCAGATCGTCTTTGGCACCCACAGCTTCCAGGTCTGCATAGCGGCCCAGCAGGTCGCTGCCGGTATAACCCGGCCGGCCCAAGCCGGCACTGGTCTTGCCCACCTT
>CAZZGG010000042.1:9062-19989 GCA_964654125.1 uncultured Oscillospiraceae bacterium
CTAGGTCCGCCTTGATCTCATCTGCCACCCCTAAAATAGCTGCCAGAGTCGGAGCAACCGCCTTCATTGAATAAACAGGATAATTCTTTTGCATTTTCAGATCCTTTCCTTTTGCCTTAGAGGTCCAGTGTTTTGAGCTTGGTGAAAAAGTAAGTTACAAACTCGGCATAGCCTGCTTCTGTCAGATGCAGGCCATCTTCTGTGAAAATATCCTTGAACTGGCCCCCTGGCACCCGGCCGCCCACGTAGAAGAAATCATTAATGTCAAAGATGCCATGGCCATTTTCCTGGGCATAATCGTTGCAAAAGCGATTAAAGCGGGTCTTTTCCCGGCGATTATGGCTGGTCTGCCATTCCGGGCGGGGAAAATCAAAGATGGGCAAGAAGTAGATCTTACAATCAGGCTGATCCTTTTTAATCCAGCCGCACAGCCTGTCCAGAATTTCACCAGCTTCAGCTGCGCTATAGCCATTACTGATATCATTGACACCTGCCCTGATGATTACAGCCCTGGGAGCATAGGGCAAAAACAGGCGGCTGTAATGATAGAGCAAATCATCAAGACAAGAACCACCAAAACCATGGTTCAGCAAGCCATATCCTGCCTGGGCTGCATCCGCCCGGGCTTTTTCATAACCCCAATTGGTAAAAAATGAGCTGCCATATAAAAGGATCTGCCCTTTTTCCAGGGGATATGCTGTCAGTTCAGCTATCTTTTCTGTAAATCGGCTTAAGTCACATCTGATCATGATTGATTTCCTTTCTATCTGCTTAATTAATCTTTGCCTTAATTGTGCCGCCTGAAACCAGCTTTGTTTCATCATTTAGGCGCCGCACTCCGCTTGCTTCCAGCTGGACCGGACCACTGCCGCCAAAGACTGCCTGGAGAGATTGCCCGGCAGTCAGGTCACGCACCAGCAGATTCTGGCAGTCGCTCTCGTTAAAGTAAACCGCACAAAGCTGGTCAAACTTAAAGCGCACACCTCCGTCCAGGCTGGTCTCACTTGAAGCACAGTCCATGGTGTAATGGATATTTTCCAGTTTGATATTACGCATACTGCCGCCACTGAAAAAGACAGCTGTACCACCGCTGCCAAAAAGCTGGATATTTTCCAGCAGGCTGTCCTGCAAGGTACAGGCAATAAAAACGCCAAAGCGGGCGCAGGTCTTGACATTACGCACAGTGATGCCCCAGGTGTCGCCTGGCCGGGCCATGCCACTTTCTGAATAATAGTGCAGCTCACCGATCCTGACTGCCGCGCCCGGCCGGTACTTTACTCCGTCTGAACGGTCCAGGATATTTTCAATTATGACATTATAGATTTTCCTGCCGCCATGATTGAGCAGCCGGATGATGGCATGATTGCCGGTTACGTAGGTGGAGACATTGCGGATGATCACACTATGGATGGAAGGGTCAGCATCTTCCACCCGGAGCTGACCTTCTGTCTTTCCGTCCAAGGCTGTCAGGGCGATTGTGTCATCACCGGTGCAGCCGGTGATGTTTTCAATTATAAAGCGGCTGCAACCTGATCTTAAGTCGATCCCGTCCTGGTTGGGCGCATTATTATGGGCCATAAATTCGATGTTACTGATCCTGCCCTCAGAGCAGTAGTGGAAGGTCATGCCCCAGTAGCGCTGGTTGATGATGCGCAGATTGGCAATGGTCAGCCTTTCTACATTGTGAAAATGGATTGATGTATTGGCGATGATAGAAGGCAAGCCATTTTGTCCCTGCGTCTTTTCTGTCAAGCCGTTATGCTCACCGCCATCTAATACAGCATTGCCCTGGCCCATGATCCGGATATCAGATTGGCGGCCAGCCTGCAAGAGACCTTCCGGCTGGCTATTGTGAGAGTTTTTGAATATATTGCAGTAAACCCCGTCCTCTAGGCGCAAATGAGCTCCGGCCAGGATGATACTGCTGCCTGAATAAAGCTCAATCGCCCGGCTGATCCGCCAGATTGGCTGGCCGGTCCTCTGGTTGAAAGCAGGCACCAGAACGATCTGGCCGGTCTGCCTGGCTTGGTCCACTGCTGCCTGCAGCATGGCTGCATCATCAGCTAGATCACAAAATTGGTTGGGATGACAATATTCTTCCATCTAGATAAGCTTCCTTTCTATTGTTAATTTAAGACCCGTCTTTGATTATAGCAGAATATTTCAGCAGACAAGCCATTTTCCAGTAGAAAGCATTGCTAAAACAGGGCTTGATTGCTATCCTGAAAATGATCAAGCAAGGAAATTATGATGTGCAGGAGGTTTTTATGAAAAGATCAACTCTCATTTTTTTAAGCCTGCTGCTGGGACTTATACTTGGCAGCTGTTTCCTGCCCCAAAAAACCAGCACCAGCCCAACTAGCGAACCGATAGCAAGTGCAACAGTAACAACAAAAGAGGCGACCAGTCCAGTGCAAACCACAAGTAGGTCGACCACAGTCAGTACGACCAGCACGCCGGCCAATACGACAGTCAAGCCAACAGCACCTGTCCAGACTACAAGCGCCAGCAGCACTGCCGCAACTACAACAGCAACACAGCCAACTGGTCCAAAAATGTTTTCCAGTTATGCTTTTTTAGTGGCTTTTGATCCCAGCAGCAATCTGGCCCAGTTTGATTACTTTGATATGCTGACAGGCCAGGAAGCTGTCGATTTTCTGGTCAAGTACGAAGATTACAGTAAAGATGAGGCCCAGGACCTGGTCGATAATTTTGCTGATTCAGAGTTTGTCATCAGCAACCTGAACGACCAGTTGCGCGAAATTGATTTAGCTGAAGTGTCCTTAAGCCTGATGTACCAGCCCAGTGGTGATATGTCAGAAATTGGACCAATTCCTGCCAGCCTGACAGATTTTAAGACCATCTACGAGCTGGATCCTTTGCTCTTGCTGGAATCTTTCTTCTTTTATATCGATGTGGCCGACTCCGGCCAGGTCATACTGGTTGAGCAGGTTTACTGGCCTTAAGTTTAAAGGAAGTCTTGCAGATAGGGCTGGATATTATCAGCCTTAATGGCCTTTTTTGCTGTCTCATTTTTTACGCCAAAGTGCAGCTTGACCAGTTGGGGCTCAGCATAGGAAAAAGGACTTCTTGTACCCAGGCAAAAATGCTCCGGCCCCAGCAGGTCCAGTGCCTCGGGCAGGCTGGTGGTGGCAAAATCATCAATCCGGAAATAGTCAAAAAAGACATTGTCCCTGGCCTTGATCAGACGGACCAGCTCAGGTCCGAATAAATGTGGCAAGGCTGAATTTACGATCAAGCTGGCCTGGCCAGCATGCAAAAGAGCCAAAAAGTCGTCCTCATTGATCAGTCGGGCTGGATCCAGATGGCTGTGCTGGCGCACATTTTCGAATTCACAGTTCAGCCGGACCGGTACACCTAAGGACTCTGCCAGCAAAAAAGCCGGGATGCCTGCCTGGGCCACAGCATAATTATGATAAACAGGTGCCAGTTCAATGCCAGCAAAACCCAGCTGCTCTATACATTCTTTTAGATCGCTTTGCCAGGCTGGGTAGGCCGGATTAATCACAGCCAGGGGAATGAATTTGGTCTGGCCCTGGTAATCGGCCAGCTCTGCAGCCAGTTTGCGGTTGCCATCCATGACATCCTTGTAGAAGAGAGCGTCCAAAGATGCCACCAGCATGTGGCTGATGCCAGCCTTTTGGGCCAGCTGGTCCAACTCTACTGCACTGGCTGCGGGAACCTTGCGGAAGGGCCAATGGCCCAGATAAGCACTTGTGTCTATGATCATCTGCCTGCACCTCTTTTTAAAAATCGGCTGTAAGCTGGACCGGCCAAGATGGTCTTTTTTTCGGCAAGGGTTAGGTCAGCCCCGAGCAGCTTGCCAATCCCGGCTGAAACTGAGCCATCTGTGCCAAAAAGCAGCCGCTCGGCACCAAGCATGGCCACAGCCTGCTCCAGCACCGGCCGGTCCACCACTGAACCGCTGGTGTCAGTCATGATATTCGGGTAATCCGCAATGGCCTTCAAGGACCAGATCCAGTCGCCACCGCCACAAATATGGGCCATGATCAACTTGGCCTCCGGATAACGCCGGGCGACCCGGGCAAAATGGGTTCCATCCGACAGATGGACTTCTGCCTGCGGATTGACAGTCAGCTTGCCGGCATGCATGAGAATTGGCACATCCAGTTCCAGACAGCTTTCGATCAGGGGAAACTGGACCGGATCATCAATAAAATACTGGTGGTAGAGCTTGACACCCACCATGCCCAGCTCCTGGACACAGCGCTTCACCTCACGAATTGTTGCTTCCTGATAGCCCGGGTTGACAAAGCACATGCCTAAAAAGACATCCGGGTGCAGCCTGACTGCTTCAGCCACAATATCGTTGGCCTGGCCAAAGCGCTCTGGCGGGCAATAAGGGTCAGTGGTGATGGGACAGGAGATCAATAGCTTGTCCATACCCATGTCCCTGGCTGCCTGGGCCAGCCGGTCTGCTGCAGCCTTGTTCAGCACACCGGGCTTTATTTCCCAGACATGCTCATGCCAGTTGATGACCGGATTGTCGTAAAACAGTGCCATCTTTTTGCTAAATAATTCCAGCACATGAACCTCCCCCGCCAGAGCTGCCCTAGTTTTTTGCCCCGACTTAATTTTTATTGTAACATCCCCTGCCTGGACTGGCTATAAAACAGCACCTGTTTTGTAACAAGCAAAACTGCAGCAAGCGGCCTTAGCTATTATCATGAAGGGCAGGATCTGGTATGGTCCTGGAGGAGTTGATTAAAGTGAAAAAGCTCTCTTTGATTTTATTGGTCTTGCCCCTGGTCCTGTCTGGCTGCCTGCTGCAGGAAAGCAGCGGCCTAGCGACCAGCCCAAGCCCAGTGCCCACAAGCAGCACTAGTACAACTACTGCTCCGACTCTGGCCCCCAGCCTGCCAGCAGCCAGCACAAGTACCAGCTTCAGTCCAACCAGCCAGGCAACAAAAATTGAGCCTGTTTTACTGCCGCCGCTGGAAAACAAAGCTCCCAACAGCACCTACCAGCCTTATTTTGCCGGCCAGACCCGGGCAGCCGGGACAAAAACACAGACTGCTATAAAAACTGAGATCATCACTGACAAGTTGACCAGCCCCTGGGCTGTTGCCAGCTTACCAGATGGCCGCCTGATCATCACCGAAAAGGCAGGCTATATCCGCCTGGTCAGCCTAGATGGCCAGTTGGGCCCCAGGCTAGGAGGCTTGCCGGATCTGGATGATCGCAATCAGGGTGGCCTTTTGGATCTAGCGTTAGATCCTGATTTTGCTAGCAGCCGCCTGCTTTTTATGACCTTAGCCGAGAGGACCAGGCAGGGCTCGGCCACAGCCCTGGCCCAGGCCCGTCTAGCTGATCAGGAAGACAGTTTAGAGGATTTTACTATCATCTGGCGGGCCCTGCCCTATTATAATAACAGTATGCACTTTGGCAGCCGCCTGGTCTTTGACGAGGAGGGCTATATCTTCGTCTCGACCGGTGAGCGATCTGATCTGGCCACCCGGCCCCTAGCCCAGGACATGAGCAGTGCTTATGGCAAGATCGTCAAGCTGACCCGGACAGGTCAGCCAGCTCCTGATAATCCCTTCCTGGGCCAGGCTGATGTTTTAGCGGAAATTTATTCTGTGGGGCACAGGAATGGCCAGGGCCTGGCCATTCAGCCAGGAACAGGCCAGCTCTGGCAAAGTGAAATGGGCCCGCGCGGCGGTGACGAACTAAACCTGATCAAACCGGGCGGCAATTATGGCTGGCCCCTGATCAGCTATGGCCTGGAGTATTCCGGTAAGCCGGTCGGGCCAGGCCAGACCGTGGGCCAAGGCCTGGAGCAGCCTGTCTACTACTGGGATCCGGTCCTAGCTCCCAGTGGTATGACCTTTTATACAGGCCTGGCTATCCCAGAGTGGGAAAATAATCTTTTTATTGCCGGTCTGGCCAGCCAGCATATCGCCCGCCTTATTATAGAAGATGAGCGGGTGATTGCAGAAGAAAGGCTTCTAGCGGATGAGGGCCAGCGCTTCCGTGATGTCACTGCTGGCCTGGATGGTGCTCTTTATGTGGTCACAGACGCAGGCCGTCTTTACAAAATTTCAGCAAAATGATTTGCCGGTAGAAATCCTGGCAGTGTTGTTCTATTATAGTCAAATGAAACACTAGTGAAGGATTATTGATGAACCAGAATAAAAAGAAGCTAGAAGCCAGAATTCACACAGCACTTTTCCAGCAGCTGGAAAAAAATGGCTTTGCCACACCGGTCCAGCTCCTGCTGGATCTGGGTGTGCTGGAAAAAGCTGATTATACCGCCTGGCGCCATGGCAAGGTGGATTACCTGGAAAGGGTCTGTAAGGCCAATCTGAGTAAGCTCTCCGCTATCCAGGCTGAGCTGAGATCTTATGCCCACGCACATAATCTGCGGCCTGCCTGGACCTCTTACAAAGCTTGGGGAGTAAAGGGCAAGTCAAAAGACTTGCGTTTTTCCAAATCAGGTCTGCCGGCCCTGGAAAAAAACTATGCCACCCATTATCTATCCCCCAGCTTAAAGGGTAAAAGTAAAAAGGCGGAGCAATAATGTTCACGCAAGAGGAACTAAAAGCAGTTTTGCAACACTGGCAGCTAGACCTGCCTCTGGCTGATATCCAGGACCTGGACAGGACCAAGACTAGCAGCCATGTCTGGCAGGTCGGGCCAGATTATATTTTAAAAGCTGGTGCCAAAGCAGAACTGCTGCGCAATTTGGCTGTGGCCCAGGCTCTGCAAAACCAAGGCTTTTCTGCTGCGGTACCCTTAGCGGGCCAGGATGGCAGGATATTTTTTGAAGACCGCCTGTTTTTCAGTCTCAGCCCCCGCCTCAAAGGCCAGCCACTAGCTGCTCCGGCCAGACTAGATACCAGTATGGCCAGCAAGTACGGTTTAGCCCTAGGCCGCCTCCACCTGGCCCTGCAGGAGGCCCAGCTGGCTAAGTTGCCAGATGAAAATGCCCTGGATAAAAGCATCCGCCAGGCCCTGGCCAGTCAAGCGCCCAGCTTTTGGGGCCTGACTGGCAATCTGAAAAATAGCCTGTTGGCCCAGCTGGATCAGCTGCCCCGCCAACTGATCCACCGCGACCCCAATCCAGGAAATATCCTGTTTAACAACCATGAAGTCAGTGGGTTTATCGATTTTGACCTAAGCCAGGTTTATACCCGGCTCTGGGATCCTTGCTATCTGGCTACAGCTATTTTTTCTGAAGCAGATGACGGAGCTTACAGTGTCTGGCCTGATCTTTTAGCCAGCATCCTGGCTGGCTATGCCAAGGTCAACAGCTTCAGCAGGGCGGAAAAAGAAGCTGTCTTCTCTGTCGTCTTATCTATCCAGCTGGTCTGCCTGGCCTATTTTACCAGTCAGCCGGACCAGCAGGAGCTGGCCCGCAAAAACAGCCAGATCATGCAGTATATCCTAGCAGAGGAAGCAGCCATCAAGCGGGTGGTGCAGATTTAGCTAGTCTTTGCTGGCAGATATCACCTGATGCATGGTGCTGAAAAACTCCTGATAACTGAGCTGCTCGGGGATCTTGGTCATGCCGCACCAAAGAGCCAGGGGCAGCTCTTGTTCTTCAAATAGGATGGGCTGGCCATTTTGGGCCAGGACCTGATTGGCCAGCTCCTGCGCCGCCTCGTTGCAGAGCAGGCCTGTGAGCAAAGCAAATTCATCACCGCCAATCCGTAAGACCAGCATTTCATCCGTGGCAACCTGGTCAATCCGGGCAGCTGCAGCCAGGATGGCCGCATCACCTGCTTTTCTAGAAATGGCGTTAAAGCTTGTCAAGTGCTGGATGTCAAAACACAAAACAAGGCTGCCTCTTTTGCCTGATAAGTAATCATAGGCTTCGCTTAAATCAACTCTTTTTCTTGCCATGTAAAGATCATCTCCTTTTTGCACACTGAAATTAATTCTGGGAAAGATGCCGGTAAACTTCCAACTTTGCCTAAAACTGGATGGATTGACCTGCCAGACCCTTTTGAAAGCCCTGCTAAAGGCTTCCAAGGAAGCATATTGATACTTCAGGGCCAGGTCCGTAATAGTCAGGTCAGTACTGACCAGGTCGCGGGCAGCCTGGGTCATGCGTCTTTTACTGATATAGCTGTTCATACCTAGGCCTAGGGCATAATTGAAGAGTTTTTCCAGCTGGGAAAGTGAGACAAAGACATGATCAGCGATCATCTGCCTGGTCAGGGCTTTGGCAAGGTTTTCTTCAATATAGTTAAGTGATTTGGTTAAGACAGCGAATTTTTCCATAAATCTACTCCCGCTTGATCCTGTTGACTACTCAGTCAGGCTTATTTTAACAAGCATTTAGCAGCAGCGCTTGATTATTTGAGCATGATTTTATCTAGACAAAGCAAAGCATGTAGACGTTTGTCTACATAAATGTTATTCTGGTCTGGTAAATTACAGTTGGAGGTGTTTTTTTGACTGTCAGACTAACTGATGCTGAATGGAAGATCATGCACGAGCTGTGGGAACATGGCGAACTGACAGTAGCCCAGTTGACCCGCCAGCTGGCCGACAAGACCGGCTGGGGCAGGCACACTGTGATCAGTTTTCTCAAGCGCCTGGAGGCCAAATCAGCTGTTGCTTTTTTAAAAAAAGGACCAGCCCGGGTCTATTTCAGCAAGATCGCCAGAGAAGATGCGGCTGTTGAAGAAACCCGCGAGCTGATTGATAAGGCCTTTTCCGGCTCTTTCAGCTTAATGCTCAGTACCATCCTGAAGGAAAAGGCCCTCACGGATGAGGAGCAAAAAGAGATCCAACAGATTATCCGCCAAATGGATGAAACAAGTCAAAAGGCCGGCGAGGATGAAGCATGATTAATCTTTTTTTAGATCACGCTCTTAAAACCAGCCTGCTGGCAGTCTTGAGCCTTGCCTGCCGCCAGATTTTTTATCAGCAGCTGACTGGCCGCCAGCGCCTTTATCTCTGGCTGCCCCTGATTGGGCGGGCCATTCTGCCTTTTAGTTTTTTGCCACCTCTTTCTCCAATCCTTGTTTTCCGCCCCGATCTTGTCCCGCCGCAGCCGGATAAAGCGCTGCTTTACTTGGCCTTGGCCATATATATAGCTGGTGCTTTGTTCATGGCCGGACGGGCTCTGCTGCTACAGCAAAGACTGCACAAGGCCCTACTGGCTAAGGCGAGACCTCGGCAGATCACTGGTATCGGCCTGCCGGTCTATGAAAGCAGTTTACTGCCTTCGGCTTGCCTGAGCAAAAAAGGTAAAAAGCAGATTATCTTTATTCACCCGGATCTTTTAGCTGACCGGGAGCGCTCCCATCATATACTCATGCATGAGTTGTCGCATGCCCAGCTCAAGGACCCGCTCTGGCACCGTTTACGCATCCTGCTTTTGATCATACACTGGTACAACCCGCTTGTCTGGTATGTGGCTGCCCTGCTTCTTCTAGACAGCGAGTGTGCCTGCGATCAATACACAGTCAGCCGACTAGGCCAGCAGCAGCTGGCCCCCTATGCCCGCACCCTTTATTCCCTCTTGCCAGTTGCTACAAAGAGACGGCCGCAACTACTTTGCCAGAAAAGTGCCGCCTGGACCAACCGGCAAGAGCTGAAGATCCGCTTGCTTGCCTTGGCCAGACTGAACAAAACGGCTCAAAAAAACTTGCTTTTCCCTCTAATCTTGAGCCTGCTTCTGCTGGCCTTGTTATTTAGTTTTACAGGTCCCGCTGCTAGTGGCAGCCTGGTGCCGGCCTTACCTGCCCTATCTGACCGGCTGCCGCAGATGACCCAATTTCCTTGAGGAGGTCCTAGATGTCCATTATTTTACATGCAGAGCAGGTTAGTAAGCTCTATCATGCCGGTACCACGCCTGTTCTGGCCCTGGATCAGGTCAGCTGCAGTGTCACTCAGGGCAGTTTTTTAGCTATCACCGGCCCCAGCGGGGCTGGCAAAAGCACCTTGCTCAATGTCATGGCCGGTCTGGAAAGGCCTGACCATGGCTCAGTCACGCTGGCTGGCAGTTCGCTCTATGAGATGAGCGAAGCCAGCCTGGCTCGCTTCCGCAGCAGGCAGATCGGTTATATTTTCCAGGCCTATAATCTGGTCCGCAGCATGAATGTACTGGATAATTGCCGGCTGCCCCAAGCTATCGCCGGACGCAGGCCAGACCCGGCCTTGGAGGAGGAAGTGCTCGGCCAGCTGGGCCTATTGGCCCGCTTATCCTTTTTTCCGGACCAGCTCTCAGGCGGTGAGCAGCAGCGGGTTGCCATTGCCCGGGCCATCCTGATGCGGCCTGCCCTAATCATTGCTGATGAACCAACCGGCAACCTGGACAGCCAAAACAGCCAGCAGTTCATGGATTTAATGCGCCAGATGCATACCCAGTTCGCCCAGACCCTGGTCATGGTCACCCATAATCTGGAGCTGACCAAGCAGGCTGACCGGATCATCAGCTTATCTGATGGCCGCATCAGCCACGATAGCTGGCAAAAAGAGGTGACCTGATGACTGCTGATAAAGCTAATCCGCGGCCGGGCTTTTTTAGCCTCAGCCACCGCAGCCTCTTCAGGCGCCAGGGTCTGCTGTTTTTACTTTTGCTGCTCCTGGCTGTCAGCATGGCCCTGCCCTACTTGCTTTATGGCACAGTTGCCAACTATCTAACTGCCGCCCAGAGCAGCAAGCTTGATACCTATGGGGCCTTTACAGACATCTACTATGAAGCTGCAGTAGCAGCAGACCAGGCCTGGGAGGGTCCCGGTCAGGGGCAGCTGGATGCTTTCCTCTACCAGGCAAAAGGTCTGATCTTAAGCCTGGATCAAGCTGAAAAAAATACTGGTCTAGCCCTGGGCTATCTTGATGAAAGCTCGCGCCAGCTGGGCCGGGTCCGCCTTTTAGAGGGCCGCTGGCCCAAGGCAGCCAATGAACTGGTTTTGACTGCCAGTGCCAG